>DATFEG010000099.1:0-15053 GCA_035251445.1 Gemmatimonadales bacterium | reverse complement strand
GGTGGCGTAGCTCGGTCCCTCGGCGGCGATCTCGCGCGCGCGCGCCATCATGCGGGGCACCAGGTCGGGCGTGAGCTTGCCGCCGTCGCTCTTCAGGACTTCGAGCTCCGCGCCGAACACTTCCATGCTGCGGCGTTTCTCGATGGCGACGGCGTCGTTGCACACGATACGGCAGCGATAGCCTTTCACCGCGCACACGAACGCGAGGGAAATGCCCGTGCTGCCGCCGGTGTATTCGACAACGGTCATCCCCGGCCTCAGGGCGCCACGCTGCTCGGCGCGCTCGATCATCGAGAGCGCCATTCGGTCCTTGTAGGAGCCGGTGGGATTGTAGTACTCGAGCTTCACCCACACGTCCGCCGCGCCCGCGGGGGCAATGCGCGAGAGGCGGACCAGCGGCGTGCTCCCGATAGCGCTCAGCATGGTATTCGTCGAAACCTTCATCGATCCGACCACACCGCCAGCTCGTTGCCGCTCGGATCCGTAAAGTGAAACCGCCGGCCGCCGGGGAAGCTGAATACGGGCTTTACGATTTTGCCGCCGGCCTTGCGCACGTGCTGCTCGACGGCGGCGAGACCAACGGCGAAAATCACCACGAGCACCGTCCCTGCGCGCACCGCGTCCGCCTTGTAGAAGCCGCCCGCGATCCGGCCGTCTGCGAAGCTCGTGTACTCGGGGCCGTAATCGGTGAACTTCCAGCCGAACACATCCTGATAGAACCGCTTGGTGGCATCGATACTCGTGGCGGCCATCTCGATATAGTCGATGCGGCGATCATGTTTGGCATCGTGCAGCGGTTGCGCCATTTCGTTACTCCTCGCTTTGCAAGACGATCTCGAATCTAAGTCGGCACTGCGGTATTGGCCCGCAAGGAGGAGCCGACTGCAACCCTGCGCGCGGTGACACCCATCCATAACCCATGACCATGCTCCGGCCCCTCGCCACTTGTCTGGCTGCTGTTCTCGCGATCGGCGTCCCGCCTCGATGCGTGGCCCAACAGACCAGCGTCGATCAGCCCGTCGTCATCGTTAACGTGAACGTTCTCCCCATGGACGTCGAGCGCGTGCTCGAGGGTCAGACGGTCATCGTCCAAAACGGTCGGATCACCAGCATGGGCAGTGCGCGCAGCGTGCGAGTGCCTTCCGGCATGCAGACGATCGATGGGTCAGGCAAATATCTGATCCCCGGGTTTGCCGACGTCCATGTCCATTTTCACGGCAACCCGCCAGACGAGCAGCCTCTGTTGCTTCCGTTATTCCTCGCCAATGGCGTGACCACGGTGTTGAGCCTGCGCGGCGCGCCAGAGATTCTTGAGCTGCGGAATGGCGTGGCGGCCGGTCGTGTATTCGGTCCGCGCCTGTACACGGTGGGTCCGTACATCAACGAGCCGTTCGTGACGACGCCCGACGAAGTCGAGCAGGCCGTGATCGAGCAAAAGCGCGCCGGGTACGATTTCGTGAAACTGCACGGCGACCTCTCGCGTGAGGCGTACCACCGTCTCCTGGTCGTCGCGCGTCGTGAAGGGATCCGCGTCGTCGGGCATGCACCGCGCAACCTCGGCATCGAGACGATGTTCGCCGAGCGTCCGGCGCAGTATGCGCTCGCGCACGCGGAGGAGTTCCTGTACGATCACCAGAACCGCTCGACCGACTCGTCGCTTTCGCACGTCGTGGCGCGGATTCCCGAGCTCGCGCGTGCGACCGCGGAAGCGCGGATCTGGCTCATGCCGAATCTCACGGCCTACAAGATGATCGCGCGCATGGTCCACGACCTGGATGCCGTGCTGGCGCGGCCTGAGGTGCGCTACCTGCCGCGCTCAAATCAAGTCATCTGGGGGCCGGCGACGAATCCGTACACCAATCGTATTCGCCCCGACCGTTACGAGCCGATGATGCGGCGCTATGCGCTGCTCGAGAAGTTGGTGCGGGAGTTCCATGCGCGCGGAGTGCGCATGTTGGTCGGTACTGACGCCATGAACACGGGAGTCGTCCCCGGCTTCTCTGCGCACGACGAGATGGCGGATCTCGTCCGCGCTGGGCTGCCGCGCTACGAGGTCCTGCGTGCCGCCACGGCCAACGCCGCCGAGTTCCTGGGTGAGAAAGGCGAGCGGGGGACGGTCGCCGTCGGGCAGCGTGCCGACCTGGTGCTGCTCGATGCCAATCCGCTCGTGGACATCGCCAACACGCGCCGCATTGCGGGTGTGATGCTGCGTGGGCGCTGGCTGTCAGCGGGCGACATCGCGGCCATGCTCGAGAGACTCCGCTCGCGTTCCTGAAGCGCGGCCTCCCCGGGTCTTGGCCTGACGCCGCTCCTGCAGCCGCGCCAACACGGCCGTTTTGCGAGCGGTGATATCCGGCGGCCGGACCTTTTGGTCGCACCGCCGGCATACCAGCTCCTGCCTCACCCGCCCTCCGCAGCCCGCATGCTCGTAGATGATGGGGGGGCCCTCGGGCGCCTCCCACCGGTCTCCCCATTCGGTCAACGCGACGATCACCGGCTTGAAGTCGAGGCCCTTCTTCGTTAGCTGGTAGCTCCCGCCCGCGTCCCCAGAGGTTGTCATCAGGCCGGCCTCGACGAAATGCGCCAGCCGGTCGGCGAGCACGTTGGGCGCGATGTCGAGACTCTTCTGAAACTCGCTGAAGCGGGTCATGCCGGCGAACGCCGCGTTCCGCAGGATCAGCAGGCTCCAGCGCTCGCCCGCGATCTCCAGCGCGCGGGCGGCCGAGCACACTTCCTTGTCATAGGTGCGTCCGAGCATGGCGGGAGTTTAGTGTCGCAGCTTGCATCACGCAACTGCTCAACGGGCCGCCCGGAAGTGCGGGAAAGGGGGGGCTTGCATGACAATAGTGATTTCCACTATTGTCACAATAGTCATTTACCGGGCAATAATCCCAACTGGAGCAGATGCCATGGAGATCGCAGGGAACGCAGTACTGGTGACCGGGGCCAATCGGGTTCTGCTACAGAACCGGAACGCCGTGATCTACGGCGGCGGCGGCGCAATCGGCGGCGCCGTAGCGCGGGTGTTCGCGCGAGACGGGGCGCGCGTCTTCCTCGCGGGGCGGACGCCCGCCAGGCTCGACGCCGTCGCGGCCGATATCGTGGCGGCGGGGGGCAGTGTCGAGACCGCGCGCGTCGACGTCTTCGATCAACGGGCGGTCGAGCGGCACGCCGACGCGGTCGCCGCGAAGGCAGGAAGCATCGACATCGCCCTCAACGCCGTCAGCATCATGCACGACCAGGGCACCACGCTCGAGAATCTGTCGCTCGAGGAATTCATGCGGCCGATCGACGGCTTTCTGCGCACGCTGTTCATCACCAGCAAAGCCGTGATCCGGCATATGGGTGGAAAGCGACCAGGTGTGATTTTGACCCTGTCCGAGCCCGGTTCCCAACTGGCTATACCCGGGATCCTGGGGCATAGCGCGTCGGGCGCCGCCAGGGAGGCGTTCTCGCGGGTTTTGGCCGCCGAATTGGCCCCGAAAAACATCCGCGTCGTGTGCATCCGCCCGCACGCGATCAGCGATGCGCCCGCAGCCGGCTCCTATACGAGAGAGTTGTTCGGCGAGTCGCCCGAGGAAGCGATGGCCGGCATGGCCGAGGGCACGCTGTTGAAACGCCTGCCAACGCTCGCCGAAGTTGCGGACACCATCGCGTTCCTGGCGTCGGATCGGGCCGGAGCCATGACGGGAACCGTCGCCAACCTGTCGGTTGGCGCCCTGGTGGATTGACCACACACTCTATTAAGGAAGGCATATCAACATGCTCGGCAAGAATTACACAAAGTCGTTTGTCGTAGATCGGTCACCTGAAGAGGTGTTCGACGCCATCAACAACGTCCGCGGCTGGTGGTCTGAGGCGATCGCGGGAAACACCGACCAGCTCGGCGCGGAGTGGGACTACCACTATCAGGACGTGCACCGGGCCCGGTTCAAGATCACCGAATTCGTGCCCGGCAAGAAAGTCGTCTGGCACTGCGTGGAGAACTACTTCAACTTCGTCGCGGACAAAACCGAGTGGACCGGCACGGATGTGGTGTTTGAGATCTCGAGGCAAGGCAGCAAGACGGCCGTGCGATTCACGCACGTGGGACTCGTGCCTGCCTACGAGTGCTACAACGTTTGCTCGGACGCCTGGGGCGGGTACGTGGGGAGCAGCTTGCGCAACCTCATTACCACCGGCAAGGGGCAGCCGAACCCTCTCGAAGGAGCAGCGCCTCCGCACCAAGAGGTCGCGGAAGCACGAGCTCGTCTGATGGCCCGCGAGGGGTAACGCGCGGCCGGCTTCGCTACGCGCGCGCGGCGCGCTTCTGCTCCCAGCCTCGCGCGGGGTCTGGTCAGTCGCTGCCTGCAAGGCCCTCATCGATCGCCAAGTCACCCTCATCGTGTGACGCCCGATCCAACGATTCCTGCGGAAGTGACCGAGCCCGTTTCGCGCAACAACCCGTACCCGACCATTCCGCCCCCGATATCGATGAGCGCGTGCGCGATCATTGCGGGGATGAGCGAACCGCTCGCCAGCACGATCGCGGCCATCACCGCGCCCGCGACCGTCGCTTTGATCACCCCCTGGCGCCCCTGATACGCATGGCCCAATCCGAATGCGATCACCACGGACATCATCGCCCCGACCGTCCCCAGCCACGGCGCGAAGACCCACACCAGATAACCGCGAAACAGCAGCTCTTCACACCACCCCGCGGTCAGCGACACCCCAACCCACCACCGCGCCTCGGCCGCGGTGTGCGGCATCAGGAACGTGACGTCCCCGAGACTGGGCCGAAGGGCAACGCGGGTCTCGGGAGCGAGTCCCATCACCTGCCGGACCTGCAACAGCAAGAACCCGACGGCCGCCAGGAGCACGGCGATCGCCACCGCGAGCCGCCAGCCGTGGGGCAGGGTCAGGCCCAGCGCCGACCATCGGCGTGCCTCGAGAATCCAAATCGCGACCACGCCGAGTGAGCCAAGCCACTGACCGCTCATGCCCCGGAGGTAGACGCGGACCCGCGTGCCGGGACGGCCGGCCGCCACAGCGGCGCGAAAGCGCGGCCAGAAATACACGTGATCGTACACGGACGCGACGAGCACCCAGACCGTGAAGACGATATCGATGGCGACCGGCATGCGCCGCTCCCTGTATTGTTCAAATAATATTGAATAATATAACGCCGGGTGGCAAGGGGCTGGGGGGAGCAGTAGACTAGGTGGTCATGGCACGGTTCCGTTCCCGTCGCGCTTCCCGCGCAGGCGCCCCTGTGCTGCGCCGCAGCGTCGCCGACCTGCGCGCGCTCGCGCACCCGCTGCGCCTCCGCATGATGGAGTTGTTCGCGGAGTCGCCCAGAACGACGAAACAGGTCGCCGACCTGCTGGGGCAGCCGCCGACGCGGCTCTATCATCACGTCGCCGCGCTCGAACGCGCCGGACTGCTCGTGCTGAAAGAGAAACGCAAGAACCGCGGCACGGTGGAGAAGTGGTACGTCGGGATTGCGCAGCAGGTGCAAGGGTCCGTGGCGGGCGGGGCGGCCGCGGGCCGGCGCACGGCAGGCCGGGCCATCGCGGCAACGCTGCTCGATCAAGCCAAGCGCGAGCTGCTCGCCATGCCCCGCGACGCGAAGCACGCGGCCCTGCTCGCCCGGCTGGTGCTCGTCGTCCCGCGCCGTGCAATCGCCGCGATCCGCAAGCGACTTTCCAAAGCGGTGCAGGAGGTGGGGGCAGAGTTCCACGTCGATCCGGCAGGCGGCAACGCAGCCGCACAGGATTGCGAGCGTTGGGCCGTGACGGTCGCGTTCGCCCCGGTCACGCCGTCACACTGAGCTCACCCCGACATTTAACGCCTCGCCACCACCCGACCGTCGGCCGTCCTTTCACTTGCTGCTATCGTACTTAGCTCATGGCGTACGTCCTCGCGCTCCTTTCCGCCGGTTTCTACGGCGCGGCCGATTTCACCGGCGGACTCGTCACACGCCGCGCAGCAGCGATTCCCGTCGTCTTACTCTCGCAAGCGAGTGGACTGGTGCTCGTCGCGCTGGCACTGCCACTCCTGCCCGCCGCAACACCACGCACGGCAGATCTTTGGTGGGGCGCGATCGCCGGACTGACCGGTGGAGTCGGCGTCGCGCTCCTCTATTACGCGTTGTCCATCGGCACGATGTCCGTCGTCGCACCGACCACGGCCGTCGCGGCGGTCGCGCTTCCCGTAGTGACGTCAATCGCGCTCGGCGAACGGCCCAGTGCGATCGCCATCGCCGGCATACTCCTGGGCGTCGTTTCGATCGTGATGGTGAGCCTGCAGTCTACCGACAGGACAGCGGCTCAGGGGGCGAGGACCGGCGTCGGCCTCGCACTCCTCGCCGGTATCGGTTTCGGACTGTTTCTGCTCACGCTCGCGCAAACTCGGCCCGAGGCCGGCATGTGGCCCCTGCTGACCGACCGTATCGCGTCCGTGGCATTATTCGCAATCTTGGCGGCAGTCCGCCGGAGATCGTTGCGCATACCGGCCGGTCTTACTGCGCTCGCTCTTGGCGGCGGCGCGCTCGACATGATCGCCAACGCTCTCTATCTGCTCGCGGTTCGAATCGGCCCGCTGAGTCCCGTCGTCACGCTCTCCTCGCTCTATCCCGCGAGCACGGTGCTCCTGGCTCGTGGCATCCTCGGCGAGCGCCTGAGCGCCTGGCAAACCGCGGGCGTCTTGACCGCTCTGGTCGCGCTCATGCTCATCGTCAGCGGATAGAACTTCCCTCAGAACTTCCCGAATTCGCTCGGTGAATCAGCCGGGGTCACCGGGTGAGGTTTTCCACCAGCGCCCTCACCGCCGCGATCTCATCCGCGTTGACCGTGTGTCCCATCCCCGGATAGATCCGCTTATCCACCACCGCGCCCATCTTGCCGAGCACTTCGGCGGTGTGATCGACGCGCCGCTTGGGAATGTGCGGATCCACGTCACCGCAGCCCAGGAACACGGGCGTGCCGACCAGGCTCCCTTTGTAATCTCGGGGCGTTCCCTCGTGGCCGATCAGCCCGGCGGACAATCCGATCACCGCGCCGTAGCGGCGCGCGTGCCGGGCCGCGAACTCGACCGCGACGCAGCCGCCTTGCGAGAACCCAAGAAGCGCCAGGCGCTCGCCAGGGATCTTGGCGTCGCTCGCCTTTGCGCTCGCGCGCTCCAGTAGCCGCAACGCCGACGAGAGAGACGATTCGTTGCGCTGCATCGGCTCGAGAAGGCTGTAGGGATACCAGGTATGACCGGCAGCGGCGGGCGCGATGTAGGCGACATTCGGGTGCTCGATCTCGCCGGCCAGCGCGCGCATGTCGTCAACCGATGCGCCGCGACCGTGCACCATCACGATCGCGGCGGATGCAGTGTCGAGCGTCGCGCCCCACACGAAGATCGGCTGATCGCGATGTGGATCCCTAGGCATGCAATCCCGAGGTGCTCATTGATCGCGTCATAAATAGACGCGTCACAACGATTACATGCCAATCTTCCGATTCGTTTGCCTAGCCGATTGCGCGGGGGCGCGGCCGCCGCACGACGTAGCTATCAATCAAAATGAAAGCGGCAAACATTTCCGCGAGACTAATGAAGGTCAGAAACAGCGCCGTGCCCGTCCGGCCAAGGCCCCAGGCTGCGGCGACCAACAGCACGACCTTCCAGACCCGAAACGCGACAGGGGCGAGCAAACCCCACCGCGCCCAATCGTGTTGCCGATCCAGCATCGCACAGAGCGTGAGTACCACTGCGAGCGGCAGCAGCCGCTCCTGCGTGGCAATCGGCCCCACGATGAACAGAAATGTGAAGAAGAGCGACGCCTCCGCGAGCAGCAGGAGGGCGATTGCGACATTTACATCCGTCCGCGTCGTCACGACCGGGCTCGTTGACGTCATCAGTACCCCCTCACAGAAGCCGCGCCTGAGCAGGAGCCTTGGGAAGGTCTACGGTAACCATCTGCTTCGGCCAACGAGTGTGAGCAGGCTCACGCCACCCGAGGTTAGCGAACGACCTGCTTTTGCCGCACCTTAAGCGCCTCATGCTAGTCCTCGACGAGAGCGCCGTTGAACAACGGCTCCGTTACCCAGATCTCATTCCTGCCATAGCGCAGGCGTTAGCCAATCTGTCGGCGGGGAAGGTCGTGCAGCCGGTGCGTTCCGTGCTTCCCATCACCCAGCATGGGGGCTTCTTCGGCGTCATGCCCGCGTACGCCGGTGCCCTCGGCGCCAAGCTCGTCACGTTCTATCCGCAGAACGTTGGGATCCATACCCACCACGCGCTCATCGTGATGTTCAAGGCCGAGACCGGCGAGCCGCTCGCGGTGCTGGACGGCCGGCTCATCACCGAGATGCGGACCGCCGCGGCATCCGCGGTGGCGACCCAGCAGTTGGCTCGCGCGGACTCACGCGTGCTCGGGATTATCGGATCCGGCGTGCAGGCAAAGAGCCACCTTGCCGCGCTGCGCCACGTTCGTTCCTTCGAGGAAGTACGCGTGTGGAGTCCCCGCAACGCGCGGGCGTTTGCGGAGCGTCATGGCGTGATGGCCGTGTCGACTTCGGCCGATGCCGTGCGTGGCGCGGACGTGGTAGTGGTTGCGGTGAGCGCGACCACTCCCGTGCTTCAAGGCAGTTGGCTGACACCGGGCGCTCATGTGAACGCGATCGGCGCGACCCGCCCCAACTGGCGTGAGCTGGACGACGATCTCGTCACCACCGCCCGGGTCTTCGTTGACTCGCGCGAGGCGGCGACGCGTGAATCGGGCGATGTCATCGCCGCGCGGAGCGAGGTCACGGAGATCGGCGCGGTCGTGGCGGGAACCGCTCCCGGTCGCCGCAACGACCAGGAGATCACACTCTTCAAGTCGGTCGGCGTCGCGGTCGAAGACGTCGCGGCTGCGGCGTTGGTTTTGAAGAGCAGGGAGAGGGAGCAGGGAGCACGGAGCAGGGAGCAGGATGACGGTCTCGCTTGAACCGGTACGGCCCATCGGCTTGAGCGAGATCCGCGACGCCAGGAAGCGGATCGCCGGAACGATCGTCCGCACGCCGCTGATTCGCTTGGACCTGGGCCCCGGAATGCCGGACGTGCGGCTCAAGCTCGAGAATCTGCAACCGATCAGCGCCTACAAACTGCGCGGCGCTGTTAACGCCGTCGCGCTGTTGTCAGATGCCGAGCGCCGGCGCGGCGTCTGGACGATCAGCGCCGGCAACGCCGGTCAAGGTGTCGCGTATGCGGCGCGAGCCGCGGGCGTCCCGTGCACCGTGGTCGCGATCGAGACCGCGCCTGCCGCCAAGCTCGAGCGCATGCGCGCGCTGGGCGCGGAGCTCGTGCTCGTGTCATACGCCCGCGCCTGGCAAGCGCTCGAAGAGCGATCGTATCCGGGCGTCCAAGGGACGTTCATCCATCCGTTCGACGATCACAACTTCATCGTCGGGCACGCGACGATGGGACTCGAGATTCTCGAGGATGCCCCGGACGCGACTGCCATCATCGCGGGCGTAGGCGGCGGCGGTCTGATCACGGGCGTGGCCAGTGCCCTGAAAGCGCTCGAGCCGGCGATCAAGGCGTGGGGCGCTGAGCCCGAGACCGCGGCACCCGCCGCGCTTTCCTTTGCAAAGGGCTCCCCGCAAGCGTTCCCGGACTGGAAAGCCACGTTCGTGGACGGCGCCGGTGGCAAAAGCGTGTTTCCCCGGATGTGGCAGCGCATGCAGCCGGTCGTTGACGGCGTCATTGTCGTGAGTCTGGATGAAGTGAAACGCGCGATGCGTCTGATGGCGGAGAAGGCGCGCGTGATTGCGGAAGGGGCGGGCGCACTCGCGCTCGCGGCGGCGCTCACGGGTAAGGCCGGTCGGGGCCCGGTGGTCGCCATTGTTTCGGGCGGCAATATCGACCTCGCGAGATTCTTCGAGTTGATCGCTGAAGCAGTGTGACCCGCCGCGCACATGCGCAGAGTTCCACTAATCACGCGAAACCGTCAACCAAGGCGTCCGTGTCTTGGTCGACGGTTTCGTTTCAATCCCTCGAGGTTCAGATCTAGTTAGTCGGCCAGGTTTCCCAGTTCCCGCAGTGGCCGCCGTTGTCCGTCCCGACGAGAACCCGGAAGGGACCGGCGTACAGCGCATTCATGACCGCGCGCGGTGACGCCTTGAGGCTGCCGTCGTTCTTTAACGCAATCATTCCGAAATGTCCCTGGCTCAATCCGTGCCCAAACTCGTGGAGCGCGACCGTCTGGACGTCCACGTTGCCGACGCCGTCGTCTCGCCAGTTGAAGCTGGGGTCGAAATAGATCTCGCGGAACGCGACGTCGGCCAAGCCGTTCCCGTCGTTGTCCGTCGGCCCCGCCGCGTTTATGAAGACGAACGTGAACGTGACGCCCAGAATGCCACCAGCGAAGTTGATATCCCGCCAGCCGGCGTGCTGGACGTCGGCAAAGATGAACGGGCTGCCGCCCAAACTGTTCTGGAAGGCGACCACGCCGATATCGAGCCCGAAGTCGTTGTTTCTGGTAAGACCCACTGTCGAACACTCCACATTCTCCCATGTCGTGACCGCGCGCACGATCGCCGCGTCGGTCTGAGCGGCGGTCAGGCCGCCGACCAGCGGGAACACAGGCACGGCGTCACCCGTCCGGTCTATGGCGTAGGTGATATTGTCGACGGCGCCGTCGGGGGTAACGCCGCTCCAGCCGTTGCGCCGTGGATCGCCCGGGATGAAGTCCGCACCCAAGCGCTTATTGCCCACATTCTTGGCGAGCACGGTATCCTGCCCATTAAACCCGGCCTCGTCAGTGATGTACTCTGCGATCGCGACGCGATAATTGGCACCCTCGGCTTCGAGTACGACATTCATACTGTCCATCAGGGTCCGGAGATCCGCGGCGGGATCTTCGCCCTCAGTCAGCTGTGCCGACAAGGTGAGCCCCGAACCGCGGGCGGCGGCGGTTTCCGGCTCGGCCAGCCAGCGTTGGCAGCCTCCGAGCCCCAGTGCCACGACAGCAGTCGCGGCGATTGGCAGTGTCATACGGTGTGAAGCCATGATGCTCTCCAAACAAAGGTGATAGTGACGGTGAGGGCGCTGAATATGCGTCGCGTTCGTTCCCTGACTAGGGCCTGGGGACTGCAACTTTCGGAAGGTATCGCCCATCCAACTTTCAAATTCAGCCGGGAGTCCCTTATGCGGTTCGCCGTCCTGCTGCTGGCAAGCTTGATCGCAACGCCGGTCCTCTTCGCCCAGCGCGCCGTCCCATCCGATGGCCAATGGCTGATCGAGCGGGCTAAAACGTCGGGCACGGTTCACCTCACCATCCGGTACGGCGACAAGGGAGGCCGGTATTCCAGCAACTGGGGTCGGACTGTTCCCGTGAGCGAGTTTGTGGGCCTCTCCGCGGCTGATATGGATGGAGCTGGCGCGACGGTGCAGTTCAAGATCGTGCGTTCCGCGGGCTCGCTCACCTGCGAGGGCTGGTTCGCGCGCGGCAAGGGCTCGGGCCATTTCACCTACGAGCCGAACTCCGATTTCGTCGCCGAGCTGGCCAAGCGGGGCATCAACGCGCCCACGGAGTGGGAGCAGTTCCAGATGACCATGGCGAGCGTTGGACTGGATCTAGTGGACGAGCTAAAGCGCCAACGGTACGACACGCCTACTGCCAGTCAGCTCGCACGAATGGGAAACCACGGGGCGGATCTCGAATACGTCCGCGCTATTGGAGCGCGAGGTTATCACATGGAAGATCCGGAGCGCCTCGTCCGGATGCGGGATCACGGAGTGGATCCGGATTTCATCGAGTCACTGGACCGCGCGGGCTACAAGAACTTGAGCGCGGAAGAGCTGGTGCGGATGCGCGATCACGGTGTGAATCCCGAATTCATCGCGGCACTGGAGCGAGCCGGCTACAAGAACCTCCCCATCGAGAATCTCGTGCGGCTGCGTGATCACGGTGTGACCGAGGAGTATATCGCGGATATGAAGGAAGCCGGCTACGCGCCCGAGAACCCCGAGGAGCTCGTGCAGTCACGCGACCATGGCGTCGATCCGTTCTACATCCGATCGCTGAAAGCGGCGGGCTACGAGGGGCTCACCCTGCAGCAGCTGCGGAGGGCCCGCGATCACGGCGTGACCAAAAGCTTCATTGAGCGCGTGAAATCCAGCGGGTACGGCAAGCCA
The DNA here is from genome assembly GCA_035251445.1 of Gemmatimonadales bacterium. Taxonomy (GTDB): domain Bacteria; phylum Gemmatimonadota; class Gemmatimonadetes; order Gemmatimonadales; family GWC2-71-9; genus 20CM-2-65-7. Next base: position 2,906 of record DATFEG010000099.1, on the reverse strand, counting down.
TCGATCGACGAGGTGATCCGGCTGCGCGATCGGGGGCTCGACTAATCCTACTTCATCACGACATCTAGCAAGCCCTGCTTGAGGACGTTCCAGAACCAGGACGGCAGCGATTCACCCCCGAACGTATGGTTCACCTGTCCGACACGCGGCGGGCGGTCGGGCTTCTCCGGGTTGGTTTGCCGCACCTTCAATCCCTGAGCCGCCTCCGCACCTGCACGGAGCAGGCCGCTGATGGGATTATGCTTGCCAAGAAGGCCGCCGGCGCCGGTGCCGGTAATGTCCGCCGCCAGGTCGGTGTAGCGCGGCACGACCACGCCGCGCGCGACGTCGTTGCGCACTGTGTATTCGAAAACCACGCCGTCGATGCGGCCGCTCTTGACCCGCGCGGGGGTAACGCGCTCGATGAGCGGATTGAGCGCCTGCGCATCCATCGACCCCAGGGATCCGCGGACCCACATCGTCATCCGCTCGGCATCGAGCGGCGTGGTGATGGCCAACCGCAGGTCCCCTTGACTCATTAGTTTCCCGCGGATCTCCAGCGACATGGTGTCCGAGGCGCTGCGCCGGCCGGGCTCGTGCCGCACGTTGAGGGCTCGCAGATCCACATCGTCGATCGTCAAGCGCCCAGGCCGGTCGTGCCCCTCTTTGAACTCCTCGTAGATGATGGTGGCATCCGTGGCACGAATGGTGTCCACCGCGACCCGATTCTGCAGCGCCGAGAACCAGCTCTGCGGCGTGCGGGATGGCGCGCGCGGGCCCGGCCGCCGCGGCTTGCGCTTATCGTCGAGGATCTCGAACTGAAGCGAGTCCAGCTCGATGGCGCGGGCCACCAGTGCGCCCGCCCGGCTGTAGCCCCCCTGGTCCATGCCGCGGATGGCAAGGCGCGCGGCCTTGACCCGTATGCGTTGGCGGCGGTACGGGCTGAGGCGCTGGAACTCGGCATCGCTGATCAGCGGTCCCTGCTCGAAGTCTTGGACGGTGATCGTCGAGTCGGTGAGGTCGATCTGCAGCGCGCCAATGCGGACCATTTGCGCGGTGTCGGGCCGGAACTCGGTCGAATCCGCCCGCAGCAGCACTCCCTGGGCGAAGAGTGGCCGCGTCCGGTACTGCGGCGCAGCGGGATCGATCACGACGTCGGTGACCAGCAGTCGCGCCCGCGCCAGGTCGAAGCGCGTGTGATCGCCTGATGGCTTCCGAGCCACGACGCCGATCGCGACGGTAGGGAAAACGATCCGGCCGATGCGGACGGTCGGAATGCGACGCGGCAAGTGGAGGTCGCGCTGGAAGCTCATCACGGCGCCATGCGGCGCCCTCGTGCTCCGTGGTGCGGCAGGCGCCGTCTGGCGAGGCGGCGCTGGCGGGGGGGCGGGCCGGCGCGCCCCTTTCGCGCGCGTCGCCTGCAAACGCGCGACGCTGGCGGAGTCGGGCGGCGCGTCGGATTCCCAATGCACTTCCCCACAGCCGAACTGCGACGCCCCGAAGCCGCGGCCGAAGACCAGGCGCGGCAGGTTGATACCGGACATGACGCACCTGCGCAGTACGCCCCGCACCGTGGTGATCGGCCAGGAGCGTTGCGCGTTGCGGGCCGAATCGGTGACGATCAGTGCAGAGTCGAGCATCACGCGCCGCAGCGGCCAGTTGAAGTGCAGGCGGCCGACGTGCAGCGCGTACACGCTGTCGGACTGGGTGGCGACTTCGGCGGTGGCCCATTCGCGCAGCAGCTCGTTGACCAGCGGCGAGGCGCGAAGGCTGATCAGGTAAACGGCGATCAGCGCTCCAACGAGCGCGACGACCAGGCCGATCGCGATGCGCTTGAACAAGCGAGCCATGGCGGGAGAAGATGTGATTGGAAACGCGTAGTGGAAAGCTTGCTGCACCAAAGGCTTACTTTAGTGCATATCCACCCACGTGCCATTGTTCGCACTCGACTCCACCGCCGCATGGATGAACTTGACGCCGTGCGCGCCGTCTTCCACCGTCGGCACCAGCAGCGCCGCCCGAGCAGGCGCTCGCTTCGCACGACGCGCCCGGATCTGCTCCGCCAGATCGCGATACAAGTTGGCGAACGCCTCGAGGTAGCCTTCCGGATGCCCCGACGGGATACGCGTCGCGCGCGCGGCCGCGTCACCGAGATTCGGACCACCGCGCGATAGCACCCGAGGCGGTTGGCCCACAGGCGAGAAGCGTAGCTGGTTGGGATGTTCCTGGCTCCACTCCAGGCCGGCCTTCTCGCCGTACACGCGCAGCCTGAGCCCGTTCTCATTGCCAGGCGCCACCTGGCTCCCCCACAGCATGCCGCGCGCGCCATTCTCGAATCGCAGCAACACGTGCACGTTGTCGTCGAGTTTTCGGCCCGGCACGAACCGGCTCAGGTCCGCGGCGAGCTCACGCACTTGGAGGCCCGTGACGAAGCCCGCGAGATTGTGCGCGTGCGTGCCGATGTCGCCGAGGCAGCCGCCGGCGCCCGCGCGCGCGGGATCGACCCGCCACGCGGCCTGCTTCTGTCCAGTGTCTTCCAGCTTGGTCGTGAGCCAATCCTGCACATACTCGACGTTGACGACCCGGATCGTGCCCAGCTCGCCGGCCGCGATCATCTCGCGCGCCTGCCGCACCATCGGATAGCCGGTGTAGTTGTGCGTGACTCCGAAGATGAGACCGGTGCGCCGCACCGTCTGCACGAGGTCGAGTGCGTCCTCGACGGTGGTGGTCATCGGCTTGTCGCAGATCACATCGATGCCGCGATCGAGAAAGGCGCGGGCGATGGCGTGGTGGCTGTCGTTCGGCGTGACGATGCTCACGACCTCGATGCCGTCGGACCCCGCCCGATGCGCCTCGGCCGTCGCCATGTCGGCAAAGCTCGTGTAGACACGGTCCGGCGCGAGACCGAGATCGGCGCCCGACTCTTT
>DATFEG010000008.1:0-9615 GCA_035251445.1 Gemmatimonadales bacterium | reverse complement strand
AACGCCGGCCGACCGCACAGCAGCCTGGGGGATCGCACCCCGGTGGAATTCACCAACGAGCTGCTCGCTGGGACCAGCTCACAACCTTCTACCCCCGAGGATTGGTCACAATAACTGGATCAAAAACAGGGGTCAGGTCATGGGGAGTCCAGGATTTTTGACGTGGCAACAACGCGGATGACGAACCGCGCCGGTTTCTCCTACCGGTACGACCGAGCTGGCAATCTCGACAGCGTGACCGCGGGCTCGCCCGCGTGGAAATATGTCTACGACGCGTTGGATCGGTTGGTGGAAGTGCGCCAGAACGGGACGTTGATCGCGCGCTACGCCTACGACGTGCTTGGCCGCCGCATCGTCAAGCGCGTGTACACCGGCGCGGATTCGGGCTACGTGCGGATGATCTATCGCGGGGGTGAAGTCATCGCCGAGGCGGATTTCAACGGCACGCTGACCTTCGGCTACACACGAGGCCTCGAGACCGATAACCTGCTCGCCATTCGGCGCTACAGCGATAGCTCCGACTACTACGTCATCCATGACCCGCTGGGCAGCGTGCGTGGATTGTCCAAGCGTGATGGAACGTGGATCGCAAGCTGGCGATACGACGTGTATGGCACCGTGATCGATAGCGCTGGATCTTCCCTCTTGCCGGTTCGCTATCGGTGGACCGGGCGGGAGTATGATGCCGAGACGGGGTTGTATTTCTTCCGCTCGCGGTTCTACGATCCCGCGGTGCAGCGGTTCGTCCAAGAAGATCCCATCGGGTTCGCGGGCGGTCCGAACCTCTACGCTTACGGCGATGGGAATCCGACGAATGGGAGAGATCCGGATGGAATGGACAAGAGCGAGCTGTTCTACTCATGGGAACGCACGAGAGCCCGTGATCAGGCTATGTCGGAGTGGAGTTCTGGGCGGTCCACGTGCTACATCGACGGTGTGGAGGTCGGAAATTGCGCAATGCTTCTAGGGGCCGCTCCCGGTTGGCTTGTGCGCGTGCCCGTGGGATTCCTTCCCGGGGTATTCGCGGCTAATGCTGCACGAGCGGCGAGCGCGAATTCGATGGCTTGCCTGGGTAATGCGGGCTGTGTTGTTGATCGGTCGTTCCTTGACGATGCGTACAACGAGGTCTCCAACGCCGCATCCGCAGAGGCCTCCTGGCCCACGTGGCGTGGCCTTGTCGGCCATTGGGATGCGAAAAATCCAACGCCTCAGCTTACTCTCATCGGCGGCGGAACACATGGTGCGTCTGGGGTTTGGACGATGAGACACAGGGGGCAAACAGACAAGTGGCCACAAGATTGGATGCCTAACCCCACCGATTGGGGCGTAAACCTGGGCACAACCGTAGAATTTTATCGTGGTTATTATCAGGATGCCTCGTTCACGATTAGAATGGAGGCGTTTGGAATCGTCTGGCCTGTAAGTGGACGCGGGTGGTTCGTAGCCAAGCCAAGCACGTCGTGCAAATGTTCAGGGCTCCCGCTTTACGACGGGCTATGGCCATGAGGTACTCGATGGCAGTTGTTGTCGCCTCTACGTGTCTGAGCATCATGACACCCAGATATGAGAGAGGGGAAGCTCTGGAAGGACTGCAATTGGACGGTAAGTTCACGCACCCGGACACCTCACTGCAAGCTGCCGAGCTGGAGCTGATGGTTCTCCGCGTAGCTCTGCCCTTGTCAGTCAAACTTGGAGATCCAAGTCTTGTGTCGTTCGACGGAGGATCGGCACGTCTGACGCCTCAGCAGGCGGCCGCTGTGCTTTCAGGTCTCTCAAAACCCGTTGTTTGCATTTCGAGTACCATGGGAGATTCAACGCTGCTTGTTGATTGTAATCCGGTATCAACAGAAGACGAAAACAACACATATCTCTCTGTGATGGGAGCCATAGCTCAGCATTTTGGGCCCGAAGCAGAACGCGACAAGTTAAGGTATGTGCAAGTCGCTGGGCGAGGAGAGGCACGACGGTTCCCACTGGACGCGATAAGGAAGTGGTCCAGAGAGTATGTCGTTCCCCATACCATTGGATTTGGGCACTGGCCGGCTCCTATGGGGTTGCGCAGTGGGGAGGACGTCGAGGAAGTACTCGAGCTTCTGCACATAGACGACCCAAAGGCCAGTGACTCTTTTCCAGAACCGTGGCTTCAACGTCAATGAAACAATGTTCGCAGCACGTGGACGCATGTCCACTGGGTCATCGTCTGGTTCCTAATACAAATCTAGGGACCAAACGAATGATAGGGTGCCGATCTTATCGTGGGATCGGTTCCAATCGCTAGTACAATTCATGATGCAGCGACGGCACTTACCGGAAGGAATAATGTCACCGGGGAGTCAGTCGGACTAGGAGGCCGGTTGATCGCTTTCGCCGGATTGATTACGCCGGCGGGAGGCGGTCAGATCCGAGCAGGTCTCGATGTTCTGCAAAAAGCCGCCCGCGAAATCGCTGATCGCATCGGAAAGAACAGTGTGAGCATTCAGCTCGTTCATGGTGTAAAGCGTGTAGATCTGGTTGGACGCACCCATGGCGGTGTACCCACACCACACGTTCAGAATTATCGGGTGCACACGAATCCGGAGACGGGTTTGAAGAACACCTCGAAAGACCCCGTTCGACCAGCGACCGCGCAGGACCTGCGCGAAGTCCGCAGGGTCCTGGGACAGCGAGAGCAATAGGGTGACAATGCGGTTTCGGGGTTTGCGGCCGTTGCAACCGGGAGTGCCGATAATCGAGGTCTCCGACGATAAGCGCTCGTTTGACCTTCACAATGAGTGTATTCTGCAAGCTATGGAGTATTTGTTGCAGCAGCGCTGTTTGGTTCTGCGGTTTCAGCGGTCCAAGACTGTGTCGAAGAAGTCCACAACACGGCAAGCCATCGTGGCGCTAGAGATAGGAGGGGTTAAAGAACTCCAGCTAAGCGGCAACCTGGTGGCCGATAATTCCTCAGAGCCTCTGGGGCTCGACTTTATGGAGTACTCTCCGGTCGCGGATGATCTTGGCCGTCTTCGTTTCGTTCTCGATAACGACGCAGAAGTCGTAGTGCTTGGGACGCGCTGCCAACTGAAGTTCCTAGAGTCCCATGAGTAGCGATCCATGAAGTAACTACATGCGAGCAAGCAAATGAAGGCACGATATTCTTCAACGAGCTGGCGCTCGCGTCCACCTGCGTGCAGGAGATCCTCCTCGATCTCCTGGATGATCGGACCATCAAACGTCTCGGCGAGTGTGTCCGACGGCCGGTCGATGTTCGTATGGTCTTCGCCACGAACGCCTCGCTCGAGCAGGCGGTGAAGGATGGAGCCTTTCGGGCGGATTTGTACGACCGCATTGGCAGACACGATTCCGCGACACGCGGGCGCCGCAGGGGGAACTGGCGAGTCTTGGTCCCGGCAACGCTCGCCAAGTACAACGGCAACAAAACAAAAGCCGCTCAGGAGCTGCAAATCAGCCGGAAGACGCTCTACGAGCACCTGCGGAGCGCGACTGCATGAGCCGTTTTTCATCGCGCCCCGATCGCGCGGAACAGCCAACGAGCCGCCCAGCGGGGCGGCTCGCACAGACGGCTGATAGCTGATCGCTGACGGCTATTTCTTGTTGTTCACCGCCATCTTGAGCTGCTTCCCCGCGCGGAACGCCGGCGCGATCGACGCCTTGATCTGAATCACGCCACCCGTCTTCGGATTGCGTCCCATTCTGGCGGCGCGCTTGCGCGCTTCGAAATTGCCGAACCCGGTGATCTGCACCTTCGAGCCCTTCTTCAATTCGACAGCGATGATGCCCTTGTCGTCGAAGAGCGCTTCGATCGTGCGCGTGGCATCAGCCTTCGACATCTTGGTGCGCATGGCCAGGGCGGCGGTGAGTTCTGCCTTGTTCACAGCGATCTCCTTTGGCAGGGTGGGCGCGAAAAACCCGCATGAATGCTGGCGTACAGTAGGGTATCCCCCAAAAAACCGCAAGATTCCGCCACTTTCTTGACCCCCGCCGTTCCGGGCAGTACAGTGAGGCCCCATGTTCCAAGCCACCCGCCCCGGATGGATCGAGGTCATCTCCGGCGTCATGTTCAGCGGAAAATCGGAGGAGCTCATCCGGCGCGTGCGCCGGGCGGTCATCGCGCGCAAGCGCGTGCAAGTCTTTAAATCGCATCTAGATGCGCGCTACGCAGGGCTGTTTTCCGTTTCGTCCCATGACGGGGTTACGGTCGAGGCCGAGCCGGTCGACTCCGCCGAGGAAATCGCGCGCCGGCTGCGGCGCGATATCGAAGTCGTGGCCGTGGACGAAGCCCAGTTCCTCGACGACGCCATCATCGAAACCGCCAACCGTCTCGCAAACAATGGCGTACGCGTTATTCTCGCGGGCACCGACGTCGATTTTCGCGGACTCCCCTTCGGCCCGATGGCGACGCTCATGTGCATTGCCGAAGTCGTGGACAAGTTCCAGGCGATCTGCGTGGTGTGCGGCGGCTCAGCGACGCGCAATCAACGACTCGTGAACGGCAAGCCGGCACCGTGGGATTCGCCCACGATCATGGTTGGTGGCAGGGAGAGTTATGAGGCGAGATGCCGGCATTGCCATCGGGTGCCGAGGCAGGATGAGGATCAGACTGCACTGCTCTAAGGTATCCGCTATCCGCTATCCGCTATCCGGAGAACACACGGATAGCAAATACCGGATAGCGGTTACCGGGTAGCGGATACCGTTTCTCCATGCTCAACGTCGCTCTCACGGGTAACATTGCCTCGGGCAAGTCGACGGTTGTCGAGCTCTTCAAGAAATGGGGAGCGACAATTATCGACGCCGATGCGCTCACGCGTGAGGCGCAGTCCCCAGGGAGCACAGTCCTTGCCGCAATCGCGAAGCGGTTTGGTACAGACGTGCTCGCGCTCGACGGCAGCCTCGACCGCGCCGCCCTGCGGGCGAAGGTCATGGGCGATGATCGCGCGCTCAAGGCGCTCAATGCAATCGTGCACCCCGCCGTGCAGCGGCGCCGCACCGAGCTCCAACAGATCGCGGGCGAACGAGGCGACGCGATCGTGGTCAACGACATTCCCCTGTTGTTCGAAGTGCTCAATCCAAAGCAGTTCGACGCCGTGGTGCTCGTGGACGCGCCGGTCTCGGTTCGGCGCACGCGGCTGCGCACGCTGCGCGCGCTCTCGAACGAAGACGCCGACCGCATGATCGCCGCGCAGATGCCCGCCGAGCGCAAGCGGGTGCAAAGCCAATACATCATTGAAAACACCGGCACCATCGCTGAGCTGGAACAGCGGGCGCAGGCAGTGTTTGCCGAGCTGCGCAAACGCGCCGCGCGGACGGGTGTACGCAGCGAGGCGCCCGGTCAGCGGCTGCTCTTGTGCGCTGCCGATGCGAAAGACAGCCCGGTAGTGCTGGAGGCGATCGATCGACGGTACACTGATGCCGGGATGCGGGTTGAGCGGGTAACGGTGAAGGGATTAGTCAAAGCGCTGCGCGAGGAAACGCCGGTTTCAATCGTGGCGACAGCGGCCGCCAGCGATGGTGCTCGCGAGACGTGGGAGTCCGCAGTACCGCCGCGGCCATGCCGCTTGTACCACATCTCTCCCGACCCCGATCCCGTCGCTGTGCGGCTCGATCTGCGGCCGTGGGGTCATGAAAGAATCGTGTTGAGTGAAGCGGACGGCGCGGGGCTGGCGCCCCGAGCCGACCTGTTGTAGGCTCCCGTCCCATGTCCAGCATACCGAAAGAGCTTCGGTTTACTGCCGATCACGAGTGGGTACGGGAGAGCGACGATCCGCAGGTCGTCGAGGTTGGTATCACCGACTACGCGCAGGGCGAGCTGGGCGACGTCGTGTTCGTGGAGCTGCCCAAGACGGGCGCGAGCTACACGCAAAAAGCCGTCTTCGGAACGATCGAAGCGGTGAAAGCGGTCTCGGAGCTGTACGCGCCGGTCGCCGGGACCATTCTCGAGACGAACAAGGCCCTCGAGCAGGACCCCGCACTCGTCAACCGCGATCCCTACGGGCAGGGCTGGATGATCAAAGTGAAGATCACGAACACCAAAGAATTGGAGGGGCTGCTCCGCGCGGATGCGTACGCGAAGCATATCGGAGAGTGAAAGCGACATTCCACGGACATGCCAGTTGTCCTAGATCCGTCCCATTTTCCTAAGATGGCCATCGAACGCGACCTCTTTCACGAACGACATATCGGCCCCTCCGCCGAGGAGCAGGCCGCCATGCTGGGCGCGCTCGGCTACGAGTCGCTCGACGATTTCGTCGACGCGGTCGTCCCGGCGGATATCCGCTTGCGCCGCCCGCTCGGCATTCCTGACGCAATCACCGAGCAGGAGGCGCTCGAGCAGCTGCGACTGCTCGCCGCGCAAAACCAGGTGTTCCGGTCCTACCTGGGCATGGGCTATCACGACTGTTTCACGCCGACCGTCATCCTGCGGAACGTGTTGGAGAATCCCGGCTGGTATACCGCCTACACGCCCTATCAGGCGGAGATCGCGCAGGGACGGCTCGAGGCGTTGCTGAACTTCCAGACGATGGTCTCGGATCTCACGGGCCTCGAGGTCGCGAACGCTTCGTTGCTTGACGAAGGCACGGCGGCCGCGGAGGCGATGCATCTCACCGAAGCGGTGTCCAAGCACGAAGGCCGGCTCAGCTACCTCGTGGATGCGAACTGCCATCCGCAGACGATTGCCGTAGTGCGCACCCGCGCCGCCGCGCGGGGCCTCGAGACCGTCGCCGCCGATCCCGCGCAATTCGATTTCAAGAAGGGCAATGTGATCGGCGGGCTAGTACAGTATCCAGCGACCGACGGCGCGATCCGCGATTTCCGGTCGCTGTGTGAAGCCGCCCACTCGGCAGGGGCGCTCGTTACGGTGGCAACCGACCTGCTCGCGCTCACCTTGCTGACACCGCCCGGCGAGTGGGGTGCGGACATCGCCGTCGGGAACTCGCAACGGTTTGGCGTGCCGCTCGGCTACGGCGGTCCGCACGCCGCGTTCTTCGCGACCCGGGATGAGTACAAGCGCCACCTGCCCGGACGGATCATCGGCGTCTCCAAGGATCGGGCCGGCCGCACCGGCCTGCGCATGGCGCTGCAGACGCGCGAACAGCACATCCGGCGCGAAAAGGCGACGAGCAATGTGTGTACCGCCCAGGTACTGCTCGCCGTGGTCGCGGCGATGTACGCGGTCTATCACGGTCCTGAGGGACTGCGGCGCATCGCCAGGCGCGTGCACGCGCACACAGCCGCACTCGCCGAAGGACTGGAGAGACTCGGGTATCGCGTGGTAAATCGGGAGTTCTTCGACACAGTCGCGGTGGAAGTGCCGGCCGAGGTCTTGCCGCGCATCATCACCGCGGCGCGCGCGAAGCAAATCAACCTGCGGACACTGACGCAAACACGACTTGGTGTAGCGTTCGACGAGACGGTGACGGACCTGGATGTCCTCCACGTGCTTGCCGCTTTCGCTACGGGGATTGACGGCGGGGGGGGGTCACAGCGCGGTGGCGCGATTGATGTTGGGGCGCAGCATGCCGTACGAATTCCCGAATCCTTGATACGCAGCACCCCGTTCTGCACGCATCCGGTCTTCAACACGCATCACCCCGAGACCGAGATGCTGCGCTACCTGAAGCGGCTCGAGGATCGTGATCTATCACTGACGTCGGCCATGATCCCGCTCGGCTCCTGCACGATGAAGCTCAACGCCACGACGGAGATGATTCCGATCACCTGGCGCGGCTTCGGCAAGCTGCATCCATTCGCCCCGCGAGAGCAGGCGCAGGGCTACGCGACGCTGTTCCGCCAGCTCGAGGAATGGCTCGCGGAGATCACCGGCTTCGCCAAGGTGTCATTGCAGCCCAACGCGGGCTCTCAGGGCGAGTTCGCGGGACTGCTCGTACTTCGGAAGTACCACGAGCATCGCGGGGAGACGCATCGCACGACCTGCCTGATTCCCCAATCGGCGCACGGCACGAATCCGGCGAGCGCGGTGATGGCTGGGATGCGGGTCGTGGTGGTGAAGACCGACGCGCAGGGCAACATCGACGTCGCCGATCTCGAGGCCAAGGCCACAGAGCACCGCGACACCCTCGGCGCACTGATGGTCACATATCCCTCGACCCATGGCGTGTTCGAGGCGTCGATCAAGAAGATCTGCCGGATCGTGCACGAAAACGGCGGTCAGGTATACATGGACGGGGCGAACATGAATGCGCAGGTCGGCTTGTGCCGGCCCGGCGACATCGGCGCCGACGTATGTCATCTCAACCTGCACAAGACGTTCTGTATCCCCCACGGGGGTGGCGGTCCCGGCATGGGTCCGATCGGCGTCGCCGAGCACCTGGTGCGCCATCTGCCGACGCATCCGGTCATCGATGTCGGCATTCCCCTCGCGGACAGCGCCGGAACGGTGTCCGCCGGTCCCTGGGGCAGTCCGTCCATTCTGCCGATTTCCTGGGCGTACATCGCGATGATGGGACGCGAGGGACTCACACTCGCGACCAAGGTGGCGATCCTCAGCGCCAACTACATCGCGCGCCGGCTGCTGGAGGGCGAGCACTACGACCTGCTGTACGCGGGCCAGCACGGCCTTGTCGCACACGAATGCATCATCGATACGCGCCCGTTCAAGAGCTCGGCCGGGGTCGATGTCGAGGATATCGCCAAGCGGCTGATCGATTACGGTTTCCATCCGCCCACGGTCTCCTTCCCGGTCGCCGGCACCCTGATGGTCGAGCCGACGGAAAGCGAGCCGAAAATCGAGCTCGATCGTTTCATCGACGCGCTGATAGCGATTCGTGAGGAAATTCGCGAGATCGAGACCGGCGAAGCCGATCGCGAGAACAATCTGCTCAAGCATGCGCCACACCCGTTGGCCGATTTGCTCGTCGACAACTGGGAGCGCCCCTATTCCCGCGAGCGCGCCGGTTTCCCGACAGCAGCCACGCGCGAGCACAAGGTCTGGCCGCCGGTGAGCCGGATCGATGCAGCGTTCGGCGATCGGAACCTGGTATGCACCTGTCCGCCGGTGGAGGCGTACGCTACTGTCTGACTGGCACCTGCTGATCGATTCGGTGGGAAGATCGGGCGACTACAACATGTCGACCGATGTTGATCTCCTCGTCGAGTCTGCGCGAACGGGCGCTCAGTACCTGCGTCTGTACCGGTGGGATCCGCCCGCACTCTCGATAGGTCGCAATCAACCATTTAGCGCCGCTGCCTATCCGGACGTCTCGGTTGTGCGGCGGCCAACTGGTGGCAAGGCAGTTTGGCACGAGCATGAGGTCACGTACGCGGTGGCGGCGCCAATTGCAGCGTTTGGTTCGCTTCGAAACGCCTACTGCGAAATCCACACCCGGATTCTCCGAGCCCTGCGGTCGTTTGGTGTTGAAGCGCATATGGCCGCGCACCGTCCGGCAGTCCGGCTGTCCGACGGTCCGGCTTCTTGCTTCGCACTGTCCGTGGGCGGTGAGATCCTGGTCGGTGGCCGGAAGCTCGTGGGCTCGGCCCAGGTGCGACGGGGCGATGCTTTCCTGCAGCATGGCTCCATTCTTCTGGCGGGATCTCAGCAAAAGGTGGCGGGCGCCAGCGGGGAAACGACACTCGACGCGGTGCTCGGCCGAGCTG
>DATFEG010000007.1:0-12247 GCA_035251445.1 Gemmatimonadales bacterium | reverse complement strand
CCCTCCCCCTCCCCCTCCGCCGCCGTTGTCACGCGCCTGCTCTTCCAAAAACGTCAACCGCTGCATCAGGTCCTGCACCCGCAGGCGCGCGCCTTCCACCCGCTGGCGCAACGCCTTGTTCTCCGACTCGAGCTCGGCATTTTTCACCGGGCTACCGCGGGACTTCAGCTCCGACTCGGCCTTCTGCGCGCGCGAACGCCAGCCCGCCAGCTCCTCCGCCACGTCGCGCAGGATGCTTTCAAGCTGATCGATCGATTCGCGTACATCAGGCCGATCGCCGGCGTACATCCAGTTGCACCTCCAGCGCTGTCAGCATCCGGCTGAGCAGCGCATCAACCTCCCGATCCGTGAGCGTCCGCGTCCCCTGGGGATCGCGGAACGAGCAGCGCCACGTGACGCCGCGTGTACCCTCGGGCAGACCAGGACCGCGGTACTCATCCAACACTTCCAGCCGCTTGAGGAGAGCTCCCCCCTCGCGGCGCAACACGTCTCTGACGGCGGCGGCGGTAACGCCCGCCGGGAACACGAGTGACAAATCGCGCACAAGCGCCGGCTGCGTCGGCAACGGCTGATAGCGAACCTCCGCCGGATCTCCGACGGCGATCCTCATCTCCAGCCCGTAGAGCGGCGCTCCCCACTTCGGGGAATCCGCTTCGAGGGGCGTCGCCGAGCCCCACACCACATCCGCATCTGTCGCGGTCGCGATCCACCCTGTTCCATTTCGAGCAGGCTGGACGGTACAGAACGGGGCCGCGACCCCGACAGCTAACTCAAAGTGGTGCTTTAAGTCCCATATGTCCATATCAGGTAATTTCGCACGCGACGCCGCAGACCAATGCGTCGGGTGCCGGGCGCCCGTAAGTACAATCGCAAGGTGCAGTTCCTCTTTGGGGCCTGGGGCCTGGGGCCTGGGGCTCGAGAGAAAAACAGTTCCAAGCTCGAACAAACGAACGTCTCGATTCCCGGCGCTCCAGTTGTGCTCCACGCGGCGCACCAGGCCCGGCAGCAGGCGGCTGCGCAGGTGCGCCTCTTCGGCCGAGAGCGGATTCTTGACGGGCACGGCTTCCGGGCTGTCGGCCGGGCCGAGCGGCAGGGTGCGAGCTTCCAGCAGCCCGGCGCCGCTCCGAACCAGATGCTCGCGGATCCGGCGCAGCGTCGTTTCGGACGGCGCCTCGGGCACCGTGCCGGGCCGATAGGGCCGGACCTCGTCCGGGAACGTGTCGTAGCCGCGGACCCGGGCGACTTCTTCGATGAGATCGACCTCGCGCGTGACGTCAGGGCGCCATCCCGGGACTTGGACCGCGAGCCGATCATTCTGCGGTGCCGCAACGAAACCCACTGCCGAGAGGAGCTGCTCGATTTCTTTACGCGGCACGGCGACGCCCAGAAGATGGCTGACGCGCTCGGGGCGCAGAAACACCGCGCGTGGCTTCTGCGGCTCAGGCCAGAGGTCGACCGGATGCTCGCGCACCTCACCGCCGGCGATCGCCCGGATGAGATCGATTGCTCGCGCCAGCGCATCGGGCATGGCGAGCATGTCGATGCCGCGCTCGAAGCGATAGCTCGACTCGCTGGAGATGCCGAGGGCGCGCCGGGTGCGACGAATACGCGTCGGCTGGAAGTAGGCGGCTTCGAGCACGAGGTCGGTCGTGCTCTCGGTAACTCCGGATTCCGCGCTCCCCATGACTCCGGCAACGATCTGCGGCCGTTCCGCGTCGCAGATGACCGTCATCTCAGCCGTCAGCCGTCTGCTCACTCCGTCCAGGGTTACGATCTCTTCGTTTGGTCGGGCCCGGCGCACGACCACTGCGGGTCCACGCAGCTTGGCGAGGTCGAAGGCGTGGAGCGGCTGATTGATCTCGAACAGGATGTAGTTCGTCGCGTCAACGATGTTGTTGATGGAGCGTTGGCCCACCGACTGCAGGCGAGTCGAGAGCCAGGCGGGGCTCGGCCCGACTTTGACACCCCGGATCACGGCGATCATGTAGCGAGGGGCGCCCTCGGGATCTTGGAGCCGGACTTTGACGCCATCGACAACGGCGGCGGTCGGGCGGTCAAGAGGCGAAGGCGGCGGTCGTGTCGGTCGGTTTTGACCGCCTTGACCGCCCTGACCGCCGACGATTGTTGGGAGCTTTACGGTTGCACCGTATGTGACCGCCAGTTCTCGCGCCACTCCCTTGTGGCACAACAAGTCCGGCCGATTCGCCGATACATCTATGACGATCTGCTCATCGGCAACCGGAATCGCTTCGAGGAACGGCGTGCCCGGCGGCGCATCGGTGTTGAGCTCGAGAATGCCCGCTTGATCGACACCCAGGCCGAGCTCCTTGGCGGAGCACAGCATCCCGTTGGACTCGACACCGCGGATCTTGCGCCGGTCGAGTTTCAGCCCACCGGGCAGCACCGCGCCTACCGGCGCGAAAGGATAGGACTTCCCCGCCTGCACATTCGGAGCCCCGCAGACCACTTCGAGCGGTGCGCCGCCCCCAGCATCGACTTGGCAGAGCGATAGCCGATCGGCGTTCGGGTGCTGGCGCACCTCGAGCACCCGGGCGATCAAGACATCGCGCAGGTCCTGATGGATCGGCACGACGGCATCAACGGGCGCGACCTGGCGGGCCAGTCGGTCGGCGATGTCCGCGCCCACCAGGCTGTGTTGGAGGAGTGCCTCTAACCAGCGGCGGGAGACAATCATCGAGGATCTGGGAGTCGGGATTTGGGAGTTGGTGACCCAATATCCAAACTCCTAACTCCAAATTCCTGCTGTCCAGCGAACTGTTCCAAGAATCTCACATCCGAATCAAAAAAGAGCCGGATATCAGGGATTCCATGCCGCAACATCGCGATCCGCTCCGGCCCCATGCCCCAGGCAAAGCCGGTGTATTTCTCGCTGTCCACCTTGCAATTGTCGAGCACTGCCGGATGCACCATGCCGGAGCCGAGGATTTCCATCCAACCGCTCTGTTTGCATGCCGGGCAGCCCGACCCGCCGCAGATCTGGCACTGCACATCCATCTCGGCCGACGGTTCGGTGAACGGGAAGTACGACGGCCGGAAGCGCACCTTCGTGGTGGGCGAGAAGAACCGGCGGGCCCACAGCGCGAGGGTCGCCTTGAAGTCGACGAAACTGATTCCCTCGTCGAGGGCGAACCCCTCGATCTGCTCGAAAACGGGCGAGTGCGAGGCGTCGAACGGATCGCGGCGATAGCAGCGGCCGGGAACGACGATGCGAATCGGCGGCGGATAGGTTTCGAGCGTGCGTATTTGCACGGGCGATGTGTGCGTGCGAAGCAGCACGTCACCGCCCAGATAGAAACTGTCCTGCGCGTCGAGCGCAGGATGGTCCTTGGGGAAGTTTAGCGCGTAGAAGTTGTAGCGCTCCGTCTCGGCTTCGGGGCCGGAGACGCGACTGAAGCCAAGCTCGGCGAAGATCTCGCAGATCTCGTCCACGACCTGCGTGACGATATGCACGCCGCCCTGCCACGCGGGCCTGCCGGGCATCGTGAGATCGATGCCGCTCCCGCTGAGCGCGGTCGCGGTGCGCTTGAGCTCGCGCTCGCGTTCATCGATGGCACGCTCGAGCTCCCGCTTGAGCGCGTTCGCAGTCCCGCCGACGCGCTTGCGCTCTTCGGGGGGAAGCCCGGGGAGTGCTTTGAGGATTTCGGTGAGGTCGCCGGTTTTGCGTCCCAGGAGCTCGGTCTTGATCTCCTGGAGCCGGCGTTCATCCGCCTGCGGGACCTCGTTCAGACGCTCCCGCAGCGAATCCAGGGCTGCAAGGAGGTCGCTCATGACTAGAGGGCTTTCTTCGCGACCTCCGCCAGCTGCTCAAACGCCGCCGGATCCCGTACCGCGAGATCGGCGAGGACCTTGCGATTGATTTCGACGCCCGCCTTCCGCAGCCCGTTCATCAGGCGGTTGTACGAGAGCGCATGGAGGCGCGCGGCCGCGTTGATGCGCGTGATCCACAACCGCCGGAACTCGACCTTCTTGGCGCGCCGGTCGCGATAGGCATATTTCGCCGCGCGCTCCGTCGCCTCTTTCGCGGCCTTCCACAGTTTGCTGCGCCCGCCCCAGTACCCCTTGGCGAGCTTCATCACCTTGTTCTTGCGCTTCAGGCGCGCGACGTTGCTTTTGACGCGAGGCATGAGATCTCCTTACGACTGCAACAGGCGCTTGAGGCGACGCTCGGCGTGCGATACCAGCGTGGCCTTCCGCAGGTGGCGCTTCCGCTTGGGATGCTTCGAGGTCAGG
Source organism: Gemmatimonadales bacterium (assembly GCA_035251445.1). Classification (GTDB taxonomy): domain Bacteria; phylum Gemmatimonadota; class Gemmatimonadetes; order Gemmatimonadales; family GWC2-71-9; genus 20CM-2-65-7. The sequence continues at coordinate 7,996 of DATFEG010000007.1, read as the reverse complement.
ATGTGGCGCTTGTAGGCACGATAGCGGCGCAGCTTGCCGGTACCTGTGAGCCTGATCCTCTTTCTCAGGGCGCGTTTGGATTTCATCTTGGGCATTGGGTCCTCCCCGGGCTTGCGCCCGGGGTTAGAAAGTCATTTCGGCGCCAGCACCATCGACATATTGCGCCCCTCGAGCTTCGGCTCCTGCTCGATCTTCCCGATGTCCTTCAACTCTTGCGCGACCCGATCCAGCACTTCCCGGCCCAGCTCGATGTGCGCCATCTGCCGGCCGCGATACATCATCGTGACCTTGACCTTATTGCCGTCCGACAAGAACTCGCGGGCGTGCCGAGTCTTGAAGTCGAAGTCGTGATCGTCGATGCCGGGACGGTACTTCACCTCTTTCAGGTGAATCACGTGCTGCTTTTTCTTCGCCGCGCGCGCCGCCTTGGCCTGCTCGAACTTGAACTTCCCGTAGTCCATGATCTTGACGACGGGGGGCCGGGCGAGCGGCGCGACTTCCACGAGATCCAGGCCCCGTTCATGCGCGGCGGCCAGTGCCTCATCGATACTCAGCACACCCAGCTGGTCGCCATTGTCTGCGATCACGCGCACCGGACTGATGCGGATCTGCCGATTGACGCGTGTGCGCGGTGCTTTGCTGTTGTTGTCGGGCGGTGGCAGCTGAGCAGTCTCCTTTATGGTAAAAAAGCGGACCCGGGAAACCCCAAGATCCGCAATTCCTCACCGCCACGGTGAGGTCTCGAGAACCCTGAAGCACTCAATGAGAGGCGTGCGGGTGGGGCCAATAGCCCACTTACCATGTTGTGGACGGCAAATTAGTGAAGCGACACAGCGTCCACAAGCCCGACGCCCTTCCCGTCCTTCCCCAACCGCCCGCTCACGACCTTCGGATCGTGCTCGAACACCAGGAGCCACTGCTCGGCCATCGCGCGCTGATAGAGCCGCCGGCGCGTTTCGAGTGTGACGAGCGGCTGCAGGTCGTAGCCCATAATCCAGGGAAGCGGGAGGTGGGCCGACGTGGGCACGATGTCGGCGAGGAAGCACGCGTGCTCGCCCCCGCTCGTTACGAGCACCGATTGATGGTAGGGCACGTGGCCGGGCGTCGGAATGCCGCGAATCCCGGGCAGGATCTCCGTTTCCCCATCGATCAGTTGAAAGGGAACGCCCTGAAAGTTGTGGGGGAGATAGCTGCCTGCGGTACGTTCGTTCGTGTTGCGCGCGAAGTCGAGCTCGCCCTTCTGCACGACGTAGCGCGCGTTGGGAAAGGCCAGGCCGATCTTGCCGCCCCCGTCGATGCAGGTGTCGCCGCCGGCGTGGTCAAAGTGCAGGTGCGTGTTGATCACCCACTTTACTTCGTCGGGCGCGTGGCCCACTTCACGGAGCGCGTCTTCGAGCTTCGTGCGACCGCCCTGGCCGGCGTTATCGACGCCGTAGATGTCGCGGAACTTCTCGTTTTCCTTGTTGCCGAGGCCGGTGTCGATCAGGACGAGGCCGTCGTCGTGCTCGACGAGCAGGCAGCGCAGGGCGAGCGTGATTCGGTTACGCTCGTCGGCCGGCGCCCGACGCTCCCAGAGGACCTTCGGGACGACGCCGAACATTGCTCCCCCATCTAAACGTTGACGACCACCTTCCAGGGCATGGCAAGTGAAGTGGCCGACCTTGAACGTGGTGTGCACGAGAGAAAGCTATCGGCTATCCGCTATCGGCTATCGGGCGTCTTTTCCCGATAGCCGGTACCCGATAGCCGATAGCCACGATGTCTGCCAAGCGAGCCGCTCCTTCATCCTTCGCCAAGCTCAACAGGCGCGCCAAGCATTTCGCAGCAGCGACAGCATCAGGGGTGGCGCGATGCCGTCCCTCGATTTCGATGCCGAAATGGTAGCTCACCGTGTCGAGGTTTCGACGTGGCAAATCGGGGAGGAGCTTGCGGGCGAGGTGTACAGTGCAAACCCGCGGCCCCTGCAGCAGCAACCCCCGCGCGCGCTCGATCTCGGTGGACACAAAGGCCCAATCGAAGCGGGCGTTGTGAGCGACAAACACGCAGCCTTCAAGCGCGGCGAGCAGGCTATCGACGATAGCCTCGAATGGCGGCGCATTCCGGATCATCCGAGCGTCGATACCGGTCAAACCGGCGGCGAATTGCGGGATCGGGATGCCTGGATTGATGAGGGAATGGAACGCGACCGTGCCGTCGAGTCTGACGACCGCGATTTCCATGATCCGGTCGCCGCGGAACGCGCGAACGCCGGTGGTTTCCACGTCGACCACGGCGAAGTTACAGCTCTCGAGCGCCGGACTCGCCTCCGGCGCCTGCGCCGCGACCATCCACCGTCCGTCCGGGGTGCGTCCAAAGCGCCCGTCCGAGGCGAGCAACGTCGCGGCGATGCGATCAGCGGTGTGACGGTTGGCCTGCTGGATCCCCAGCACGTCGCGCACGATGGCCAGGCTCCCCGCCGGGCCGCCGTGCAGGAACGCGAGCGCGCGGGCGGAGAGAGAAGAAGAAGGAAGGGCCTGGAGTCCGATCAGAGGTCGTCTCGCCGCAACGGAAGGGTCATGCAGCGGGGGCCGCCGCCGCCGCGTACCAGCTCGCTGCCTTCAATCGAAATGACCGCGCGTTCGTGGTCGTCCAGCGTCTCGCCGGTGCTCAGGAGGTCCTGGGCCGGAATCACCCGAAATCCCGCGTTGGCCAGCTCACCCAGTGTGGCATCGTTGCGGTCGTAGCTCAACACGACGCCGGGCCTGACGGCAAATGCGTTGCAGGCCGAGGCCCACTGCTCGCGCTCCTGAACCGTGCGCTGGTTGCCGCCGCAGAAGATCGGCTCCAGCGGATGATCGACGGCCTGCAGCGCAGCGAAGAAGTTGGGCATCTCTTTGACGCCCTTCGAGCGCTTTTTCCGGTGCAGGACGGCGAGTCGTTCCGGGCCCACGAAATGTGGCGGATAGACGACGCACAGATCGCGGTCTACTTGTGTGAAGATCATGTCGAGGTGAATCGCCGTCTTTTCAGCGGGCAGCACAACGATAATGACGTCCGTCACGCCGCAGTGCTGGAAGACGAGATCGCACAGCAGATCGAGGGCTGCGGGGCTCGAGCGCTCGCTGAATCCAAGCAGCAGGAGATCTGGGCGAATGGGATGAACGTCACCGCCCTCGAGCGTGTAGTTCAGGCGCTTCTCTTCCGAGCCGTCGTACAGAATGCCGGCATTCTCGAAGTTGGAGTCGTAGCTGAACAGCGCCTTGATGAGCAGCTCCTCCGTCCAGCGGACGCCGTGGCGCATCGCGCCGATGATCGAGTGCTCACCGATGACGATGCCGATGTCGCGGGTGAAGAACAGATTGGGCAGCGGCGGCAACGCGTAGGCGACTTCGTTCAAGGCTCGAGCGATGGGGCCGGCATCTTCCAGCGCGCCCTCCACCATCAAGGCGACGAATTCTTCGGATGACAGCGCGGCGAACTGCTTGGCGAGCACGTCCGAAGGAACCACTTCGAGCGCGCGGGTGGTGATGAACTCCCGGACCTCAGGGCGGCCGGCGATTTCGGCCAGCGAATCGCGCACTTCGTGCACTTCCGCGAAGCGCTTCAGCACCGCGACCAGCCGTTGATGCTCGCCCTGCGCGATCTCGAGATCGATGATGTCGTCGTAGAGGTAGTCTTCGCGGGTCCCCGGCGTGACCGCCACCAACTCCTTCCCGGGTGTGTGCACGAGTACCGAACGAAGCGCGCCGATTTCGGAGGTGACGTGGACCCGGGGCATGGGGCTAAAAGCTAACGCGTGGCGTGCTCCGTGCTCCGTGCTCTGTGCAGACTATTTCACAATGGCTACGTCGGCGCAAAAGCCGGCAGCGCAAGCAGCAGGTCGATGCGGTGATTCAGGTCGAGAAAGGCATCCCGAAAGGCCGCGCGTTTCCGGGCATCATCTCCCTCCACTTCCGCGGGGTCGGGAATGCTCCAATGGGCAAGCACCGGCTTCCCTGGAAAGATAGGGCACGCTTCTTTCGCGCGATCGCAGACCGTGATGACGTAGTCCCACTGCTCGCGCTCCAGACCATCGATACTCCTCGGCGCGTGCCCGGACCATGGGATGTTGAACTCGCGCAGGGTCTCCAGCGCGTACGGGTTGACGCGGGCAGCCGGTCGCGACCCGGCACTCGCGGCCTCGAATCGTCCCCTGCCCTTGGCATTGAGGATCGCCTCGGCCATTTGGCTCCGGGCCGAGTTGCCGGTGCAGAGAAACAGCAGACGCATCGTCACGCGGGTTTCCGAGCGCGGATGAACGCGCCCATGATGCGGCCGGTGATTTCGCGCGCGATCACATCGACATCGAGGCCGGCGCCCGCGAGCATCGTTCGCGCATCGTCGAAGGCGTAAATGCGCGTCGGCTCGATCTCGATATCGACAAACCCGGCGTCCATCAGCAATTGACGGTACTGACTGTCCTGCAGCGCGCCCGCGACGCACCCGATCCAGAGCTCCATGTTCCGGCGGACGACCGACGGGATCTCGCCGCGGCAGATGACATCGGAGACCGCGAACCGGCCGCCGGGCCGCAGCACCCGGAAGGCTTCCCGCAACACGCGGCCCTTGTCGGCAGCGAGGTTGATCACGCAGTTCGAGATGATCACGTCGACCGCTCGAGCGGGCAGCGGGATGTTCTCGATTTCGCCCTTGAGGAACTCGACGTTGGTCGCCCCCGCCTTCGCCTGATTCTGCCGGGCGAGCGTGAGCATTTCGTCCGTCATGTCCAGGCCGTACGCTTTGCCGGTTGGACCCACTCGCTTTGCCGACAGCAGGACATCGATGCCGCCGCCTGAGCCAAGATCGAGTACGACGTCGCCTTCGCGCAAATCAGCAAGCGCTGTGGGATTGCCGCAGCCGAGCGACGCCAGCATCGCGCCTTCGGGCAGACCTGTTGTCTGCGACGCTTCGTAGAGATTCTCGGTGACGGGATCACACCCGCAGGTGCCGCTCGGCCCGCAGTTGCCCTTCTGTCCATTCATCACCTTGAGAGCGGCTTCGGCGTACTTCTCCTTAACAGTGTCTTTGACGTCGCTCATCATGCCTTCCGGTTTTGGAGGAACTCAGTCGCAGCATGCGACGGCGCAGCTGCCGGCATGTTTGCCCGGCTTCACCGATTTCGTGTACGCCGCAATCTGGTCGAGCACATCCTTCTGCAACCCATAAAACATCCACCGTCCCTGTTTGCGATCGCTGATCAAACCGACTTCCTTCAGCACTTTGAGGTGGAACGAGAGCCGAGACTGGGCGATACCCAGCACCTGCTCCAGCTCACAGACGCACCGCTCCTTGTGCGACAGCATCTCGACGATTTGGACGCGGGTCTCGTCCGCGAGGGCGTGAAACCAGCTGGCGACGCGAGCGGCGTCCGGACGTGGCTGGATGGCGGTTGTCATGGAGCTCAAATGTATCAAGTTTTCTTGATGCGTCAAGCCTGCGAGGCAGCCTACCGATTGGCCAGGGAATAGCTGAGCGTTTCCAGCTCGAGTGCCATGTTGACCGTTTTTATTTCCACATCAGAGGGCACCGCGAGCGGCACTGGAGCAAAGTTGAGAATGGCTTTCACACCGCTGCGTACCAGCCGGTCAACGACATGCTGCGCGGACTCCGCGGGCGTGGCAACGATGGCGATGTCGCTCGGATCTTTTTTGAGATCGGTCTCGAGGAGTTTCACATCCCGCACGACGAGCCCATTCCAGCGCGAGCCGATCTTGCGGGCGTCCTGATCATAGATCGCGGTGATGTGAAAGCCGCGCTGCTTGAATCCCTGATATTGCACGAGTGCGCCACCCATCCGCCCTGCCCCGACGAGGACGACCCGGTAGCCGCGCTCCAGCCCCAGAATGTCCCGAATCCGGCGAGTGAGCTCGGGGACTGCATAGCCGAGGCCGCGTTTGCCGAAGGAGCCGAAGAACGAGAGGTCTTTGCGGACCTGCGCCGATGTGGTGCCGCCGAGACGGGCGAGGTCCCCGGAGGAGATCGTGGCGGTCCTGGTTTGCTCGAGAAAGCGCAGATAAACGGACAGCCGCCGGACCGTGCTGTCGGAGATCTTCCGCATCGTGAATTCGCTACCCTGTCTCGTTAGGAGCTTGTGATTCTTTTCACTTACTCCACATCCTAAGGAGTTTCAGTGGCAAGCGCCACTGCCGGTGTCGGTGTACGTCTTCCCCGCCACGGGCACGAATTCCCACGCATATGTCTCGGCGTAGAGCGTCAGCTTCAACACCCCCCATGTGTTGTTGTTGTAGGCTTCGGTGTTGGCGATCGGGTTCGAGAAGTTGTAGAGGTTTCTGCCACCGGTGCCTATGACGAACTGGCGAATTCCCCGAACCGGATCGGCCACGCCCGTCGGCGTCTGCGGCGCGAACCGCTGGTAATTATGGTCGTGGCCGACAAGCACGACGTCCGCGTCATAGTCGTAGAGCGCCTGCCACAACGGCTGCGGAGCCGTCGAGTTGCCGTGTGAGCCCGAGCTGAAGCGCGGGTGGTGCCAGTACGCGAGCACGCACCTGGCGGTCGTGGCGGCGAGGTCGGCCCGCAACCACTGCTCCTGCGGGGACCCGGCGCTCATCGGGATGTTGCTGTTGAGCGAGATGATATGCCAATCGCCGAGATCGTAGCTGTAGTAGCCGACACCGGGCGGACCGGCGTTCGCGCCGTAATAGGCGTAGTAGGCGCTCGCGCCACTCGTGTTGTAGTCGTGGTTTCCGGGTGAGGGGCGCGTGCGCGCCTTGTGGCGGCCCCACGACGGTTCGTAGCAGGTCGAGAAGTTGGTCGCCGTCCCGTCCGGGTACGCGTTATCGCCGGCCGTAAATACGGTACCGGGAATCGAATCAAGCAGCGCGGCGGTGGCTTCGTCGCCGGTAGTCGAGCAGACGGCGATGTCTCCCGCGCCCACAAAGACCTGCCCCGCGGGCGCGGGCGGCGCGACCGTCACGGCCTGCGATGCCGGCGAACTCTCGACACCATCGTTGTCGGTCACGGTTAGCGTGACTACGTAGCTGCCTCCGGCCCCGTAGGTGTGTTGCGGATCTTGGAGCGTCGACGTTGTCCCGTCGCCTAACACCCAGGCGTAGCTCGCCACCGTCCCATCGGGATCACTGCTCGTGCTGGTGAAGGTGCACGCCAAGTCACTGCAGGAGGCTGTGAAGGCCGCGATCGGCGGCTGGTTGGGCGGCGGTGGTGGCGGGGGAGGCGGCGGCGGTGGTGCCGTCACCGTGACGGTCTGCGATGCCGGCGCACTTTCGGCGTCGGCGTTGTCGGTCACCGTCAACGTCACGGTGTACGGGCCAGCCACCCCGTAGGTGTGAACCGGATCCTGGAGCGACGACGTGGCGCCGTCGCCGAACGTCCACAGGTTGGTCTCTACCGTCCCGTCCGGATCGCTACTTGTGTTGGTGAAGCTGCACGTCAGGTCATTGCAGCTGACTGTGAAGCTCGCGACCGGCTGCTGGTTCGGCGGCGGCGGTGGTGGTGGCGGTGGTGGTGCCGCAACGGTCACGGCCTGCGATGTCGGCAAACTCTCGTCGCCGTTGTTGTCCCTGACCGTCAGGGTGACCGTGTAGCTGCCACCCGTGGCGTAGCTGTGCGATGGATTCGCGAGCGTTGACGTCTGCCCGTCACCAAACATCCAGACGTACATCGTCACTGTACCGTCCGCATCAGTGCTCGTACTGGTGAAGCTGCAGTCCAGCGCGGCGCAGTTGAACGTGAACGTTGCAACCGGCGGTTGGTTCGGCGGTGGTGGTGGTGGTGGTGGTGGCGGCGGCGGTGGTGGCGGTGCCGAGACCGTCACGGTTTGCGATGTCGGCGCGCTCGCCAGACCCTGGTTGTCCGTGACGGTTAAGCTGACCGTGTAGCTGCCGCCGGCTGTGTAGCTGTACGACGGGTTCTGGAGCGTCGAGCTGGCTCCGTCGCCGAAGGTCCAGGCAGAGCTCGCCACCGTCCCATCGGGATCGTTGCTGGTGCTCGTGAAGCT
>DATFEG010000001.1:0-3677 GCA_035251445.1 Gemmatimonadales bacterium | reverse complement strand
TTCCCCAGCCGATCCACCACTCCAATCAGATCCCACCCTGGCGTGAAGGGCAGCCGGGGCGTCTCGGGATGAAAGCCCTCGAGCATCATCAGGTCGGGCAAGGCGACACCCGCAGCCAGCACTCTCACCCGCACTTCACCCCCCTTCGGCTCCGGGCACTCTTCTTCAAGCGCCTGAAGTGCCTCGGGCCCGCCGTAGCGGGTGACGATGATGCGGGTGTGTTTCACGGACCTGTTGCTCGCTTACCGGCGTTCGACGTGTCAGGCAGTCGTGCCGATCGCTTCACGAAATATGTGATTCAGCTGATCACACACCTTCCGGCTCGCGATCAGATCGGGCCTGCCTTGTCCGGAGAACGCCGAGCCATGTCGCTCGAGCTCGCTTTCGATGAACCTGCCGATCTGCGGGATCGGCTCACCGACACCCAGTTCGCTCGTGCTTCGCTTCAGCTTCAACAGTCCATCGATAGCCGCTCTCAGCTCGGGCGGCGCCACACTGCGCACAAGATGCTCGAACTCGACCGGCGGAATGCCCCTGCCTTGTTCAAGGTACCGAATCGCGAGCAGCGGGCGCAGGACGTAGAAGTACTTCTTCAGCCGAACTTGCTCCCCGAAAACGTACTCCCGGGCGTTCCCGCGCGCCATGTGGCTGTAGTGATAGCAAAGCGCCAGCGCATTTATGCAGTTGGGGGCAAGCGCCCTTAGTGCCGCCGCTGCCGTCCCATGTTCGAGGTATTTGATCGGACTGTGCAGCCACTCCAGCAACGCACCGTTGCTTCTCGTGAAAAGCTGGAGCGCCTTGCGGATATCCCAGCCGCTGCAATCGATGTTCTCGCGCAGTGGATATTCGATGACGTCCTGGCGTCGTTCAACGTCGAATGACAAGTACCAGTCCCGCTCGCGTGCATAGATGAAACGAACGTCATAGTCGGAGTCTGCGGAGGCGAATCCCCAGGCTCGACTGCCGGACTCGCACGCGTAGAGTATGCGCACGCGGTGCTCTGATTCGGCGGCCCGAAGCCGCTTCAGAATCTCGCCGCGAACGCTGCTCATGTCGTCGTGGGCTGGTCCATGTTCACTCGAGCGAGACGATCTCAATACCCTTGCTCGTCTTGCGCAAAGTGATATGCAGCTCCTCGTCCTTTTTCTTGTCGATCCACATTTCGCGAACGACGTAGATCGTTTCGGATCCCATCCCGGTGTAATAACTCCCGCCGCCTGTGCAGTTGACGACGATGTCGCCGGTGGCGACCTGCTTGCCACCCTTGTAAGGGGAAACCACGAGCCGGTATCCCTGGCCGCGGCGGCACTGGTCCGGCCAGTGGTCGGGCTGCATCGCAACCACGGCGGTTTCCTTGCTTGAATCCCGCAGCGACGCGCTTTCCGCCAGCAACCGGTACCGAATGCGTGTGGCGACGTCGCTGAAGGCATATTCGCAAGCCGAGGCTCCTGCGATGAGCGCCACCAGCAAGCCGATTCGGATCCTGCGCATGCCATACCCCCGGCAACTCATCGGACATCGACAATGACCGCACGCCCATTGCGCCTTTCCAGGTCGATCGTGAGCGTCGAGCCGGACGGCTTGTCGAGGACAAACGTTCGCTGCGTATCGACGAAGCGGGCGTGGTAGGTGGTGCTATGGCTCGACACCGTCGCGCCCGCCGCGTTCTTGCACCAGATGATAAGCGCCCCGACTCTGTCGAACTGCACCGTGTAGGGGCCGGCGCAATCGCCCGCTTTCGACGGCGTCTTGTGAGAAGCGGTATACGCAGCACCGGCAACGCCGCCCAGGCGATTGGAAGCCGCTTCAATATCGGCGGCGAGCCGTGTCGCGGGATCGGTGAAGCCGTCGCAGCCCGCCGCCAGAAGTAGAAAGTAGAGCGAATCCAACCGTTTCATGCTTTAGGTTTCTGGTCCTTCCACGCGACCACCGCCTACGCAGACGATCGGAATGTGGAATCGCGTCGCCACTGCGCCGGCGCGGTGCCGACGAACCGCTTGAAGGCGCGACTGAATGACGCCTCGGACTGGTAGCCGACGTCGCGGGCGACCGCCGAAACCTTCTTCGGACCGTCGGCGAGCATGCGGGCAGCCAGCTGGAGCCGCCATTGCGTCAGGTATTGCATGGGCGGCTGGCCGACGAATCGCGTGAACGATTCTGCGAGCCGCGAGCGCGAGACGCCGACTTCGGCGGCCAGCGTTTCGAGCGTCCACGCGTCGGCCGGCCTGCGGTGCAGCTGGATCAATGCGCGACCGACCATGGGATCGCGCAGGCCCGCCAGCCAATCGGAAGGAGCCGGCCCGGCTCCGGCGCTCGCCTCGCCTTGGGCGAGCCAGCGCCGCACGACTTCAACGAACATCAGCTCGCTCAGCCGGACGAGCACGCACTGCCCGCCAGGGCGCGGCTGCCGCGCTTCGGCGAGCGTGTAGTCGATGAGACTCTGCAAGCGGTCGCGCGCAGGTTCGGACGGTGCATGCACGTGAACCAGCCGCGGCAGCGCCGCGAGCAATGGATTGAACGGACGCACGTCGGAGCCCAGGAAGCCGCAGATCACTCGTGTCGAGCTCGTCCCTCCCCCGCCCTCCTCGACCACGAACGGCAACTCGCCCGCGGCCATCTGCCGGAAGAACTGCAGCGACGGCTCCATCTCGACCCGCGCGGCAGCGCACATCTGCGCAGAGCTGGACATGACGTAAGGGTCGCCGTGCGGGATCAAGAGGATGTCTCCGGCCTGGAGCCGCACCGGCGCTTCGCCGATCAGCGCACCCCAGCACGAGCCATGCGTCACGATGTGATACGAGATGATCTGCTGTGCCCTCGGCAGGACGATCGGTGCGAACACTTTGCCCGAAGGCACGGGCGTCACATACGGCCATGACACGTGCCACAGGAAGAAAAGGGAGCCGGTGAGCCGCACGGTCCGTAGGACGTCCGACAGTGGATCGGGCTGCGTCGAACCCATCGCGCACTCCAGCGTGTCCCGCGCCGCCGGGCGCGCCCCGGACGACGCCCGGCTGGATGACCGGACAAGCGATCGGGACGATGGGTCATGGAGTTTGCTCATGGTGCCTCGCAGAATCGCCTGTACTGGGCATTGTATGAGCGGGATGGCCATGCACGAGTCCGAGACCCCGATTGCAGCGCGCTCCCCGGCGCAGGTGTACGAGCAGTTCTTCGTCCCCGCCCTGTTTCGGCAATGGAGCGTTGTCATCGCCGACATGGCCGGGATCGCGCCGGGCCACCGCGTGCTCGACGTCGCGTGCGGCACCGGGGTGCTCGCCTGCGCTGCCGCCGAACGCGTCGGGGCCGATGGGGCCGTGACGGGTCTCGATCCGAACGACGAGATGCTCGCCGTGGCGCGCGGCAAGAGCGCGCGCATCGAGTGGCGAAAGGGGCGCGCCGAGTCGCTGCCTTTCGCCGAGGCGAGTTTCGATCGCGCCGCGAGCCAGTTCGGGTTGATGTTCTTCGAGGACAAAGCCGCCGGCTTGCGCGAAATGATGCGCGTGCTGCGTCCCGGCGGGCGACTCGCCGTCGCTGTGTGCGACGCGCTCGATCATTCGCCCGGCTACGCGGTCCTGGCCGAGCTGCTGCAGCGGTTGTTCGGCGCCGCCGTGGCCGACGCCTTCCGCGCGCCGTTCGCGCTCGGCGAGCGCAAGGGGCTTCGCTCCCTGTGCGAG
>DATFEG010000138.1:0-17153 GCA_035251445.1 Gemmatimonadales bacterium | reverse complement strand
TTCCCCATGATTCCGAGAGGCATCCCAAGCGCGCTCTGCCACATGATGTCGGTGACAAAGCGGAAACGCGTCCCATCCCACGTATAGAGGAATGCACAGGAGCCCTTGAGCACCTGCGTCTCGAGCACATCCTGATCGGTGCCCGGGATGTAGATGATCTGCGGAACGCCATTGGGCCAATGGACGCGGAGGACGTCGGCCTTGAAATGCGAGCCAAGCCCGAACAACGTCACCGGCGACGTCACGACGCGCGTCTGGTACAGCTCGCCGGCGCGGACTTCGAGCTTCGATCCGATGCCAAACGTGTTGTTCTTCCCGCTGCCCGCGCCGAGCGCCGTGAGCTCGACGCGCATGCCGAGGCGAGCGTTGCCGCCGTCGTTGCGCAGCAGGCGCACGCCATTGCGTGAACCGAGCAGGATGTCCGGATCACCATCGCGATCGAGATCGGCAACCAGTAACTGTGTGACGGAATCAGCTAACCCCGGGCGGTAGCCCGGGGCTACCCCCGGGCGGTAGCCCGGGGCGCGCTGGACGGACTGCGGAACGATCCGGCTGCGGTCCTCAAAGCGTCCTTTTCCGTCGTTGTGAAATAGCTCCACACGTCCTGGCCCCGCCGTGATCCGGTCGAGCCAACCGTCGTTGTCATAATCGAGGGAAGCCGCGACGGACGCGCTCGTCCAAAAGAGATCCAGTGTGCCGTCGTTGTCGTAGTCGCCGGCCGCGACGGCGTTCGAGCGCGAGCGCAACGGAAGTCCCGCGTCCTTGAAGCCTTCAACGCCACGGTTGGAGAACACGGCGTCGCCGCCGGTCGCGCCTGCAATGGCGATGTCGATGCGACCATCGTCATTGAAATCCCCGAATGCGGCGTCAGTCCCTCCGCGCACGAGGCCGTGAGCATTGGGGAGAAGCGCGAATGTGCCGTCGAGGTTGTTGCGATGCACGCCGAGTGATCCGCCCCCGATGAGCAGCAAATCGAGATCGCCGTCATGATCGAGGTCCACGAACAGCGCGCGTCGCGCGCCGTTCAGTTCTCGTATGCCGGCAGTCGCCGTCACATCTTCGAACCGCTTGCCCTCGCGGTTGTGCAACAGATAGGCGCGTTCGTTTTGGCCGATGGCGAAGAAATCGAGCCAGCCGTCGTTGTCGTAGTCAGCGAACGTCGCGGCGATAATGCCGGCAGGAAGCGGGAGTGCCGCTTTGGCGCTGACGTCGGCGACAAACCCGCCGTGCACCGTATACACGCGTACGCTCGGGGCAGCGACCACGAGATTGTCCTCGCCGTCGCCGTCATAGTCCCCCAGCGCAATCGCGGTCACGCGACCACCACCCTCGGGCAGACCACTTTCGCCCGTCACGTCGGTGAACCGCACCTCGACGTTCGAGGCCGGCGCAATACCCCGCATCGTGATGAGCGAGGCGGGATTGAAGGCCAGCTCCGGCCGGCCCGGAGTCGCCCCCTCGACCCAGTCCACCTGTGCGAGCGACGATTGGTACGGGGCCGTCACCTCGATCAGACGCACGAAGCGATCGAATGCGGCACGCGCGTCAGCGATGCTGCCGCTGCGCAGCGCCTGGATGGCGGCGTTGAGATGCGGCAGCGCTTCGCGAGGCGGCTCGGGCGGAATTCGACGGACATCCTCGAGGACGGCGAGCACGCCGTCGGCTTGGCCGAGCCTAAGCAGCGCGCCGGCGAGCTTCAGCCGCACGGCGAGGTTGGCAGGCGACTTTTCGAGAACCGCACGGAGCCGGGCGGCGTACGCGCTATCGGTGCGGGTGCGCTCGAGCTCTGCGCGTGCGTACAGCACCCGCGCGTTCGGATCGATCGGGACAAGCACGCGGCGCGCTTCGTCGTCGCGTCCAGTGAGGGAATAGAGCCTGGCAAGGATGAGCGCTATTTCGGGACTCCCCGCGTCGAGCTGCCGTGCCCGCTGCAGCTCGGCTTCGGCATCGTCGTAACGGCCGGCTCGGAGATACGTCAGGCCCAGGTTGGCATACCCCTGCGGATCGCGCGGTGCGAGACCGATCATGTGACGGAACTCGCGTTCGGCGTCCCCGAGCCGTCCGCGCTGCAGGTGCTCGAGCCCCACGGTACGCGCCGTGAGCACCGCTCCGATGTCCACGGGCTTTTCACGACACGCGCTGCCGGCGAGCACCAATAGTGCCACCAGCGAAAGAAAAGTTTTCACGCTATACTGGCGCCCCTTGCGAAAATCTCCGGCGTTTCTGCTCGCGACCGCGCTCGCGCTGCTGAGCTGCGAGCCCTCGTCCACCGAGTCCCCCCCCCCACTCTTCGTAGCGGTGTCGCCCGAAACGAGCGGAATCACGTTCGCCAATACGCTGCCCCCCCCGTCGCCCACCGGCCAGGATTCCGCGGTCAACATCGTCAACTATTTGTACTTCTACAACGGCGGTGGTGTGGCGGCGGGCGACATCGACGGTGATGGACGAGTCGATCTCTACTTCACCTCGAACCTGGGCACGAATCGCCTGTATCGCAACCTGGGCCAGTTCCGGTTCGAGGACATTACCGAGCGTGCCGGCGTCGCCGATTCAGTTGGCTGGAAGAGTGGCGTGACGATGGCCGACGTCAACGGGGACGGCTATCTGGACATCTACGTCTCGGGCGTGAACCACCTCAGCATGTCGGGCCGCAACGTGCTGTACATCAACAACGGCGATGCCACGTTCACCGATCGAGCCGAAGAGTACGGCCTCGCATTCGCCGGCTATTCCACACAGGCCGCGTTCTTCGACTACGACGGCGACGCCGACCTCGACATGTACCTGCTCAACAGCTCCACCCATGCCGAGCGACTGGCGAGTCCCAGCACCAGCCGCACGGTGCGCAATGCCAAGGCCGGCGATCGTTTGTACCGCAACGACAACGGCCGCTTCATGGACGTGAGCGCGGCGGCCGGTATCTACGGCGGCGTAGAAGGATTCGGACTCGGCGTCGTGGCGAGCGACGTCAATCTCGACGGCTGCCTCGACATCTACATCGCGAACGACTTCCCCGAAAACGACTTTCTCTACCTCAACAACTGCGACGGAACATTCACGGAGTCGATCACCCAGGCGACCGGGCATACGAGCAGGTTCTCCATGGGCGCGGATGCCGCCGACTTCAACAACGATGGGCGTCCCGATATTGCGGTGCTCGACATGCTGCCCGACAGCGAACCCATCCTCAAGACCGCGGCGACAACCGAGAGCTACGAGCTGTTCAACCTGAAGCTGGCGGCGGGCTACCACTACCAGTACGCGCGCAACACGCTGCAGCTGAACCGCGGGGTTACCGGCGGGAAGCTCCGCTTCAGTGAGATCGGCTTCCTCGCGGGGATTGCGGCGACCGACTGGAGCTGGGCGCCGCTGTTTGCGGACTTCGATAACGACGGCCGCAAAGATCTGTTCGTCAGCGCTGGGATCTATCGCCGTCCCAACGACCTCGATTATCTCACGTCCGTGAGCAACGCGGGTCGGCGTCCCGAACAAGGGCCGGACATCTCGAAAATGCCGCACGTTCGGCTCCCCAACTACGCATTCCGCAACAACGGCGATCTGACCTTCACGAACCGGGCGCCCGCCTGGGGCTTGCGGGGCTTGGCCAATCGGGGGTTTGCGAACGGCGCCGCCTATGCGGATCTCGACAACGATGGTGCGCTCGATCTCATCGTGAACAACCTGAACGCCGCCGCGGCTGTCTATCGCAATCGGGGACGGGAGCTGGACAGCGCGTCCCATCGGTTTCTCACAGTCACGCTCCGTGGCTCGGCACCCAACACGGGTGGCGTGGGAGCGAAGGTCATCGCCATCAGTCCGGGCGCGCGGCAGATGGTCGAAGTCATGCCGACGCGCGGGTTCCAGTCTGCGGTCGACCCGCGAGCCCACTTTGGCCTCGATAGCCTGGCACGCCTCGACTCGTTGATCGTCGTGTGGCCCGACAAGCGCTTTCAGGTGCTCACGAACGTCCCTGCCGACCAGTTTCTCACCCTGTCACAGGCAGAAGCCGCCGGCCGCTGGTCTTATGCTCCGCAACCCGGACGCCAGGTGTTTGCCGATGTCAGCGCGCAGCTTGATCCCCCGTTCAAACATCGCGAAAACACGTTCTTCGACTACAGTCGTGAGCCGTTGATGCCGCATCTGTTGTCTACCGAAGGCCCCGCCCTCGCCGTCGGCGATGTCAACGGTGATGGCCGGGACGACATCTATGTCGGCGGCGCCAAATGGCAGCCAGGGGCGCTCTTCGTTCAGACCGCCGCCGGATCCCTGCGAGCCGCGCCCCAGCCCGCGTTCCGCGCCGACAGCCTGCATGAGGACGTCGCTGCCGCCTTGTTCGATGCTGACGGCGATCGCGATCTCGATCTCTACGTCGTGAGCGGCGGCAACGAGTTTTGGGAGGGCGAGCCGCTGCGGGACCGCCTCTATCTCAACGACAGCCGAGGAAACTTTCAGCGCGCGAGCGATGCGCTGCCCGATTTTGCCCATAATGGCTCCTCAGTCGCCCCCGGCGATTTCGACGGCGATGGCGACATCGATCTATTCGTCGGAAGCCGGGTTGTGGCGCGCCGGTATGGGGTGATCCCACGCAGCTATCTGCTCGAGAACAATGGACAGGGCCACTTTCGCGACGTCACGGCAGAGAAAGCGCCCGCGCTCGCGGAAGCAGGCATGGTCAGCCGAGCCGTCTGGGTCGACTACGATGGAGACCACAACCTCGATCTGATCGTCGTGGGTGAGTGGATGCCGGCGCGGACCTTTCACCAAGAAAACGGTAGTTTCGTCGATCGCACCACCCTGGCTGGGCTGGCCGGGACAAACGGTTGGTGGACCAGCGTGCAGGCCGCGGACATCAACGCCGACGGCCGCCCCGATCTCGTCCTCGGCAACCTCGGCCTGAACTCCTACATCCGCGCCTCACGCGACGAGCCCGTGCGATTGTATGTCGGCGATTTCTTCGACACAGGCCGGCTGACGCAGATCCTCACGTCCTACCGTCATGGCGTCGCCTATCCGCTCGCTGGTCGCGACGAGCTGATCGCGGTCGCCCCGTCACTGGCGAGTCGCTATCCCACGTACGCGTCGTTCGGTGCGAGCCGGATCGAGGATATTGTGCCAAGCAAGACGCTAAACGACGCCCGCGTACTCGAGGCGCACACGTTCGCCAGCGCAGTCGCACTGAATCGCGGCGACGGCACGTTCGAGACGCGGGCTTTGCCGAACGAAGCGCAGTTCGCACCTATCTACGCGTCAGTGATCGAAGACTTTGACGGTGACGGGCACGTCGATCTGGTTGTCGGTGGCAACTTTTCCGGCGTGACACCAGTGCAGGGCCGTTATGACGCGAGTTACGGGCTTCTGCTCCGCGGGGATGGACGCGGCAGTTTCTCGCCCGTGGATATGGAGCAGAGCGGGCTCGCGATTGAGGGGCAAGTGCGGTACATGGCCATGCTGAAAGCGCGTGGCGAACGGCTGGTTGTCGTGGCGAGAAACAATGATCGACTACAGATGATACGGCTTATTAACTAGGTGCGTGGTGCGTGGCATGCAGTCCCACGCACCAGCACTACGCACCACGCACCTATATCAAGTATCCCCGTCTCATCAGGTTTCGCCCGCCCGCGGCATAGCCACCAGCATCCGGCAGCCACCATCCCAGCGCATCCGCCATTCGGTCATAGATATTGAACAGCGCGCAGACGTTGATTGCATCCTCGATCGCTTCGTCGCTGATCCGGGCCGCGCGCAACGGTGCGATGTCGGCGGGACGCACGTCATTGGGATGCAGCGTGAGCTTCTCGAGGAACCCGAGGGTGGCGCGCAGCTTGGCGTCGAGTGGCGCGGTGCGCCAATCGTCCACCACCTCCCGCACGAACCGCTCGTCCTTCAGGGCCAGCGCCGCGACCGCGGCGTGCGATTCCGTTCAGAAGACGCACTGGTTCAGCTTGGACGTGAACGCGGCGAACAGTTCCCGCTCGCCGACGCTCCATTGCGATGGCCCGCGCAGCACGGCCTGCGTCCAATCGCTCATTGGCTTTCCCCACAGCTCCGGCCGATACATGATCGTTTTGACGACGTCGGGGACCCGGCGGCCGCTGAGGACGCGGATGAGCCCTAGCTTGAGCTTTTCTTTGAGTCGATGTCGATGCTCTACACGGGCGATTCGCATCAATCGGGCTCCTCCCCGCGTAGCGCCGCCAACCCGCGATCGAGCCGTTGCAGCGCCGCTCCCACGGCGGCCGCCACCGTGATCTCGAAGAGCGCGTCGTCGGAGTACCCAGCTCGTTGCAGCGCGTGGACATCGCCATCACTCACCCGGTAGGCATGGCGGGCGACGGTATCGACGTATGACTGGAACGCGGAGGGGACACCGTCGCGCTGTCCTTGGGCCCAATCCAGCACCGCCTGCCGCAGGGCTGCGGAGGTCTCGCCATCCGTGTTTATGACTGCATCGGTGAGGCTCTTCCTGAAGGTTTCGTAACGCATAATTCAATAATATCCCGCCTTTCTAATCCTTGACACTCTCTGATTCGCCGCGCCTCTTGGAGTCCACCTTCACTATCCGTCTCCGTTACCGCTGAGGGAATGATATGAGACGTCTACCGTATGTCATGGGCGCGATCCTGTTCATGCTCGGGATTGCCCCCACTGCGCTCCACACGCAGCAACCCACGGGCACGATCCGCGGACGCGTCACTGACAACACCACTCAACAAGGCCTCTCGGGCGTCACCGTCGCCGCGGGAGGCCGCACTGTTTTGAGCCAGGCTGACGGCCGGTATGTGATCACCGGCGTCACTGCTGGTGCGCAGACGGTGCGTGCCAGAACGATCGGTTATGCCCAGGCCACGAGCGACGTGACGGTAGTGGCAGGCCAGGAGGTGGTCGCCGATCTCGCGCTCGCCGCGACAGCGGTGATGCTGTCCGAGGTCGTCGTGACCGGTTACGGCGAGCAGCGCGCCGGCAACATCACCGGCGCGGTGACGTCAGTCGCCGACTCACAATTCAATACCGGGCGCGTCATCAGCCCGCAGATGCTGATTCAGTCGAAGGTCGCGGGTGTGCAGGTGGTTGACAACAACGATCCCGGTGGCGGCCTGTCGATCCGGATTCGCGGCGCGACGTCCACGAATGCCAGCAGTGAGCCGCTGTACGTCGTCGACGGTGTGCCGCTCGGCACCGGCGCGGGCGGCGGCCTCACGACCAACCGCGATCCGCTGAACTATATCAACCCGGACGACATAGAAAACATCACGGTGCTGCGCGATGCATCGGCCGCGGCGATCTACGGCACGAACGCGGCGAACGGCGTCGTCATCATCACGACGAAAACGGGCAAAGGCCGCTCGACCCCGCTGCTCGAGTTCAACACCAACGCGTCCGCGTCGACGGTCACAAAGTTTCCGGAGATGCTCAACGCGAGTGAGTTCGCTACCGCCGTCGCCACCTACGCGCCTTCGCGGGTCGATTCGCTGCTCGGTCAGAATACGAACTGGTTCAACGAGATCGACCGCACCGGATACGGGCAGGAATACGATCTCGCCCTCACCAACGGCAGCGGCGACATGGGCTACCGCCTTTCGCTCGGCTATCAGAAGCAGAATGGAATCATTCGCTCGAGCTCGGCCGATCGGATTTCGCTCGGCATCAACTACGAACAGTCACTCTTCGACAACCGGTTGCAGCTCAGCACGAACGTGCGGGGCGCACGGACGGTCGATCACTTTACGCCGGGTGATGTCATCGGCAACGCCGTCGGCATGGCACCGACGCAGCCGATACTCGATCCGACGAGTCCGACCGGTTACTGGGATTGGCGCACAACCAACGCCTCGCCGTCAAACCCGGTCGCCAGCCTGACGCTGGCGTCTGACGAAGGAACGACGTGGCGCAGCGTCGGCAACATCCAGGCCGGTTACAAGCCGAGATTTCTCGAGGGGCTCACCGCGAACCTGAACCTCGGCTACGACCTCACCAAAGCTGACCGGCGGACGTTCTATCCCAACAACCTCGCCGCCGAGATCCGGCAACGACAGGGCTTGCTCGAGCTGAGGAACCACAGTCAGGGGAACTCAGTGCTCGAGGCCTACCTGGGCTATAATCCGACACAGGCGTTGGGACCGGGCATGCTCGAGCTCGTCGGTGGCTATTCCTATCAGCAGTCGCATGCCGAGTTCCCGGAGTTGAGAGAGACCAGGCTCACCAGCAATCTCCTGGGAGACGACGGCATTCCACCGGCAATCAACGTCACGAACACCAAAACCATCACCGACTTCAAGCTGATCTCGTTCTTCGGACGCGCCAATTACAACATCAATGACCGCTATCTCGCGGCGTTCAGCCTCCGCCGCGACGGTTCATCCCGCTTTGGAGCGGGGAATCAGTGGGGGACATTCCCCGCGGCCTCGCTCGGCTGGCGCATCTCGCAGGAGCCCTTCATGCAGGGGTTCGGGGGATTGTCGGACCTGAAGCTCCGGGCTTCCTGGGCCCAGACCGGCAACCAGGCTTTCGGGGACTACCTGCAATATTCGACGTACACGTACGGCGACGCCCTCGTGAAGGTCCAGTTTGGCAACCAGTTCATCACCACAATCCGGCCGAGCGCCGTCGATCCGAACATCCGCTGGGAAAAGACGACCGCGTATGACGCCGGTCTCGACTTCGGCTTCAGCGGCCAGCGCTTCAGCGGCTCGATCGACTGGTACAGGAAAAACACCACTGGCCTCATCTTTAACGTGCCGATTGCTGCGGGCACCAACCTGGGCAACTTCATTACCACCAACATCGGCAGCATGAAGAACACGGGTCTCGAATTCACGCTGAACGCCAAAGTTCTCCAGCCCAAGCCCGGCAAGGCGCTGGCCTGGGATGCCTCATTCGTGGCGAGTCAGAACAGCAATGAGCTGGTTGCCATCAACCCGAACAAGAGTGTAGCGCGCATTCTGACGGGCAACATCTCGGGCGGTGTCGGTAACCTCATCCAGGTGTTGCAGCCCGGCGTTCCGATCAATTCCTTCTTTGTGTTCGAGCACCGCTACGATGCGCAGGGGAAGCCGGTCTACGATCTTACCACGCCGACGAACATGTACGTCGATCAGAATAACGACGGGGTCATCAACGACGGCGACCGGCGGCCGTTCCACGATCCGGCGCCGAAGTGGATCCTGGGCCACACGTCGTACATCAGTTGGGGCAAGTTCGACGGCGGGTTTACGTTGCGCGCGTATCTCGGCAACTATGTGTACAACAACGTCGCCTCGGCGACCGGCGCGTATCAGAACCTCAGCGGCTCAGGGATGCCGAGCAACCTGCACAAATCAGTGTTGGAGACGGAGTTCGTCGTACCGCAATACTATTCCGATTACTTCGTGGAAGATGGCTCGTTCTTGCGGATGGACAACATCACGCTGGGCTACTCGTTCAACCTCAAGAGCGCGCCATTCCGGCTCTACGGCACAGTGCAGAACGCCTTCACCGCCACTGGATATAGTGGAGTCGATCCCACTTCGGGCCTGCGCGGTATCGATAACAATATCTATCCGCGCTCGCGCACCCTTACCACCGGCGTGAGCGCCCGGTTTTAGAGGAGACCCGAGACATGAACCGCACAACCACAATTCTGAGTCTCACGGCTCTCCTCGCGGTGGCCGGGGTCAGCTGCACCGACCCAACGGTCGCGCCGAAGAGCACCGTCACGGTCGCCAACATCTTCAACGACCCGGCCTCTTATCGTGCCTTCCTCGCGAAGATCTACGGTGGATTGATCGTCACCGGGCAACGCGGTCCAGACGGCAACCCCGACATCCAGGGAATCGACGAGGGGTTCGGGGAGTACCTGCGGCTGTACTGGTATCTCCAGGAGATGCCTACCGACGAAGCCGTGATCGGCTGGAACGACCCCGGCCTTCCGACGCTGAACACAGGCACCTGGGACGCGAGCAACAGCATGGTCAACGCGATGTACTATCGCGTGTTCTACCAGGTCATGCTGGTGAATGAATTCCTGCGCCAGAGCACCGACGCGAAGCTGGCCGAGCGCGGTCATAACGATCCGACGCTCATCGCCGACGTGCACAACTATCGCGCCGAGGCGCGCTTCCTTCGGGCGCTGAGCTACTGGCACGGCATCGATCTGTTCGGAAACATCCCGCTCGTCACCGAGAACGATGCCTTGGGCGCCACACCACCGGCGCAGGCGAATCGCGCGGATATTTACGACTATGTGGTCAGCGAGCTAACCGCGATCCTCCCCGATCTGCCTGCAGGTGGCCCGGGCGTGGCGGCCACGTATGCCCGCGCGACACCCGCCGCGGCGCACATGTTGCTCGCCAAGCTGTACCTGAACGCGGGAGTCTACATCGGCACGCCGAATTACACGGGGGCAGTGAGCGAAGCGCAAGCCGTTATCAGTTCGAGCCCGGCATACAGCCTGGCGCCGAACTTCCGGAACAACTTCCTGGCCGATAACAACACTTCACCGGAGCTCATTTTTGTCGCGGCCCAGGACGGCGCCAACACGCAGACGTGGGGCGGCATGACATTCCTGATTCACGCGGGTTGCGGCGGCAGCATGAGCGCCGCGGATTACGGCATCGATTTCTGCTGGGGCGGTTATCGCATGAAGCAGCAGACGTATAACGCGTTTGGAACGGGCGACTTGCGAGCCGCGTTCTTCCACACGGCCGGGCAGCAGGTCAACGTCGACCAGATCGGCAACTATTCTCACGGTATTGGCGCACCCAAGTTCATGAACAAGACGTCGGGCGGCGCTAATGGACAGCAGTCCGGCATGGTCGATACGGACTTCCCAATCTTCCGGCTTGCCGATGCCTATCTGATCTACGCGGAAGCCCACATTCGTGGTGGTGGCGGCACTCAGACGGACGCGTTGAACTACCTCAACCTGATCCGGTATCGGGCGTACGGAGACTCGTCCGCGATTTTCGCCGCACTGCCGGCAGTCGACACCATTCTGGCCGAGCGCCACCGCGAATTGATGTTCGAGGCGAGCCGCCGCACCGACCTCATACGCTTTGGTGTGTTCTCGACCGGGACATACCTGTGGGCCTGGAAGGGCGGCGTTGTGGGTGGACAAGCTCTGGCCACCGGGCGCGATCTTTATCCGCTTCCGGCGAACGAGTTGATCGCCAACCCGAACCTGACGCAGAACCCAGGTTACTAAGGCTGGTGTGATGCTGCTGATGAGCCCCGCCGTGTCGCGATGCTGCTTCACGGCGGGGCTCGCGCTTTGCGTACTGGCGTGCACCGACAAGGGCCCCCCTTCGGCTTCGCCAGGCCCGCCACCACCACCGCGGCCGACGCTGCCAACCACCTATCGTCCCTCGGGACACATGCTGGCAGGTGACGTCGCCGTACACCTGTTCGAGTGGCGCTGGGACGACATTGCCCTCGAGTGCGAAACGGTGCTCGGCCCCGCGGGCTTCAAGGCGGTGCAGATCTCGCCGCCGCAAGAGCACAGCATCACGCCGAGCTACGACTGGAGCGAGCGCTACCAGCCGGTGAGTTACAGCCTCGCGCGCAGCCGGTCCGGCACCGGAACGGAGTTCGCGGACATGGTGACGCGTTGTAACGCGGCAGGCGTAGGCATCATCGTCGATGCGGTGATCAACCACATGACCAACTACCCGAGCCCCGGCATCGGGAGCAACGGCACGGCGTACACGAAGTACAACTACCCAGGCTTGTATACGGAGGCCGACTTCCATACGCCCTGCGCGCTGAACAACTACCAGAGCGCGGCCAACGTGCAGGACTGCGAGCTGTTCTCGCTCCCCGACTTGTACACTGCGGCGGCATCGGTGCGGCAGAAGATCGCCGATTACCTGCTGATGCTCGCCCGGCTCGGCGTGGCAGGATTCCGGATCGATGCAGCCAAGCACATCCAACAGGTAGACTTGGACAGCATTCTGCATCGAGTGAACACGGCGCTGACGGCTGAAGGCAGACAGCTGCCTTACTTCTATCTCGAAGTCATCGGCGGGGCCGGAGAGGCCTTGTCACCTAGAGATTACTTCGGCGCTGGATACAGCTCGGGCGGCGCAGCGGATATCACCGAGTTCACCTTCGTCGGTGTGGGCAACAAGTTCCGCGGCATCAACGGCGAGCACATTTCCCAGCTCAACCCCAATGGCCCACCCGGAAACCAGTTCTCGGAAGCAGCGTGGGGGCTGATCCCGTCGGACAAAGCGGTCGTGTTCCTCCAAAATCACGACACCCAGCATAGCTGCGGAATGAGCTACCGCGACGGCAGCGTCTTTCGGCTGGCGAACGTCTGGATGCTGGCGCAACCGTACGGCTATCCGTCGATCCTGTCGAGCTATGTGTTCAACTGCCCGTCTCAGAACTCGATGGGCCCGCCCTCCGATGCCAGCGGCTGGACCAATCCCGTCAGCTGCGCGGCAAGCCTGGAAACCGCAGCCCCAGGCGATTGGGTGTGCGAGCATCGCGATCCCCATATCAAGAACATGGTGGGCTTTCGACGCGTAGTCGCGGGTACCGGTATCAGTCACTGGTGGGACAACGGCGCGAGCGCCATCGCATTCTCGCGCGGCACGAAGGGGTTCATCGCGATCAATAACGAGACCACGGACCTCGATACGACTATTACCACCGGGATGGCTGCTGGAACGTACCTGGATCTGCTCGCCGGCAATCTGGTAGAAGTCGATGCAACGGGCTCAATCCATCTCACCCTCGCACCGAGATCAGCCATTGCGATCGATACGACGACACGCCAGTAGCGCACTGCTCGCAACCTGCTGCATCGCGTTCCCGCTGTACGGTCAAAGTCGCAGCGACATTGACCGCTGGGAGCGACAGGCGCAGAACGTCACCATCGTCCGGGATGATTGGGGCATTGCGCACGTCTACGGAAAGACGGATGCCGACGCGGTCTTCGGTATGGAATACGCCCAGGCCGAGGACGATTTCAACCGCATCGAAACGAACTATCTGAACTCGCTGGGTCGGCTGGCCGAGGCCGAGGGTGAGGGCGCGGTGTTTCAGGACCTGCGCCAGAGGCTGTTTGTCGATCCCGATTCATTGCGCGCGCAATACGCCCGCAGCCCGGCGTGGCTCAAACGGCTGATGGACGCCTTCGCCGATGGCCTGAACTTCTTCCTTTACAAGCACCCCGAAGTAAAGCCCCGCGTCATCACGCGCTTCGAGCCGTGGATGGCGCTGTCATTCACTGAAGGCAGCATTGGCGGGGATATCGAGCGCATCACCCTGCGCGATCTCGCCGCGCTCTACGGCGATTCGGGCAACGCTACTCCTGGTCCCCGCACCGGCGACGGTGAGTTCGAACTGGATCCGTCGGGGTCCAATGGCATCGCCATCGCGCCTCGCCTGACTGTCAATAACCGCGCGCTGTTGTGGATCAACCCGCACACCTCATTCTATTTCCGCTCCGAGCTGCAAATGGTCAGTGAGGAGGGCCTCAACGCGTACGGCGCCGTGACGTGGGGGCAGTTCTTCATCTACCAGGGATTCAACGAGAAGGCCGGCTGGATACACACGTCGAGCGGCGTGGACAACATCGACGAATTCCTCGAGTCCCAGCCCGAGCGTTCCCGCAAGATCACCGTGCCGTTCAAAACGGCTACTGGGCTCGCGCAAAGGACGTTTACTGTCCATTACACGCGGCGCGGGCCAATCGTCCGCAAGGAAGGCGAACGGCTGGTCAGTGTCAGTCTCATGTGGCAGCCGATCAATGCGCTGATCCAGTCGTACTCCCGCACGAAAGCCCGCGACTACGCCGCCTTCCGCAAGGTCATGGATCTGCACACCAACTCATCCAACAACACCGTCTTCGCGGATGCATCGGGCAACATCGCCCACTTCCACTCGAACTACATCCCGCGCCGCGACACGAGCTTCGATTGGACTCGGCCCGTAGATGCCGGCAATCCGGCGACGGCCTACAAGGGCGTGCTGTCGTTCGACGAAACGCCGAACGTGGTGAACCCTGCCAGCGGCTGGGTCTACAACGCGAACAACTGGCCCTGGTCCGCCGCCGGAGAGGGAGTGAGTCCCAGCCGCGACAAATACCCACGCTACGTCGAGACCGGCGCCGAAGAGACGGCGCGAGGCTATCACGCGCTGCGGGTGCTCGGGGGCAAGTCCAACTGGACGATGAACGCACTCCGAGACGCGGCGTTCGACAGCTATCTGCCGGCTTTCGAGCGCATGGTGCCGCCGCTGCTGGCAGCGTACGATCAAGCACCTTCCGAGAAGCTCGCGGAGCCGATCGCCGTGTTACGAGGCTGGGATTACCGCTGGGGCGCGGAGTCGGTGCCGACGTCGCTGGCAGTCTATTGGGGTGGATCCATCGGCCGGCGTGTCGCACGCGACGCGCGCGCGGCCGGCATTTCGGTGATGCAGTACGTGGCGACCAATCGCGCTCGGCCCAATGACCTGCTCGGCGCGCTGGCAGACGCGGTCGATACGCTCACCGCAAACTTGGGGACGTGGAAGACGCCGTGGGGCGCGATCAACCGCTTCCAACGGATCAGTGCTGAGATCGCGCCGCGCTTCGACGATACGCAGCCGAGTATTCCTGTGCCCTTCACGGCGAGCGTTTGGGGTTCGCTGGCAGCGTTCGGTTCGCGTCCCTACCCCAACACAAAGAAGTGGTACGGAACGAGCGGCAACAGCTTCGTGGCGGTCGTGGAATTCGGCGACAGCGTGCGGGCTAAGGCGGTCACGGCAGGGGGAGAGAGCGGCTCTCCCCGCTCACCTCATTTCAACGACCAAGCCGAACGTTACGCGTCCGGGAATCTGCGCGACGTCTACTTCTACCGCTCTCAACTCGTGGGACACACGGAACGGGAGTATCGCCCTGGCGAGCGGCTCCCGCCCCGTTAGGTCCGCGCGCCTTTGGTCCGAACGACGATGACCCCGTTGGCGCCCCGGATGCCATACATCGCCATCCCGGCTGCGTCCTTTACGACGTCGATCGTCGCGATATCGTACCGATTGATCGCTGCAAAATTGGCCGCACGACCCAAGGGGATGCCATTGACGACAAACAGAGGGTCTTGGTCACCCAGCAAGCTGTTTTGTCCGCGGATGCGGATTACGAGGTGGCCATCGCGCGCCTGGGCGAGGGTAACGCCGGCCACGCGCGACGCGAGCAACTGCTCGATCGAAACGCCCGGTGCGCCGGCGATGTCATCCGCCGTGAGTGATGCCCCCCGCCCGCCCCGCGGCGTGGGTCGTACTGTGGATTGGTTATTGGCATGCGCACAGCCCACACAGCCCATGAACACGCCGAGAGCGAGAGCTGCGGGCAACAAAGTGCCGAGAGAATTTTTGCTTTTCACTGGAGACCTCCTTCCCCACGCACATGACTAAGGCAAGATGCATACCGCGTGTGCTCATGCTGTGCATCACGCTCGCCGTGTTCACGACGCGCGCGCATGCGCAGGGTGAGTTGGTCTTTCTCGACTCGAGCGGAGTCATTCGCTGGCGGAGTACCAAGCAAGAGGTGTCGCTCTTTGGAGCGAACTACGTGCTGACGACGGCGTCGGACTATCGCGCCGCGGGATATGTCCACGGCGATCGCAAGAAGATGATCGACGAGGACATGGCGCACTTCGCGCGGATGGGGTGGGATGGACTACGGCTGACGTTTTGGGGCGACTGGGAAGCCGCCGACAGCGCCGGCAATCTCATCGCCAATGATCACCTAGATCTCTTGGACTATCTCATCGCGCGCGCGCGCGAGCGCGGCATCTACATGCTGTTCAGTCCGATACAGCTGTACGGATCAAACTGGCCGGATGACTTGGCGTCGTCGCCGCCGGGATTTGGCCGGCATTTCGGGAAAGCACGGATGGGCACGGATGCAGGCGCCATCGCCGCGCAGGTGAACTACTTGCGTCAGATCCTCAATCACGTGAATCCGTACACGCGGGTGGCTCTCAAAGACGAGCCGGGGATCATCTTCATTGAGCTGGTCAACGAGCCGTGGCACCATCCCGAAGACCTTCCGGGCTCGATTCGTTACATCAATGCACTGATTGATGCGGTCCGCGGCACCGGATGCACCAAATTGATCTTCTACAACGTCAGTCAGGATTTCCGGATTGGTGAGGCGATCCGGCAATCCAGGGCGCAGGGGATCACATTCGGCTGGTATCCGACCGGACTCAACTCCGGGCGCGAGCTCGTGGGCAACTACCTGCGCGGCGCCGACGCTTTCCCCGACATGCAGCGCGCCGAGCTCGCGCGCATGCCCCGGATCGTGTACGAGTTCGACGCCCCCGATCTGCGCGAGGCCACGATGTATCCGGCTATGACGCGCACCTTCCGCACTGTGGGAACGCAGTTCGCCGCGATGTTCGCCTACGACATGCTCGCCACCGCCTCGCGCAACCTCGGCTGGCAGACCCACTATCTGAACCTCGTCTACACACCGCGGAAAGCGATGAGCACCGTCATCGCCGCGGAGGAGATGCGCCGCCTGCCGCGTGGACGCGCGTACGGCAGCTACCCCGAGAACACGCGCTTCGGCGACTTCCGCATCTCGCACGAGAGCGATCTCGCCGAGCTCGTTGCGCGCGATGCGTTTCTCTACGCGGGGTCGACGACGACGCGGCCACCCGAACCGCGCTCCTTGCGACGCGTCGCCGGTTTTGGCTCATCGCCGGTCGTTTCGTACGAGGGCGAAGGGGTTTACTTCCTCGACCGGATTCGCAAAGGTGTCTGGCGGCTCGAGGTCTATCCTGACGCCGTTCCGGTGCGCGATCCGTTCGAGCTGCCGCGAGTCGACAAGATCGTGACGCGTGCAATCAGCCGGTCGTGGCCGATGACGGTCACGCTGCCCGAGTTGGGCGGGTCGTTCACCGTGCAACCCGTGACCACGGGCCAGAGCGTGAATGCAACCGCCGGCAGGTTCGACATCATGCCGGGTGTATATGTGTTGAGTGTCAGCGGCGTCGACCTCGGCACGATGCCGGCGAAAGTCGGTCAGATCGGTTTCAAGGAGTTTTTTGCTCCCCCGCCCGATACCGTCCCGCTCACGGTTGTCTCTCTTGCCGCACCTCAGTATCTGGCGGGGCGGGACGCCGAGGTCCGAGCACGGATCGTGGACCGGACGCCTCCGGACTCAGCGGTGCTGTTCTATCGGCGTG
>DATFEG010000095.1:0-23534 GCA_035251445.1 Gemmatimonadales bacterium | reverse complement strand
CAAATTGCGGGGGTGTTCGCCCTCTTGAGATCCGGCAGTCTCGCCTGGCCGCTGCTGCTCGCGGCGACGGCTTGTGGCGGGGGACTGCAACCCGAGCCGATCTGCGGCGCCTCGCTGACCGGGGTGTGCGGCACGATTCGGCTCCGAGGCACGATCCCCGACAGCACCGACAACGTCTTCGTTGCCGCGTACGCCACCTTTCCAGTGACCTGCACCGATCTCATCGCTAATCGCCAGCCTTTCATTCCCGGATCGGTGCCGTACACCGACTCGGTCGCCGATTACAGTGTGGCTCTCGAGCCGCGGACGTACGAATGGGTACTGGCCGTGTGGAAGAAGGCCGGCACTCTGACGTTGACTCCCGCGGATACAGCGTTACTGCGCGTGGCAGGCTACTACCGCAATCCGGCGGACAGTACTCAACCCGGGATCGTTACCGTGCCCGACGGTTCCGCCGCCGCCAACATCGACTTTCGGGTGGAATTCGACAGCCTCCGTCCTGCGACTGACTTCGTCACATGCAGCGCCCGCTAGCCACGCTCCTTTTTATCGCCGCGTCGATCGCCTCGCCCGCCCCGCCCGGAGGGGTTGCGGCGCAAGGAGTCCTGCGTGGCACGGTGCGCAGCGTCTCGGGAACGTCCATCCGCGGCGCCATGGTCGGGATCGCCGGCAGCACGCTCTATACGCAGACCGACGCGGACGGTCGGTACCGTCTCGGCGCCGTGCCCGCCGGCGAAATACGGCTGCGCGCCGCGGCGATCGGCTATAGCCCGGCGGCAACCGTCGTCACCCTCGCCGGCGGCGACTCCGCGACCGTCGACTTCACGCTCGACCCATCGCCGCTCGAGCTGACACCAGTCGATGTTGTGAGCACGAAACTTCCGCAGTTCGGCGATCACCCGGCGACCAGCGTCGCTCAGGTCAGCCCCGAAGAGATCGCTCGCCGTGCGGTGAATACGATCGACGAGGCCGTGGACAAAGAGCCGGGGATTCAGTTTCTCAATGGACAAATCAACATCAGAGGCTCGACGGGTTACGTGCAGGGACTCAACTCGCGCGTGCTCTTCCTGGTGGACGGGGTGCCGATGAATCAGGGCGACCGTGGCGGGATCAACTGGGATCTCGTCCCGGTCGATCACATCGAACGCGCCGACATCCTCAAAGGTGCCGGTTCTTCATTGTACGGCTCCGCGGCCCTGGGCGGTGTGGTGAATGTGACGACACGCGACGTCCCGGCAGGCCTGCATGCGCGCGTGCGACTCACCGGAGGCATCTTCGCCGATCCGCCGCACACGGTCTGGGGATTCCGCAACGAGCCGGGGCTGCAGGGGGGCGGCGACGGCATGATCTCCTACGGAACCGAGATCTTCGGCGCGAGCGTCACCGGAGGAGCCCGCCACTCCGACGGCTACCGGGAGCACGACAGTCAGAACCATTGGCAGATGGCCGCCAAGAGCCGCTGGCAGGCGTCATCCCAAACGCGCGTCGACATCAGCGGTGCCTGGGCCGACGATCGCTACGACGTGCCGCTCAGCTGGTGCACGCAGGGCGAATGCAACGACATGGGCCAGGCCTACCAGCCGTTCAAGGTCGATAGTGGCGGGCGCACATCGTGGACCCATTCGAGCAAGGGCTACGTCGCCGCCCAGGCGCGCACCGTCGTCTCTGAACGATTCGCCTGGCATGCGCGCGCCTCGTGGTTTCGGACCGATTTCTTCGATCAGCGCCGCGACACTTCGGAATTCGGCATCTCCAACCGCTTTGGCGCAGAGGTGCGTCTCGAGGCACATCCCGATTCGACCCGCACAGTTCTCGTCGGCGGAGAGGCGACCTATGCCGACGTGACGAGCGACGTGTTCCAGAACCACTCACAGTCGGAGTACTCCGCGTACGGCGAGGTGGAACAGCCGCTGAGCCGCCTGACCAAGGGGAGCGCGCGACTCAAGGCCGGCGCGCGAATCGATTTTCTCGCGGTCGACGGCGGCTCGCTGACCGCCGTGGTCAGCCCGCGTCTGGGCGGCTCGTTTCCGGTAGGATCGCAGGGTGCGGCAGTGCGCGCCTCGGTCGGCCGCGGGTTCCGCGCGCCGTCGCTCGCGGAGCGATTCGTCGATCTGGTGGCGCCGGAGTTCGGGCTGCGCGTCGTTCCCAATCCCGGCCTGCGCCCCGAAACCGCGTGGTCATTCGAGCTCGGCGGCCGAAGCGCGCCCTTCCTCGGTGTCCTGCGTGTCGACGGCGCCATGTTCTGGACCGAGGCGAGGGATCTGATCGAACCGACGCTCATCGTGACGACGAGTGGGCCTGTCATTCAGCTGCAGAACGTGGCTCAGGCGCGCATCGCCGGCGTGGACGCAACCCTGCTCGCAGCGAGGGATCGTCTCACCACCTCGCTCAGCTACACGTATCTCCACACGCAACG
Organism: Gemmatimonadales bacterium; assembly: GCA_035251445.1. Lineage (GTDB taxonomy): Bacteria > Gemmatimonadota > Gemmatimonadetes > Gemmatimonadales > GWC2-71-9 > 20CM-2-65-7. Next base: position 21,118 of record DATFEG010000095.1, on the reverse strand, counting down.
GCGCGTCCCCGGCTCGGCGAACGCTCCGCTCGCGTACCGTCCGGGACATCAGGCCAAGGTGAGCGCCGACTATTCCCTCGGCCGGGCCAATCTGGGCGCCGACTTCCGCCACGCGAGCCGGCCAGAGCGCATCGAGCTGGAGGGCTTTGTCGACCCGCGGCGAGTCCCGATGAATGTCCTGGATCTGCGGGCCCAATGGACGCGTGGACCTTTCGAGCTGCGGCTCCTGCTCGCAAATGCCTTGAATTACGTCTACAATCTCGTGCCGCAGACCCTGGCACCGGTGCGGACAACGACGGTCACGGCTGTTTGGTCGCATTAGCGTTAGATTGCAGTCTCATGTATCCGCGGATGCTCATCCTGGCCTTGGCAGTCACCGCCTGCGGACGAGGCGGAGGCTCCGGCGCCGGCTCTCCGACATGTGGCATCGCAGCCATTGCCGGCCCCGCCTTGATCGTGAATCAGCTGAGCAATCCGCGCGCGGCGCTCACGGATCCGCCGCGTGGCGTCCCGGATTCCCTGCCGACAGTCATTATCCTGCCGAAGTCCCGCGAAAACGGCGCGGTCATCGTCACACGCGACGCCGCCGGGAAAGTCTCGATGCTGTATCGAGGACCCGGTTTTCCGTCGCGTGGCTACGGACTGCTCGTCGTGGACGACACCTCGCAGCGGGCGATGGGCGTGATGGTCCTCGATCAGGAAGAGCCGCAACGTCAACCTGCCATCGGATCGATCGTGGGCGGCGGTGCCGCCCTCAATCTGTACGCCGTGCGCGTCGACTGGGCGAGCGTGAGCAATCCGCGTTGCCCGCTGTTCGGTCCTCCCACGACTTCGTGACCCCCCCACCCCGCGCCGTGGCGGTCACGGCGCCGCGCCGCCTTGTCGACGGCCGCGAACGGGTCACGCTCAACACCGCGTATGTGCGGGCGCTCGAAAACGTGGGCCTCGTGCCCCTGGCCGTTCCCACGATGCTCGCGCCCGATCATGCGGCTGCCGCGCTCACCGGCGTGCGCGGCTTGGTACTCACCGGCGGCGAGGACGTGGCGCCCGAGCGCTACGGAGCGGCGCCGCACCCGCGCCTGGGAGCGATCGATCCCTCGCGCGACGCCGCCGAGGTGGCACTGATCGGCGCGGCGCAACAGCGCCGACTGCCAATCCTCGCGATCTGCCGTGGGATCCAGATCCTCAACGTCGCGCTCGGCGGAACACTCTATCAGGATCTCGAGAGCGAGCGTCCGGGTCCCGTGCCCCACAGCGACGAGACGGCGCGTCATGAAGTGCGCGTCGCGGCGGGGTCATTGCTGGAGCGCACGCTCGGCGTGCGTTCCGCGACCGTCAACAGCCGGCATCACCAGGCCATTCGCGATCTCGCCCCCACCTTGAAGGCGGTCGCCTGGGCGGAAGATGGCGTGATCGAAGCGGCGGAACCGGAAAGCGCGCGCGATCACTGGATCGTAGCCGTACAGTGGCACCCGGAAGACCTCACGGAGCGCTCGTTGTTCGAGGGCTTTGCGCGGGCGGTCGCATGACGGCGGTGATCCACGACTTCCCGTCGACCGCGTGGGTCGATGCGTACGGGGCGGCGATCAACGCGAGCGACGCCTATCGCACCGCTTCCACCGAATGGACGCATGGCTGTGTCGCGCTGGTCCTGCCCGCGCAGCCCACAATCGGTGTGCCCGAAGCCGTCGGGATCTGGCTCGATCTCGACCGCGGCAGCTGTCGCGCGGCCAAGCTGGTGTCGCGTGACGAAGCCCAACGCGCGCCGTTCGTGCTCACCGCCGAGTACAGGCATTGGAAGGCAATCATCAAGAAGGAGCTGGGGCCCATCGCCGGGATCATGCAGCGAAAGGTGGCGCTGCAGGGTTCCTTGCCGATCGTCGTTCGCTTCATCAAGTCTGCGGAAGCGCTGGTTGATGCCGCGACGCGTGTCCCGACTCGATTCCTCGACGAAGCAACGTGAAAGCGCTCTCGGTCGCCGAGGCCCTCAGCTGTTTTACCGGTCTGTCGCACGAGCTGGCAGGCGCGTTTCGTCCCACCTCGATCATCGAGATCGTGGCGCGGATATTGACCGAGCATCTTGCCCCAGCCCGCCTCTCCGTAATGTTGCTCGACGCAGATACGAATCGGCTGAACGTCGCCTACAACAACGGTCCGAGGCCCGCGACGACTGACGAGCCGCTGCTGCAGCTCGCGCTCAGGCGTGGGCCGCTCGTGTTCCCGGATGGTGTCGCTGCACGGGCGGCCAGACTGGGAGTGACCGTGGATCATCCGGCGCCGGCGAGCTGGCTCGGCGCCCCCATCGTCGCCGTTTCCCATCCCATCGGCGCCGTCGCCATGGAAGGCGATCGGGTCAATGCACTGGACGAAGCCGCGTTGCAGTTCACGCGTGCCGTTCTGGCCCAGGCCGGCATTGCGCTCGAAAACGCGCGTCTGGTGGAGCTGCTCTCGAGCGGCAAGCGCGAGTGGGAGCAGACCGTGGATGCGTTCAACCAGGCCATCTGCTACGTGGATCCCGAGGGGATCGTTCGGCGCGCGAATCGCGTTTTCGCCGAGCTCATCAAGCTGCCGGTCACAGCGATCACGGGACGCTCCTGGCTCACGCTTGTTCCGCCGGCGTGGGCAGATCCCGTCGCTCGGGTGCTGGCAACTACCACGCCGGGGTCCACCCCCGAGGGCTCCCCCAGCGAGCTGCGCCTTGGCGACCGGGTTCTCCTGGTCACCGCGATTCCCACCGAAGAGCCGGGAGCTGCGGTGCTGCTGTTCGAGGATCAGACCGAAAAGCGCCGGTTGCAAGAGCAGCTGCTGCAGTCCGAAAAGATGTCCGCAATCGGGCAATTGATCGCCGGCGTGGCGCACGACCTCAACAATCCGCTGGCGTCGGTGGTGGGGTTCAGTGATTTGCTTGCGGAAGCCCCCGACGTGCCGCCCCGCCTTGCGGAACCCCTCGCCGTGATTCGCCAGGAGGCCGAGCGCGCCTCCGCGATCGTGCGCAACCTGCTGTCGTTCGCGCGGCGCCAGGAAGGCGAGCGGCAGCTCCAGTCAATCCGCCCGATCATCGAATCGACACACCAGCTCCTAAAGAATCAGCTGATGGCGTCGCACATCGAGCTGAGTATGGAGTTTGAACCCGGCCTGCCCCAAGTCGAGGTGCATGCCAATCAAATCAAGCAGGTGTTCCTGAACATCATCAACAACTCCGCCCAGGCCATCGAGAGTGTGCGGACAGGAGAAGGTGAGGGCCGGATCGAGATCGTCACGAAATGCGAGCCCGACGGGCTCTCCGTGAACATCTCGGACAATGGACCGGGGATCCCGGAGGACATTGCGCAGCGCGTGTTCGAGCCGTTCTTCAGTACGAAGTCGGAGGGTGAAGGAACCGGACTGGGACTGTCGATCTGTCTGGGCATTGTGAAGGAGCATGGCGGAAACATCCGAGTGGATCCCGGCGGGGCCGGAAGTGGTCGCGGCGCCACGTTCATTGTCGAGCTGCCCACCGGAATCCGCTCGGCATTAAGTCCTCCTGGCCGGGGCGACCACTCGCCGGTATCCGCGCCGGCGCCGCCCGAACGGGTGGAGCGCCTCCGGGTACTCGTGGTGGATGACGAGCCGCACATCCTTCACTATATGCAGGCCACCCTGGAGAGCTGGGGGCATGAGGTCGCCGTCGCACGCGATGGCAGCCAGGCGTTGAAGCGCGCGCTCATGCAACCATTCGATCTGATCATTTGCGATCTCCGCATGCCCCGACTCGGCGGGCGCGAGATGTTTCAGACACTCGCTCGCATGCATCCGACGGTGGCCGATCGCATCATTTTTGCCACGGGCGACACGGTCCGCGGCGATACGCTGCAATTCCTCGAAGAGCTGGGCCGCCCCTTCCTGCAGAAGCCCTTCAAACTCGATGCGCTGCGCCGCGTGCTCGCCGGGGTCGTGAAAGTCCCCGCCTAGTGGTCGCGGGAGGCTCGATGCGGGTGTTGCATGTCGACTCCGGCCGCGAATGGCGCGGTGGTCAACAACAGGTTCGGCTGCTCTGCCGTGAGCTCGCGCGACATGCCGGAGTGGAGCAGACCCTCGTCACGAGACAGGATAGCGAGCTGGCGCGGCGCGTCGCCGCCGACGGCGCCCGGGTCCAGGGGACCGCGTGGGAGATCGGGCTCGACCCGCGCGCCTGGTGGCAGCTGCGGCGGGCAATCTCCTCGTTTCACCCGGACGTCATCCACGTCCACGACAGCCACGCGCTGACACTGGCGGCGACCGTCGCGATGGGTCGGACGCTGATCGCGACTCGCCGCGTCGACTTTCACGTAGGGCGGTTCGGGGCGTGGCGGCGGCCCGATCGCATCATCGCCGTGTCGGCGGCGGTGAAGCAGGTGCTCACCAGCGACGGCATCGCGCCCGATGCGGTGGTCGTCATTCCGGATGGCATCGATCCGGAAGAGGTGCGCGCGGCATCCACTCCACCACTCGGGATTCGCGGACAGCTGAGACTCCAGGAAAAGACTCCGCTCGCGGTGAATGCCGCGGCGCTGGTCGATCACAAAGACCAGCGCACGCTGGTGCGCGCGGCTGACCACGCGCGGACGCGCGAGCCCGGCCTTCATTGGGTCATCGCGGGTGACGGCCCGCTGCGTGGAGCCCTGCATGCCGAGATCACGCGACTCGGGCTCGCTGATCGCGTGCACCTTGTGGGATTCATCGATCGGGTGGACGCGCTCATCACCGAAGCCAATGTGTTCGTCATGTCGTCGAAAGAAGAGGGGTTTGGCAGCGTGCTTCTCAACGCGCTCGCGCTGGGCCGGCCCATTGTCGCGACCGCCGCGGGAGGGATTCCGGAAGTGCTTCCGGCCGAGGTGCTCGTACCGGTCGGCGCCTCGGAAGCACTGGCCCAGCGGGTGGTGGACGCGCTCCACAGCCCCACCGTGCTGCCATTCCCCCCGCGCTTCACCGCCAGCGCGGTGGCGGGTCAAGTCTTGGAAGTCTATAAGGCACTCTCCTAGATTGCAGAGCAATGATCTACGTCTGCGTTCCGGTTCATAACGAGGCGAGCACGGTCGGGCTGGTGCTCTGGAAGGTCCGCCAGGTCTTCACGACGTTCGAGCGGGAATACCAGATCATCGCCTGTGACGATGCCTCGACCGACCACACCGGGGAGGTCCTGGCAGCGTATGCCCGGGTCCTTCCCCTTACGGTCATTAAGCACAATCGGCGCGAGGGGTACGCCCGCACTTTGGAAGAGCTGCTGCGCGTCGCGTTACAGCGGACCGACCGGCCCAAGCGCGACTGTGCGATTACGCTGCACGCGGACTTCATGCACGCGCCGGAAACCATGGAGGAGATGGTCAAGCGGATGGAATCCGGAGCGGATCTGGTAGTGGCGGAGCAGAACAGAGCCACAGTCGGCTCCGGGGCGCGCACCTGGCCCGAGCGCTGGGTACGGCAGTGGGCCCCGCGCCTGTTGCGAGTGGGTGGCGTTGTGAAAGACACCGTCTCCGGCTTCATAGCGCTGCGGCTGATTGTGCTGCGTCAGGCTACCAGAGGCGGAGCCGCCGAGCCCCCAGTGCTTACAGCCGAGGGATGGGCGGCGAATGCCGAGCTGCTCGCCCGCCTCAATGTCCACGCGCGCCGCCTGGAGGTTGTCCCCAGCGCCGCCCGTTACGATCTCAAGCAGCGACCGTCCCGCACCAAGCCGTGGCAACAGCTGCTCTCGGTGTGGCGGTCGCGCGCACTCATCGACGCCGCCCGGAAAGGTTCGACGGTGACCCTGTTGGCGCTCCTCGCGGGAGTACAGACACTCGTGGCCCAGGATTCCGTCTGCACTGGGGTGGTCGTCGGCTCCTCGAGCACACCCGGCCCGGCGGCCGTCGCGGTGCTCCCGGTCATCAAACCGGCTCCCGCGGTGACATTTCCCATCGGCGAGCGCCTCACCTTCAGTGCCAGGTACGGCATATTCAGCATCGGCAGCGCCACGATGGAGGTCATGGCGATCGACACCGTGCGTCAGACGGAGGCGGTCCATTTCCAATTCCGGCTGCGGGGCGGCGCGCTCGGGTATTCTCTTGACCAAACCATGGATTCGTGGGTGGGACTGTACGATTTTCGCTCGCGGCGCTTCAGGTCCGTCCAGGTCGAGCGGGGCAGGCATCGGGAGCGTGGCTACGAGATCTACCCCGATTCCGGGTTCTATCGAGAAGCAGGACGCGACACGACATTCGCCACGGTACTGGACCCCCTGGACGACGCTTCGTTCCTGTATTGGGTTCGAACCCTGCCGCTCGAGGTCGGGAAGAAGTACGAATATGCCCGCTATTTTCGGCCGGACCGGAACCCGGTCATTATCGAAGTGGTGGGCCACGACCGCGTCAACGTCGCCGGCAAGAAGTGGCGCGCTATCGTTGTACGCCCCAGAATTCCCCAGGGCCGGGGCATCTTCGCCGAGAAGTCGGAGACCCGCATCTGGCTCTCGGACGACAAGCAGCGTCTCGTGCTCGGGATTCAGTCGAACTTCTCGTTCGGTACGGTGACGCTCAAGCTCAAGGACTACGTCGTCCCGGGAGGAGGAGCAGAACAGCGATGACCGAGTACCGCGAAGCTGACTTCTCCCGCCTCAAGACAATCCCGATAGCCAAACGCCCCAACAAAGTTGACGCCTCCCTCCTCGCAAAGCCGCCGCTCCCCTCCGACCGGTCCTTCAGCGCATTCGTCGAGGCGCTGCCATCGATTCTCGCCGCGCAAGACCTGCGCTACGTGGTCGATCAGATCGTGGCCGCGGCTGGCCGGCGCGGGATCCTCGCGATGCTGGGCGGACACGTGATCAAGGTCGGGCTCGGCCCTTTGCTGATCGCATTGATGCGACGCCGCGCGGTCACCATGGTGGCGATGAACGGCAGCGCGGCGATCCACGATTTCGAGCTGGCTGCCTATGGGGGAACGAGCGAGGACGTGGCAGCAGGGCTGGGCGACGGCACCTTTGGCATGGCGGAAGAGACGGGACGGGAGATGAACGCCGCGCTCATACGCGGCGCCAAGAGTCAACAGGGAGCAGGCGAAGCGCTCGCTGACTACCTGGGCGCGCGGCAGGAGCTCCCGGGGCGCGACGTCTCCGTGCTGCTCTCATGTGCCTCACTCGGCGTCCCGGTTACGGTGCACGCGGCCATCGGCGCAGAAATCATCCATCAGCATCCCGCGAGCGACGGTGCCGCGCTCGGCGCCACGAGCCACCGCGATTTCAAGCGTCTGGCGGGGGCATTGCCCGATCTGGACGAGGGTGGCGTCGTGCTCAACCTGGGCAGCGCTGTGATCATGCCCGAGGTGTTCCTCAAAGCCCTGACCATCGCGCGCAATCTCAATGGCGGACGTCCCAAGAACTTCACTGCGTGCGACTGCGATATGCAGCGTCACTATCGACCACGCGTCAATGTCGTCGAGCGCCCCACCCTCGCCGGTGGACGCGGCATTCAGCTTACCGGACATCACGAGATTCTGGTACCGTTACTGGCGTGGTCAGTGCTGTCGCGCCTGGAATCGCAGTAGGGGTGCGCATGCCGCGCGCTTCCCTCATGATGAGCTCATACGTCATGATGACCATTGCGACCAGCATGGCTGGTTCCAGCGCATGTGTGAAACGGACCGGCATGCCGCGTGACCCCGTGGCCGTGACGAGCGCGACCGGAGGACCGGGTGCCGCGGAGGCGGTCGTCCGCCTGGCAATCGCGCTCGACGCGAGCGGCGACCGAAAAGCCGATACGCTCTATGCCGCGGAAGCCATTGTGATCGAGAACTCGCGCGTGCGGCTCGGGGCCCCCCGCTTTGCGGGAATCACCAGCGGCGCCGGCCGAGTGACCGTGACGGCGGCATCCGAGAATATCGAAGGGCGATTTGCGTGGGTGTTAGTGGACTACAACTGGACCAACCCGGCCGAGCGCCGCATGGAGCCCGGGCGGGCAACCTTCATTTGTGAGCGACGGGGAGAGAACTGGAAGATCGTGCATGCGCACTCGAGCCAGTCTCTCCCGTGGGAGCCTTAAGATGCGTCGGCGGGTCGACCCTTGATCATGTCGCGGACGCGATCGGCCGTGGACGGGCTGATGATGCGCAGCGCGATATAGAAGAAGAAACCGATGACCGCGAGCGTGAGGACCGTACCCGCGAGGCCGAACAGGATGCCAGCCATGCCGAAGATCAGCTTGAGAGCGATCCAGGCGACAAAGGCGAGTAGCGCGAACCCGAGAATGCTCCGGAACATGATACCCTCCGTGGTGTCCGGTGCGTGTGCAGCGTACGCCTAAATGTCGCACAAAGTTTCGTCTTGTGAAGTGTTGGTCGCCGGTGGCGGAATCATCGGGGCTGCCTGCGCCCGCGCCGCGGCTCTGCGCGGGCTGCGCGTCATCATTTGCGACCCAGGCCCTGACCCCACGGCCGCTTCGGCCGCTTCTGCCGGTATTCTGGCTCCCCAAATCGAAAGCTCCGATGAGAGCCTGCGAGCCTTGGGACTGCGTGCCCGTGAGCTCTACGACACGCTTGCGGCGAGCCTGGCGGAAACGACGGAAATCGACATTGGGCTGTGGCGTGACGGCGTGGCCTCACTTGCGTTCACGGACGCCGAGGCTGAGCGGTTACGTGAGGCGGTCGCGCATCAGCGCCAAGCCGGGCTGAGGTGCGACTGGCTCGAAGCAAGCGATGTGGCGGAGCGGTTTCCCGCGGCCGCGCAGTGCGTGGGCGCGCTCTTTGCCCCTGAGGATGGCGCGGTCGACGCACCCGCGCTGACGCGCGCGCTCCGGGCCGATGCCAAGCGCCTCGGGGTGCAAACCCTGAAGTCACGCGTAAACCGCATCAAGACGATTCTTGGACGTGCAACAGGCGTCGAGATTCCCGCGGGCAAGATCAAAGCGGAGCATGTCGTCGTCGCAGCCGGCGCGTGGTCGCCGCAGATCGATCACCTGCCCCGGCACCTTCCGGTAGTGCCCGTACGAGGACAGATGGCGGCTGCGCCCTGGCCCGCAGAAATGCCGCGCACCGTGCTCTATTACGACCACGCCTATGTCCTCGCCCGCCAGGGTGAGGCTCTGTTCGGCAGCACCATGGAGCACGTCGGTTTCCAGGGCGGCGTCACGGACTCCGGCATCGCACAAATCGTTGCGGCCGCCCAGCGCTTGGTACCCAGCCTGCCGGCGACCCCAACGCGGACCTGGTCAGGGTTGCGACCGTTGACGCCCGATGGCCGGCCGATCGTGGGACCCGATCCCGACGTCCGTGGCTTGTGGTACGCGACCGGGCACGGCCGCAACGGCGTCCTCCTCGCCGGTCTCACCGGCGAGATCATCGCAAGCATGATTGCTACCGGCACATCCGAAATAGAGATTGCCTCCCTCGCCCCGGAGCGCTTTAGTTCTTAGATGTTTCGCAGTTGTGCTTTCTGTAATGCGGCGTTCGATGGTGATGGCGGACCCTCTGGTCTCGGCGTCGGACGCCGTATCGCATTCGATGAGTGGAAGGGCCGGTTGTGGGTCGTTTGTCGCCGCTGCAGCCGCTGGAATCTCACTCCTTTCGATGATCGCCTTGAACGGATCGAGGCCGTTGCCCGCGCGACACAGGCGGGACGGATTGCCGCCTCCACCGATCAAGTCGCGCTGATTCGGTGGGAGCGGTACGACTTCGTGCGCGTCGGTAAGCCGCCTCGCGTCGAGCTGGCGACGTGGCGCTACGGCGAGCGGCTGCGCAACCGCCAGCGGGAGCGCATGAAGGTCGTCGTGCCACTTACGGTGGCTGCCATCGGCCTGGGCATCGTCGCAAACGTGGCCGCGGGAGGCGGCTTCGGCGTGATCGTCTGGAACATCCATCGCGCGGTCGACTGGGTGTACCTGCGAATGGTCGGCAGCCGCAAGGTCTCGTTAGTTGAATCACCCGTCTGCGCTCGTTGCGGCAGCATCATGGAATTGCGCGCGCGTCACGTGCAGCACGCGCGTGTAGTACCCGACACTCACGCCGATATGGGCGTCCTGCTGAGCTGCCCCCGGTGCCACCAGGAAGGCGCGCAAGTCACCGGGATCGAAGCGGTCCAAGTTCTCCGCCAGGGTCTCACGTATCTGAACCTCGTCCGCGGAGGCCGACGTCGTGCCGAAGACGCGGCGCGGGAGGTCGACAAGGTCGGCGGTCCCGATCAGCTACTTCGCGATGTCGCGCAGCGTGAGCTGACGCTGCGCTCTCTGCGCCCCGAACGAGGCCTTGCGTTTGAGATGGCCGTCGACGAGCGGGCCGAGGTCGAGGAACTCGAACGGCAATGGCGGGAGGCGGAGGAAATCGCGGACATCGCCGATGGGTCGCTGGGGAGCTCGACGGAGGTCGAGAATGAATTGCGGCGGTTAAAGGATCGGCAGGAGGATCAACCATCCGGTTGAAATTTGACCTACCCCGACCCTAAAGCTCCCGCTATCTTCGAATTCCATGGCAGCTCCCCTCGTTCAGATCCTTCCTCCAGCATCCCGCCAACCGGTCGAGCCCCGTAAGCCATCGTGGCTGAAGGTCAAGGCGCCCGGCGGGCCGAACTATGTGGCCCTCAAGCACATGATGCGCGATCTGAAGCTGCACACGGTGTGCGAGGAGGCTCACTGCCCCAATATCGGCGAATGCTGGGAGCACCATGCCGCGACATTCATGATCCTGGGCGACGTGTGCACCCGGAACTGCGCGTACTGCGCCGTAGCGCACGGCACCCCGGCGCCCCTCGACGTCGCGGAACCGCTCCGGCTCGCCGATGCCGTCGCGCACATGGGACTCAAGCACGTCGTGATCACGAGTGTGGATCGCGATGACCTACCGAACGGGGGCGCCGAGATATTCGCCGCATGTATCGCGGAAATCCGTCGCCGGCTCCCGCAGACGTCGATCGAAGTTCTAATTCCGGACTTCAAGGGAAATCCCGACGCGCTGCGGATCGTCGTCGATGCACGACCCGACATTCTCAATCACAATCTCGAGACGATCGCGCGCCTGTATCGCATCGCGCGGCCAGGTGGGCGGTATCCGCGCGCATTGGAGCTGCTCAGACGCGCGAAGGATATGAACCCAGCGCTGCTGACGAAATCGGGGCTGATCTGCGGTCTGGGCGAGGAGTGGGATGAGCTGCTCGCATCGATCCGCGATCTGCGCGCGCAGGATGTCGACATCATCACGCTCGGTCAGTACCTCCGGCCCTCCGATCAACATCTTCCGATCGCACGCTGGTACACACCAGAAGAGTTCGCCGAATTGAAGCGGTACGGAATGTCGCTCGGATTTCGCCACGTGGAGTCCGGCCCGCTGGTTCGTTCGAGCTATCACGCCTGGGAGCAGATCGAGGCAGCCACGACATGACCGCTACGGCCAGACCCCCGAAAGACACCCTGAACGCCGAACTGCAGCTCAAAATGCTGCGCCAGATGCTGCTCGTACGCCGCTTCGAAGAGAAAGCAGCCGAGGCGTATGCGCTCGGGAAGATCGGCGGGTTCTGCCACCTCTACATCGGTCAGGAAGCCGTAGCCGTAGGTGCGCTTGCGGCACTGCGCGACGACGACTACGTCATCTGCTCGTACCGCGAGCATGGGCAAGCGCTGGTCAAAGGGATCTCGGCGAACGCGGTCATGGCCGAGCTGTTCGGGAAGGCGACGGGGTGCTCGAAGGGGAAGGGCGGCTCCATGCACCTCTTCGACGCCAAGCGCGGATTCATGGGTGGCCACGGTATTGTCGGCGGCCACATCCCGCTCGGCGCTGGGCTCGCCTTCGCCAGCAAGTATCAGGGACAAGACCGGGTCTGCGTCTGTTTCTTTGGCGAAGCGGCGGTCAACATCGGTGCCTTCCACGAAACGCTGAACATGGCCTCAGTATGGAAACTGCCGGTGATTTTCCTCTGTGAGAACAACCGCTACGGGATGGGCACGGCGTTCGAGCGCGTGGCGGCGGTAACCGACATCGTCGAGCACGCCTGCAGTTACGACATGGCCGCGGAGCTGGTGGACGGTATGAACGCGCTCACGGTGTACGAGGCGACGCGGCGCGCGGTAGAACGGGCGCGCAAGCACAGTCACCCCACCCTGCTCGAGGTCCGCACCTACCGGTACATGGGCCACTCGATGTCCGATCCCTTGCACGGGGTGTACCGCACCAAAGACGAGGTCGAGGAACAGAAGGCGCGTGATCCCATCACCCACCTTGCCGGCAAGCTCAAAGAGGAAGGCGTGATCGATCAGGCAGGGCTCGACGCGCTGGACGCGGAAGTCCTGGCCGAGGTCGAGGAAGCGGTAAAGTTCGCCGATGAAAGCCCGGACCCGGAGCCGGACGAGCTGTTGACCGACGTGCTGGCGGAGTAGCGATGGCCACACTCACTTACCGGGACGCGCTCAATCAGGCGCTGCGCGAGGAGATGCAGCGCGATCCCAACGTCTTCCTGATGGGCGAAGAAGTCGGGGTCTACCAGGGCGCATACAAGGTGAGTCGCGGGTTGCTCGAGGAGTTCGGGCCGCAGCGCATCGTCGACACACCGATCGCTGAGCTCGGGTTTGCGGGAATCGGGGTCGGGGCCGCCATGGGAGGGCTCCGGCCAGTCATCGAATTCATGACTTGGAACTTCGCCGTGCTGGCATTGGACCAGATCGTCAATTCGGCCGCGAAGATGTTGTACATGTCGGGCGGGCAAATCCCCATGCCCATCGTCTTCCGCGGTCCCAATGGGGCCGCCCTGCAACTCGGGTCACAGCACTCGCAGGCCTGGGAGGGCTGGCTGACGCACATGCCAGGCCTCAAAGTCGTCGCCCCGGCGACGCCCGCCGATGCGAAAGGCCTGCTCAAGTCGGCGATCCGGGACAACAACCCGGTGATCGTGCTCGAAGGTGAAATGCTGTACAACATCAAGGGCGACGTCCCCGACGGCGAGCATCTCGTGCCAATCGGCAAGGCCGAGATCAAGCGCGAAGGTTCGGATGTCACCCTCGTGTGTCACTCCAAGACGCTGTCAGTCGCGCTGAAGGCAGCCGAGCAGTTGGCGGAGCAAGACGTCTCGGCCGAAGTCCTGGATTTACGCTCGCTCCGCCCGATGGATGAGGCGGCGATTCTCGAATCGGTTCAGAAGACCAATCGTGCCGTCGTCGTTGAGGAGGGCTGGCCGTGGGTCGGCATTGGCGCGCAAGTCGTGGACATCATTCAGCGAGATGCTTTTGACCATCTCGACGCGCCGGTGCAGCGCGTGAACCAGGCGGACGTCCCGATGCCGTATAACAAGCATCTTGAACGCGCCGCAAAAGCGTCGCCCGAGAAAGTCGTGGCCGCCGCGCGACGCGTTCTGTACCTCGACTAATGGCCACCAAGGTCCACATGGAGGCGCTGTCGCCCACGATGGAAGAAGGGCGCCTCGTGAAGTGGACCAAGAAGGAAGGCGACGCGGTGAAGTCAGGCGACACACTGGCCGAGGTCGAGACGGATAAGGCAGTGATGGAGCTGGTGGCACGAACCGACGGTCAACTCCTCAAAGTCCTGGTGCAGGAGGGGAGCACGGTACCTGTCGGGAACATCGTCGCGTGGATTGGGAAGCCGGGAGAGAAAGTCGATGGAGTTGGGAGTCAAGCTGTTGGAGCTGGGAGTCAGGAGTCGGGAGCTGGGGCAGCTCCTGCTGCTGCCGCCAGACCAGCGCGTGCTCCAGCGACTCCGCCACCGGCACCCGCGCCCACGGCCCGACCCGCTGCGGCACCAGCGGACGCTACGCGTGTAAAGGCCTCACCGTTGGCACGACGTATCGCGAAAGACGCCGGCGTCGATCTCAAGTTGCTTCAGGGATCCGGTCCGGGCGGACGGGTGATCAAACGCGATGTCGAGGGCGGAGCAACTCAGGCTCAAGGGGTTGCCACCCCAACTCCTAGCTCCCGGCTCCCAGCTCCTGGTGTTCCGTACGAAGACGTCCCCCTCTCCCAGATCCGAAAGACCATCGCCAAACGGCTCGCGGCATCGATCGGCCCCGTCCCGCACTTCTTCCTCACCTCCGAAGTCGACATGGAGCGGGCGGCGGAGGCCCGTGAGGCACTCAACAAGCAGCTGGGCGAAGGGGACGCCAAAATCTCCTTCAACGACATCATCATCAAGGCAGTGGCGCTCGCGCTGGCGCAGCACCGCGCGTGCAATGCCTGGTTCCAGGACGACCACATCCGGTATTGGAACGAGGTCCACATCGGGATGGCCGTCGCGATCGACGATGGTTTGATCACACCCGTGATTCGCAACGCCGATGGGAAATCGTTGCGCGAGATCGGCGCGGAATCCCGCGAGCTCGCGAGCAGAGCGCGCAACCGGCGCCTCAAGCCGGAAGAGTACACCGGCGCGACGTTCAGCGTCTCGAACCTCGGCATGTTCGACATCGATCAGTTCACGGCCGTGATCAACCCGCCGGAAGCCGGGATCGTCGCGATCGGCAGCATCGTCCCCAAAACCGTTCCTGACGGCGAGCGCATCGTGGTGCGGCGCCGGATGCGGCTAACGATGAGCTGCGACCACCGCGTGATTGACGGGGCGACCGGCGCAGCCTTCCTGAAAACGCTGAAGCAAATGCTGGAGAATCCGCTGGCGATGCTGTTGTAATTGCGGATTGTCGATTGCGGATTGCGGATTGGAGCCCAACCGCACAATCCGCAATCCCCAATCCGAAATCCGCAATCAGGGAGCCACTGTGGCAAGTTCGTTTGACGTCATTGTTTTGGGCGGCGGGCCCGCGGGTTACGTCTGCGCCATTCGCTGCGCGCAGCTCGGTCTCGCGACGGCGGTGATCGAGCAGGAGAAACTGGGCGGCGTCTGCGTCAACATCGGCTGCATTCCAACAAAGGCGCTGCTGCACTCCGCCTACCTCGCTCACGTCCTGAAGGAGTCGAAGGACTTCGGCGTGGAGGCCGGCGCCGTAAAGACGGATTACGGCGTCGCCATGAAACGCTCACGCCGGGTCGCCGATCAGAATTCGAAGGGCGTCGAGTTTCTGATGAAGAAGCACAAGGTCACGGTGGTCAAAGGCACGGGTGTGCTGCAGACCGGCAAGAAGGTGAAGGTGGGCAATGACGTGTATGAAGCCAAAAAGGCGGTCGTCGTCGCGACCGGCTCACGCGTCAAGGGCATTCCCCAGATTGGCCTCGAGATCAACAAGACGACCGTCATTTCCTCAGACGAAGCGCTCCTGATGGAGCGTATCCCGGAGACGCTGGCGATCATCGGCGCCGGCGCGGTCGGCATGGAATTCGCCGACATCTTCTCGGCGTTCGGCGTCAGGGTGACGCTGATCGAAGCGCTGCCGCGCATTCTGCCCATCGAAGACGCCGAGTCATCGGATGCGCTGGCCAAGAGCTACCGCAAGCGCGGGATCGATGTGATCGCCGGCGCCAAAGTCACGAAGGCCACCGTCGCGAAGGACAAGGTCACGCTCGACGTAGAGGCCGGCAGCGAGAAGAAACAGGTCGTGGCGGCCGCGGTCCTCATGGCCGCGGGGCGCGCGGTGAACACCGAAAACATCGGTCTCAAAGAATGCGGCATCCAACTCACGGACCGCGGGTTCATCAAAGTCGACAAGAGCCTGCAGACCACGGCGCCCGGCTATTACGCCATCGGTGATGTTGCCGGCCCGCCCATGCTGGCTCACAAGGGGAGCCGTGAGGGGGTGGTGGTCGCCGAGCTGCTGGTCGGCCAAAAACCGCATCCCATTAAATACGACAACGTGCCCAGCGTGACGTATTGCCATCCCGAGGTCGCGAGCATTGGGCTGACCGAGGATCAGTGTAAAGAGAAGAAGCTCGACTACGTGGCCGGGAAGTTCCCCTTCTCCGCCAACGGGCGCGCGCGCGGCACCGGCGAGACCGAGGGGTTCGTCAAGATTCTGCGCGACAAGAAGTATGGGGAGATCTTGGGTGCGCACATTGTCGGGGCGCACGCCTCCGAGATGATCCACGAGCTGGCGGTGGCGCGGGAGAACGAGTACACCGTGGAGGAAGTCGACCTGGCCATTCATGCGCACCCCACCATGTCCGAAGCGGTCGCGGAGGCCGCACTCGATTCGCTCGGACGCGCCCTGAACATTTGAGCGACGACGCGCCGAAGGACCCGCTCGCGCTCGGTCTGGGCTCGCTCGGTGGCGGAGCCGGGTTCGGCAGTGCGTTCATGACCATGTCCCAAATCGCGCTCCGCTTGCTTCAGGATCAGTTCGAGCGAATCGGCTACCAGATCCTGACTGCCGGCGTGATCGCCGCCGTGGGAGTCGGGGGCGCCTACGGCTGGTATCGCAGTTTCAGCTTGGACAGCGTCTGGCAGCGTGGGGTGATTGCGGTGCTCGCCTCCGTTGGCGCGCTGCTGATCGGCTTCATGGCAGCTCCACTGGACGGATTCTTCGGAGTCGCCGGCATGCTCGTCTGGCTGGCGCTCAACATTGCGTTCGGGGTCGCCGCGGCTCGCTGGGCCATTAAAGGCATGGGGAAGGGGGAAGCGGGAGGCGGGACGGGTGTGCGATGACCTCAATTGAAATCATCGAAGCGGGTCGCGTACCCTACGAGCAAGCACTGGAGTGGCAACGCCGGCTCGCCGACGATCGGATTGGAGGGCGGCTGTCACATGACGTGCTGCTCTTGGTGGAGCACCCTCCCGTCGTAACCCTGGGGCGCAACTCGAAGGCCGCACATCTCCTGCGCCCATCTGGGATCGATGTGTTCGAGGTTGAACGAGGCGGAGACGTGACGTTTCATGGACCGGGGCAGCTCGTCGGATATCCCATCCTCGACCTGAATGGCTACACGCGGGACCTGCACTGGTACCTGCGCACGCTGGAGCAAGCGTTGATCGACGGACTTGGCCTGCTCGGAATTCCCGCGGATCGCAATCCCGGATATACCGGCGTGTGGACGCGCGCGAAGAAGATTGCGAGCATTGGCATTCACGTAAAGCAGTGGGTCACCTGGCACGGGTTCGCTCTCAACATCACGACTGATCTCGTGGAGTTTCAACGAATCGTGCCGTGTGGGATTCCCGACGTCGTCATGACATCGGTGGAGCAGGAAACGGGACGTAGGGAACGGGAAAAGCTGTGGGATGAGAGTGTGTCAGCTGTGGTGAAGGGCTTTGAAAGAATCTTCGGCGCATCGATTATCCCGTCCCCTGAAGGGGCGGCTCGGCAACGGCACGCGTCCTTAAGGACGCCCGTAGTGGCCGAGCCGGGGCTTTAGCCCACGGGAAAAACAACCCGTGGCGTCTCAACATCCCCGAATTCCCCCCGGCCAGGTCGAAACCACCAAGTGGCCGGTCCTGCATTACGGCGACATCCCGACGGTCGATACCGCGGCGTGGACCTTCACAGTCTCGGGTCTCGTCGAGCGACCCTTCTCGATCACTTATGACGAGCTGCTGGCGCTTCCTCGGAAGACGGTCGTCTGCGACATCCATTGCGTCACGACATGGAGCCGGCTCGACAATACGTTTGAGGGAGTTCCCGTGCAGGCACTGCTGGAACGGGCAGGAGTGAAACCGTCCGCGCAGTATTGCCTGGTCGTCGCCGAGCAGGCGTTCACGACGAATCTGCCGTTGTCGGACCTGGATCGATCTCAGAATCTCATTGCGCTGAAGTGGGCGGGAGAGTGGCTGACACCAGAGCACGGCTGGCCAGCGCGGCTCCTCGTGCCACATCTGTACTTCTGGAAGAGCGCCAAGTGGGTGCGCGGGTTCGAGCTACTCGATGAGGATCTGCCAGGATTCTGGGAGCAGAACGGTTACCACATGCGCGGTGATCCGTGGAACGAAGAACGGTATGGCGGCCGTGGGCTTACTCAACACGAAATCAACAAGTTTCGGAACGCCAGTAAGAGGCTGGGAGCTGGGAGTTAGGAGCTGGGAGTTAGGAGCTGGGAGCTGGGAGATAGGACGCGCAGATTTGCACCGTGATGCGTGAGAAGGATGAAGGTCTTGCCTGCCAGACAGTTCAGATTGGCTGCAAAACAATGACTGCCTCCAGCCGCGACTCCGGCCAGATACGCTCGTATCGCGATCTCCGCGTTTGGCAAGACTCGATGGATCTCGTGGTCGAGATCTACCGCACGACGTCGAGATTTCCTAAGGAGGAGCGTTACTCACTTGTAGATCAGATGCGCCGGGCAGCCGTCTCCGTGCCTGCGAACATCTCTGAGGGACATGGCAGATCACGCACCGGCGACTATCTACGCTACCTGTCCGTAGCCGTCGGATCCCTCCACGAGCTTGAGACACACGTCCAAATCGCGACGCGCTTGGAATACATCTCGGATGATGTTCAGAAGAAACTACTGGATGCGTGTACCGCAATTGGTCGGATGTTGGGTGCGTTGATTCGGGCCTTGAGGCGTCGGCAATCCACTCTCAGTTCGCCTTCCAAATCCCAACTCCTAACTCCTATCTCCGCCGAATAGCCGATAGAAGCGGCTGAAGATTTCGATTCCATCCCACAACTGTTTCAGCTCGAGCTTCTCATTCGGTGCGTGGAGCCGGTCGTCGGGGAGCCCGATGCCCGTAAGAATCACCGGCGCGCCCGCGGAGGCGAGAGCCGGAACCACCGGAATTGAGCCTCCCGCACGCGCAAGCACGGTCCCCCGGCCCAGCACTGACTTGAACGCTTCGTCGAGCGTCTGGAACGACGCGTCGTTCGGCTTGATCTGCGCCGGATCGGCGCCATGCAGAAACCGCACAGTCGCGGTCACATGCCTCGGCGCGAAGCGTTTGACCGCGGCGGCGAGCTGCCGCTCCACCGTCTTGAGCTTCTGATTTGGCACGAGGCGCATACTCACCTTCGCGGTCGCCTCAGCGGGAATGACGGTTTTCGCCCCTGCGCCCGTGAATCCGCCGAGAATGCCGTGAATCTCGAAGGTCGGGAGCGCCCACAGGCGTTCGAGCACGGAGTACTTCTTGAGCCCCACGAGCCCTTTCCCCTGGACACGGTTCTCGAGGAAGTCCTTTTCCTTGAACGGCAGCTTCTTCCACGCCGCGAGCTCGGCTCGCGACGGTCGCTTCACGGCGGCATAGAAGCCCGGAATGTTGATCTGCCCGTCTTCGCTCTTGAGACGGGTCAGGAGGCGGCACAACTCTTCGTGCGCATTCGGCGCCGCACCACCGTACTCACCGGAATGCAGGTCGGTCTTCGAGGTGCGAACCGTGATCTCGGCATAACACAAGCCGCGCAGCGTCGTGTAGACCGCGGGCCATCCCGGTGCGACATACGACATGTCCGCAACCAGCACCGCGTCGGCTGCCACGCGCTGCGGCTCGCGTTTGAGCAGATCGAACAGCACCTTGGAGCCGAATTCTTCTTCGCCTTCGATGAGAAAGCGAAAGTTCACGGCCGGTTTTCCTCGCGCGTCGATGGCTTTCAGGAGACAGAAGACCTGTCCCTTATCATCGGCCGCGCCGCGCGCATAGAGCCGTCCATCGCGCACGGTCGGCTCGAACGGCGGTGTCGTCCACTCGCCGAGCGGATCGGGCGGTTGCACGTCGTAATGGCCGTAAATCAACAGCGTAGGGGCGCCAGGGACCTCGGGGCCCTCACCCCACACCACGGGATGTGTTTCGCTGCCGAGGAAATCGACATTGCGGCAGCCAAGTCGGCGTAACTCCGCCGCCACCCACTCGGCAGCACGGCGGCAATCCTGATTGTGCACGGGGAGCGTCGAGACGGACGGGATGCGCAGAAACTCGTTCAGCTCGCGAAGCAAACGATCTCGATCCATTGCGGCAGAAATGTAGAGATCGAAGTCGCCGCTAGCCAGCAACAGCCCCCGGCGTAGATTTGAGCGCTCATGCGTACAACCGCATCCTACGACCTCTTTCCGGACGCCCGCAGCGAACGCGCGCTGGCGCGTGCTCGCTGGCTGGCGCGTGAAGGAAGAATGAAGGACGCGCAGACAGCCTACGACGAGTTGCTGACCGCGAAACCGGAGACGAAGGCGTGTTGGGCTGAATACTTCGAGTTGCTCCGCGCGGGGGGGTTGCGGGAAGAAGCGCTCGAGCTCGCTGATCGCGCGCGCGCCGTATTCGGCGAGACAGGGTTCTCGTACACCTTGCGCGGTGCCGCGCTGACCGAGTTGGAGCGCTATCCCGAGGCGTTGGCGGAACTTGAGCGCGCCGTCGAAGTTGATCCAGACTTCGCCCTCGTCTGGCACGAGCTGGGCTATGCCGCCTACAAGATTGGCGATCGCAATCGAGCGCTGTTGGCGCTGGACCGGGCCTTTGCCCTTGAGCCCCACACCGACACGCTGCGGCTGCGCGGGCAGGTGCTGCGTGAGGCGGGACGGTATCAGGCCGCGGAAGTGGCATTCGAAGGGGCGGCGCAAGCAGCGGACCACGCCGAGCAGCGCATGGACGCTGAACGGCAGATCTTGGCTACGCGCCGGTACGCCTCATACGCTCCACGACGGCCCGAAGACCTCACGCTAGCCGAGCGCTGGTTCGCGGATACCGGGACTGTCGTTCTCGCCTCGACACCGGGGCCGGTGGCACCGAGCGACGAGACGCTCGCTGCGACATTCGCCGAAGTCGCCGCGAATGCGGGCTGGCACTTCGGTCAGGTCATCTTGCTCGGTCCGGAATTCCCCGCGTGCAGCGATCTCGCCGATCGCGTGGGCGCCCCGCTGGTTACGCCCTCGTCATTCGATCCGACCGTCTGCCCACTGATCGTCGCATTTCGGCCGATGTTGGCCGACAAGACGTGGACCGGCATCGTCGGGCGGCTTGCCGATCAGTCGACGGGACTGGTGCTGGCGATGGAGCACCCAGCCGAGGAGTGGGCGGGAACGACGGTCGACGTGGTGGGTGTCCTGACCGATGCCGGCAAACGATGGGAGCGCGCGCCCAATCCCGCCCAGGCCCTGGCCGACGCGAACAATGCGAGCTCGCGGCTGGCAGGACGTCGGCTACGTCCCGTGTGAGATCGTTCCTCATGGACAGGCTGAAACCTTTGCTCGGCCATCACTGTCCTTAACAGGTCGCTGAAGAAATGCCACTTATGATGTCTCGTTCGTCGACTTCGCTTCATCACCCGCTCCTGGCAGTCGGCGGTGCAGTGCGCCGTGGTGCTGGCCGCCGCTCCGCCGAGTCGTCGTCCCTAACCCGGCAA
>DATFEG010000119.1:0-11969 GCA_035251445.1 Gemmatimonadales bacterium | reverse complement strand
TTGATGGCCGCTCAGGGATACCAGGAGTCGGGGCTCAATCAGGAAGCCCGAAGCCCGGTGGGCGCCATTGGCGTCATGCAAATCATGCCCGAGACCGGCAGGATCCTGAAGGTCGGCGACATCACGAAAGTCGAGCCGAATGTCCACGCCGGCGTCAAACACATGCGCTCGCTGATGAACACGTTCTTCGAGGACGCGGCCGAGCGCATTGGTCGCGAAACCGTCACCTACGTCGCCAACATTCTTAAGTACTACGTCGCTTACCGGCTGGTCGTCGAGGAAACCGAGCGCCGGGCTGCAGCCAAGGAAGCGGTGGGAGGCGCCCGAGTGGTGTCAAGCTAAAAGCCGCGCGCAGACGGATGATAGATCTGCAGGACGCTGCGCAGACTCTGAAAGATCGCAGACGCCAGGTCGATGATCCGAAGTAACGTTTGCCGCGACCAGAAGCGCTGCTCTGACAGGTTCACTGGGGGCTGGCGCAACTCCAAGGTCAATAAGCGCTGCTCGATCAAGGCACCACCCAGGCGAGTCCGTTCGATTTGCATGCGCAGGCGGATATCGTGGCCGGGGCGTTGTGGCGCACCCGGATTGAGAGCAGGCAGTGTAAGTCGTGAGCGAGTATTCATCTGAACCCCTCCTGTTATTAGCAACCTGCCACGGAAGGGTGGACCGGACGAGTGGCGGGAATCTGACGTACGAGGCCGCTTATGGTCCTGGTGTCAGTGTTTCCCTTACAAATCGGCTATCCGATCAGTCCGTTTTCAATCCCGAAGCGAATAATGGCGGCGTTGGTTCGCAAGTGGAGCTTCTGCATGATGCGGCTACGGTAGGTACCGACCGTTTTTGGACTCAAGCCGAGTTGGGTAGCGATGTCCCGGAATGACGTTCCTGAACAGAACATGCGGAGCACCTGGTACTCGCGGTCTGAAAGTGTGTCCTGAGGCCTTCCCGTGTGGCTCACCTGGACATCGAACACGAGCTTCTGTGCCAGCCCTGGGCTCATGTACCGCCGCCCCCCGGCGACTCTGCGGATCGCCTCGAGTAGCTGCTCCGCTGAGTGATCCTTGGTGAGGTATCCATCGGCTCCGGCGCGCAACAGACGCACGGCGTATTCATCGTCATCGTGCATGCCGAGCACCAGGATTTTGAGCTTGGATGGTGTGCGGCGGTGCGCGCGAACCATGTCGAGGATTTTGGAGGTGGGTACGGAAATGTCGCCGAGGAGCAACACGTCGGCCTGAGCGCTGTGAGCCGCATCGAGGAATTGATCGCCGCCACCGTGATCCGTGATGAGCGACAAGTCGCGGATTTCCCCCATGATGCTTTTCAGCCCTTCCCGAAAGACTGGCCGATCGTCGGCGATAAAGACCTTGATCATAGGCTCTCGCGTCCGGCAACAAACAGACCCCGTCGCGCGGCACCGGGGCGCAACGGGGTCGGTATTCGGACTCTATTCGGGGGAGGACAGCCGGTCAAGCTGGGTCAAGCCCAGAAGGTGCAACTCGCTACGCCGCGGAACTGCTAAACGGCCATGGTGACCTGTAACGGTGTAGAGTGGCGAGCGCTTTGTGTGTCGTCCGGGATGGCGGTGGGGTAGTCGCCTGAGAAACAAGCATGGCAGAACTCAGTCGGGTCCCCTCCCATTGCCCGGAGCATCCCGTCGAGCGACAGGTAGCCGAGTGTCTCGACTCCCAAATGCTGCCGGATTTCCTCGAGCGAATGGCTCGATGCGATCAACTCACCCTTGGTCGGCGTATCGATGCCGTAGTAGCACGGCCCTGTGATCGGCGCCGAGGCGACTCGGAAATGCACCTCTTTGGCGCCGGCTTGCCGGATCATCTGCACGAGCTCGCGGCTCGTGGTGCCACGCACGAGCGAATCGTCCACCACGACGACCTTTTTGCCCTGCAGCACCTCGCGCACCGGATTGAACTTGATCTTGACCTTGGCGTTGCGCGACGCCTGGGTCGGATTGATGAACGTGCGTCCCACATAGTGATTGCGAATCAGCGCGTGCTCGAGCTTGAGCCCCGACTCCTCGGCGAAGCCGAGCGCCATCGCATTGGACGAATCGGGAACGGAGAAGACGCAATCCGCACCGAGTGCCGGATGCTCTCGTGCCAGCTCGCGGCCGAGTGCGCGACGCGCGCGGTCGACGGACCGGCCGAAGATCGTGCTGTCGGGCCGGCTGAAGTACACCAGCTCGAAGACGCACCGCCGATGGGGTTGCGCCGGCAGCGAAGCCAGACGGTCGACCTCGGGCGGCGAGCCCTGAATGCGAACGAACTCGCCAGGCTGAAGCTCGCGCACCGTGGTCGCGCCGATCAAATCGAACGCGCAAGTCTCGGACGCCACGACGTACCCATCGCCCAGCTTTCCCAGCCAGAGCGGACGGAAGCCGCGCGGGTCGACGATTGCGTACAGAGTACGTCCGACCGTCACGACGAGTGAGTATGCGCCCTCGACACGCTCGAGCGCGTCGAGCAGCTGATCTTCCGGCTCGCGCGCTTCTGAGCGCGCGATCAGGTGAATCAGGACTTCGCTGTCGGACGAGGTCTGAAAGATCGAGCCTTTGGCGACCAGATCAGCCCGCAGCCGGTCGGCGTTCGTCAGGTTGCCGTTGTGTGCGAGTGCCAGCGGGCCTTCGTGATAGCCGGCAAGAATCGGCTGGGCGTTGGCGATGACCGAAGACCCTGCGGTCGAGTAGCGGGTGTGACCGATCGCAACATCGCCGGGCAGTCCCGCAAGGACTGCTTCGCCGAAGACGTCGGAGACGAGGCCCATACCCCGATGGGCGCGGGCGACGCCCGCTCCATCCACCGCGACGATGCCCGCCGACTCCTGGCCGCGGTGTTGCAAGCTGTAGAGCCCCAAATATGCGACGCGGGCTGCTTCCGGAACGCCCGCTACGCCGATGATGCCGCACATCGTCCGATCAGTCTCCCATGCGCCGTGGAATGGCGCTGAAATATACGTCTCGCAACCGGCGAACAGACTCTTCCACGGACCCGTCGCGCAGAGAAATGTGGAAGGCGCCGTCCGGCGTTCCAACGCTGCCACAACGCAGCGCGGGCACACCGAGCTCGCCGGCCAGCGCCTGAACCGCCGCTGCGCGCTCCGGTGGACACGTAACTACAGCGCGGCCCTGGCTTTCGCTGAACAACAACTCGGGAGCCGGGAGCTGGGAGCCGGGAGCCGTCAAATCAATCTCCAGGCCGAATCCGTGCTCCTGGTACGGGCCGCCCATCGCCACTTCGGCAAGCGCGACCGCGAGACCGCCGTGGGAGCAATCGTGCGCGGAACGGAATAATCCACGGTCGGCGCCCGTCACGAGCAGGGAGATGAGACGTCGCTCCGCGTCGAGGTCGACGCGCGGTGGCTGGCCGCCGATGAAGTCGTGACAGATCTCCCAATACGCCGAGCCACCGAGCTCGGCGCGCGTCTCGCCAAGGACGAAGACTACGTCACCGGGGAAGCGCGCGTGGCTCGGAACGGCGCGGGACACATGGGGGATCAGCCCGATCATCCCGATGACTGGCGTCGGATCCACTGCACCCGTTGGGCTTTCATTGTAGAACGACACGTTACCGCCCGTCACGGGCGTGTCGAGCGCCCGGCACGCATCGGCGATGCCACGGGCGGCTTCGCGAAACTGGAAAAAGACCTCGGGACGCTCGGGGCTTCCAAAGTTCAGGCAGTTCGTGATGCCGATCGGCCTCGCACCGGTGCACGCAACGTTCCGGGCGGATTCCGCGACTGTCGCCTTGCCGCCCTCGTACGGATCGAGCCGCACGTACCGGCTGTTGCAGTCCGTCTTCACCGCGAGACCGAACTCTTCGTGACGGACACGAATCAGGCCGGCATCGCCGCCGGGAGGAATTACGGTGCTTGCCTGTACTGTGGAGTCGTATTGTTCGAAGACCCAGCGCTTGCTGGCGACTGACGGTGAATCGAGGAGCGCGAGGAGCACTTCAGTAGGAGTCGGGAGCTGGGAGTTGGGAGCCGGGGTGGCATTCCGAAGTTCTGCGATTCGCGGGTCTTCTTTTGCCGCAGGAAAGTAGATGGGGCAGTCGTCGACAAGGCGTTGGCCCGGGATCTCAACGACTACTTTACCTTGCCACAAGCAGCGATACATCCCGTCGTCGGTGACTTTGCCGATCGGCGTAGCGTCCAGGTCCCACTTGGCCCCGATCGCCTGAACTTCTTTCACGCGGTCGGCCTTCGCGACCACGAGCATGCGCTCCTGCGATTCTGAGAGCAGGATCTCGTAGGGCGTCATATCGGCTTCGCGCGTGGGCACTGTCGAGAGATCAATCTCGACGCCGACGCCGCCGCGGGCCGCCATTTCGGCCGAGGAGGATGTCAGGCCCGCGGCTCCCATGTCTTGAATCGCCACGATGTGGCCGGAGGAAATGAGCTCGAGGCTCGCCTCGAGCAGCAGCTTTTCGGTGAATGGGTCGCCGACTTGCACTTGCGGCCGCCTTTGCTCGCTCTCGTGCGTCAGCTCTTCCGATGCGAACGACGCGCCGTGAATGCCGTCGCGGCCGGTGCGCGAGCCGACGGCCAGCATCACGTTGCCCACGCCGTGCGCCGCCGCCTTGATGAGATCCTTCTCCCGAAGAATTCCCACGCACATTGCGTTGACGAGGGGATTTCCGGAGTAACCGGGAGCGAAATCGACTTCACCAGCCAGCGTCGGCACCCCCACGCAGTTCCCGTAGTCGCCGATGCCGCGGACGACGCCCGCGAAGAGGTAGCGATTGCGTGGCTCGTCGAGTGGGCCGAACCGCAGGCTATTGAGCAGGGCCACCGGTCGCGCACCCATCGTAAACACGTCGCGCAGAATGCCGCCTGCCCCCGTGGCCGCGCCCTGGTATGGCTCGACGGCGGACGGGTGGTTGTGCGACTCGATCTTGAATGCGACGGCCCAGCCCGCGGGCAGCCGCAGGACCCCGGCGTTCTCCCCGGGCCCTTGGACGACCTGGGGTCCCGTCGTCGGAAACGTCTTGAGGATTGGACGAGAGTGCTTGTAGGAGCAGTGCTCGCTCCACAGCGCGGAGAAAATGCCCAGCTCGGGAAAGGTGGGCGTGCGGCCGAGCATGGCGGTGATGCGTTCGTACTCTTCAGTTGTGAGGTTGTGCTCTTGCACCAGCTCCGGAGTGATCTTCGGATCGGGTAAGGTCACGATCGCGTCACGCCCTTTGCGACGGCTCGAAATATCCGGCCCAGAATGTTCGGCTGGATCTTCCGCTTGAGGATGTCCTCTACCTCTCCGGCATCACACCAGATTCCATGGCAGTTCGTGCACTGGTCGATCTGGATCCCATCCCAATCGCCGGTGATCAGATCGTACCCGCATTTGGGACATTTCATGTAATGCGTCTTGCGCTCGAGGTCGACCGCACTCTTTCGCGCCGCTTCGCGCTGTTGCCGGAGCAGCTCTGCGTCGCGTCGCGCGAAATACTCGTCTTCGTTTTTGCTGGGCTTGTCGCTCATGTGCCGGCCGGTGAAGGTGGTGGAGGTGGTTGAGGTGGCGCCGGCACCTGGAGATGCTCACCGCCGGGATTCGCGAACGGCACACGGCCCGGCGGCGATGACGACTCGCCGGAGTAGCGGTGCCCGTCCCACCGAACGATCGCGTCCACGACGCGCCCGTTCTGGAGCGTCACGACATCCATCGTCCCGCAGGTGTACTCACAGCCGTTGCGGAAGAACAGATAGGTGTATTCGCCCACGCGCCGAACCGCGGCAGGCGCGGCCCAGAGCAGATAGACGTCGCGCTCGGACATGCCCGGAGCGATCGTGCCGGTGTCTTGAGACACGTAAGGGATGTCCCGCGTAAGCGGCCCACTCCCTTCGGGTATCGCCGGTGGGCGGGGACGCAACGTTTGCTCCTGTTGCGCGGTCACGCGGGTGCCCGCGGTATCGATCCCCGGGCGGGCCGCAGCTGGCGGGGGCGCGGTCTGCGTGGAGCGGCCGCGCAGCTTGTCCCAGGCGAGCCGCAGCTTGCCCTTGGCGACCTCGAGCTGCTCACACCCTGAGGTGGCGACCGTCACCAGTGCGCATAGCACTAGCGTGCTGCGTCGCATTGCGAGCCTCCAGAGAGAGGAAGACGCGGGCGCCGTCGAGACCGCCAAGCACGTGCGTATTGCGGCGCTCCGGATGCGGCATGATCCCTACCACGTTCCGGCCCGCGTTGCAGACACCGGCAATATCGTGCGTCGAACCGTTCGGATTCTCTGTGACATACCGCAAGACAATCTGGGCATTCGCCTCGAGCTCAGCCGCCGTCTGCGCATCGGCGACATATCGGCCATCCCCATGCGCAATGGGCAGGGTCAACTCCTCACCCCGTTCATAGCCCGCCGTGAACGGCGTGTCGGTGGTCTCTACGCGAACCCTGACGGGACGGGAAAGAAACTTCAGCCGGGCGTTGCGCATCAGGGCGCCTGGCAATAATCCTGCCTCGCACAGGATCTGGAATCCATTGCAGATGCCGAGCACTGCGCCGCCGGCGCGCGCGTGCGTAGTGACGGCTCGCAGCACAGGAGAAAAGCGCGCGATCGCGCCGGAGCGCAGATAGTCGCCGTAGCTGAACCCGCCGGGGAGGATCACCGCATCGGCCTGCTTCAGGTCGGTATCGCGATGCCACACGTAGTAGGTGTCGGACCCGGCGGCATGGGCGGCGTCGAGCGTGTCCGCGTCGCAATTGGATCCCGGAAAGACGACTACTGCGACACGCTGCATTCGTAATCCTCGGTGACCGGGTTGGCGAGCAGGCGGTCGCACATGGAGCGAGCCTTGGCCGCCGCCTCCTCACGTGTGGCGGCTTGCACCTTCAGCACCAGATGCTTGCCGGCGCGCACGCTCGCCACCTCACCGAATCCCAGCGAGTGCAGCGCGTGCTGCACCGCCTGCCCCTGGGGGTCGAGCAAGGAAGCACGCGGCATGACCCGGATTTCGACGGTATACGCGCTCATGCCGCACCCCCTCCGGTGCCCGTCCCCGGGTGTCGCGGGCTGCGGTACGACTGGCTGTCATCGATCTCAATAGGACCCGCGATCTCTGCCTCCTCGTCCTCGGCGGGCGCTGCGAAGAATCCGAGCAGAATCGCGCGAACCACGCCATAGGTCATGTAGGCGATTCCGAGTGGAAACAGGAACTCATCATGCTTCCAGATGCCGAATACCAGGATAACGACTATGAGCGTGAGGCCCAATAGTCCGTTGACTGTGCGGAACCCCGCACGCGGCAGCGCGGGATAATGCACGTTGCTCACCATGAGAATCGTCAACGCGATCATCAGGAACGTGAGCAGCAGATGCCAGGGTAGCCCCTGCAGGGAGCCGTACAACCCCGTTTGAGTGAACGGATAGTAGGTGGCCAGTGTCATGCCCGCGGCGGGGGACGGCAGGCCGATGAAATGGCTCTTCGCGCGGCCGGCCTGCGTGACGTTGAAACGTGCCAGACGGATTGCCGCGGCCATGACGTAGAAATAACAGAAGATCCAGGCTGCGCCGCCCCCGCCCGCGAACTCGACCTGATACATGAGGAAAGCAGGCGCGACGCCAAAGCTCACGATGTCCACCAGACTATCGAGCTCGGCTCCGAATCGCGTCCCCGTCCCGGAAATCCTCGCGACGCGGCCGTCGAGTGTGTCCAGAATGCCGGCGAACACGATGAACCAGCCGGCACGGTAAAACTCGCCGCGCGTCGCGAGCACCATCGCCCAGATGCCGAAGAACAGATTGAACAGTGTGAACAGGCTGGGGACGACGATGACGACGCGCCGCAGCGGTAACGGGGGTGGCCTCATGGGTACTCCGCCAGCACCGTAGCGCCCACCCACACCCGATCGCCCGGTTTGACCTTGAGGACCGGCCGGGCCGACAGCGGGAGAAAGACGTCGGTGCGCGAGCCGAATCGAATCAGACCCATGCGGCTGCCCTGGGTCACGCTGTCGCCCGACTTCGAGTCCGTGACGATGCGGCGCGCGATCAACCCGGCGATTTGCCGCACCAGAACGCGCCCGCGTGATCCGCGGATGCCGATCGACGCTTGCTCGTTATCGAGACTCGCCTTCTCGCTGCCGGCGTGCAGGAATTTCCCTTTGTTGTAATGCACCAGCTCCACGGTGCCGTCGATCGGATAGCGGTTCACGTGTACGTCAAAGACCGAAAGGAAGATCGAGACCCGTACCGACCGCTCTTTCACATACATGGGCTCCTCGATTTCCGTCACGTGCACCACGTGACCTTCGGCGGCGGCCAGCACGTAGCGCGCGCCGCGTGGCCCGGGCCGAATCGGGTCGCGAAAGAACGCCACCACCCAGATCGCGACGATGCCGAACACGCCAGGGACCACCCACCAAACGCCACCCCAGCGATTCGCAACGAATACCGCGGCGGCGACAAGTAGCCATGCGATGGCGATGAATGGCCAGCCCTCTGGGGCTACCCTCATCCCGTTGCGCGGCTAAGAGCCGCGACTCGGCAACTGCCGCGTATGCGGCGATGTCGGTTTATCCGACAGATGCCGAGCCGCGAGTTTACTCGCGCACTCAATTGCCCGCCTCCAACTCTTTCCCCGTAATCCGTCGATACGCATCCCGATACCGCTCACTCGTCGCCCTGACCACCGCCTCCGGCAGCGGCGGTGGCGGCGCCTCACCGTTCCATTTCCCCTGCTGCTTCAGATCGGCGAGATAGTCGCGCAGCGGCTGCTTGTCGAAGCTGGGTTGGCTACGGCCAGGCTGGTAGCGGTCCGCGGGCCAAAAACGCGAGGAGTCAGGAGTCAGGATCTCATCGATGACGAGCAGCGTGCCGTCCGACGTGGTCCCGAACTCGAATTTCGTGTCGGCGATAATGATGCCGCGCTCGGCCGCATATGCGCGGCCGGTCTCGTACAGAGCGAGGCTGGCCTGGCGCAGTCGCTCGGCTATCGACCGGCCCAACGCACGCGCGACGTGATCGAACGTGACGTTCTCGTCGTGACCCTGCTCAGCCTTGGTCGCGGGAGAGAAGATCGGAGGATCGAGGCGGGCGCTCTCGACGAGTCCGCTGGGCATCGGCTCACCTGCCAGCGTACCCGACTGTTTGTACTCGGCCCACGCCGAGCCCGAGATGTAACCACGCACGACGCACTCGAACGGCACGGGTGTGGCCCGGCGGGTCAACATGGTGCGGCCGCGCAGCTCGTCGCGATGCGGCGCGAGGGACGGCAGCCGCCTGATGATCTCGTCGACGCCGGCGGTGATCGCGTGGTGGGGCATCACCGATTGGAGGCGCCCAAACCAAAACGCGCTCATCTGGGTCAACACGGCACCCTTCTGGGGCACCGCCTCGCGCATCACCACGTCGAATGCGCTGACGCGATCGCTGGCGACGAGCAGTAACGTCGCCTGATCGACCTCGTACACCTCACGCACCTTTCCGCGCCGCAGTAACGGAAGCGGCAGTCGACTTTGCGTCAGCACACCGGTCATACTTGAACCTCCGCTGCGGCCGCGGTGGGAGCGGCGGTTTGAATGGAACGCATGACGTCGGGCATCACACGATCCAGAAACTCGTCGACTTGCTGCGGTGCCCGTCCCACGTAGCCGAGGGGGTCCAGCTCGCCTGCCTTCGCCCGTATCCCGAGGCGCTTGAACTGCGGATCCTGGGCGATGCGCTCGAGCAGACCCTCGCTGCCTTTGAGGCTGTGCGTCCGAATCACCTCGTGCAGATACTGCCGATCCCCGCCGGCCTTCACACCGCGCATCAGCAGGCGCTCGGTCGCCAGGAACGGCATGGCGTCCGCGACGTGCTCGGCAATGGTGGGTTCCCGCACTTCGAGCCCGGCAGCGACGTTTGTCGCCAGTACCAGCAGCGCATCCGTTACCAGAAACGCCTCGGGAATGACGAGACGACGGTTGGCGCTATCGTCGAGCGAGCGCTCCAACCACTGCTGTGCCGCCGTGTGCGCGGCGTTGCCCTGCAGCTCGATTACGAATCGGGCCAGCCCGGTCATGCGCTCGGCCCGCATCGGATTTCGCTTGTAGGGCATCGCGGACGAGCCGACCTGTTCGCCTTCAAATGGCTCGAGGATTTCGCCTTCGTGCTGCAACAGGCGCAGATCGGTGGCGAACTTGGACACCGACTGCGCGATGCCCGATAACGCGGCCAGGATCTGTGCGTCCAATTTGCGCGTGTAAGTCTGGCCGGTGACCGGGAATACCGCATCGAACCCCATGGCTCGCGCGACGCGCGCGTCGAGCTCGGTGATCTTGGCGTGATCGCCGTCGAAGAGATCCATGAAGCTGGCCTGGGTCCCGGTTGTTCCCTTCACGCCGCGGAAGCGCATCATCGCAATCCGATGCAGCAGCTCCTCGGCATCGAAGCCAAAATCCTGCATCCAGAGCGTCATGCGCTTGCCGACGGTCGTGAGCTGGGCCGCCTGGAAATGCGTGTACGCAAGGCAAGGCGTGGCCCGGTAGCGCCGCGCCTGCTTGCCGAGGGCGACGAGCACCGCGCCGATGCGACCGAGCAGCAGCACCATGGCTTCGCGCATCAAGAGGAGATCGGCGTTATCGGTGACGAACGCGCTGGTCGCGCCCAAATGAATGAAGGGACGAGCTTCCGGCGCCTGGTCGCCGAGGTGGTGAATGTGCGCCATCACGTCGTGGCGTAGCCTGCGCTCGTATTCCGCGGCTTTGTCGAGATCGGCGTCGTCCAGATGCTGGCGTAGCTGGTCGAGCGCGACGTCGGGGATCTCGAGTCCGAGCTCCTTCTCGGCCGCCATCAGAGCGAGCCACAACCGGCGCCACAGACCGATGCGCCGGCGCTCGCCCCACAACGCTTGCATCGCCGGTGAGGCGTAGCGCGTCGAGAGCGGAGAGATCCAGTTCAAACCGCGGCCTTCGCCCGCGCGACCAGCTTGCTCCAGTCGGCGAGGAACTGTTCGAGCCCCCGGTCGGTGAGTGGATGGAGCAGCAGCTTCTTCAGGACGTCTGGTGGCAACGTTGCGACGTCTGCCCCGATCATCGCCGCCTCGGCGACGTGGCGCGGATGACGGATGGAGGCCGCGAGAATTTCCGTCTGGAGATTGTAGTTGTCGAAGATCACGCGAGCTTCGCGGATGACGTCCATCCCCTCCTGACCGACATCGTCGAGACGTCCGATGAATGGACTGACGTACGACGCGCCGGCCTTCGCGGCGATGAGACACTGCACGCTCGAAAAGCAGAGCGTCACGTTGGTGCGAATTCCGGCGATGGCAAGACGGCGCACGGCGACCATCCCGTCCTCGAGCATCGGAATCTTCACGACGATGTTCTCGGCGATCTTGGCGAGCTCCGTCCCTTCCTTGACCATCCCCTCGGCGTCCACCGCGACGACCTCAGCGGAGACTGGCCCCTCGACAATGGAGCAGATCTCCTTGAGCACGTCGCGCGGATCGAGGTCGCCAGCCTGCTTGGCGAGCAGCGACGGATTGGTGGTAATGCCGTCGATCAGACCGGCCTGTGCAGCCCAGCTGATGTCCTTAAGACTGGCTGTGTCGAGGAAGAACTTCATGCAGTCGACTCCTCGGCGTAGAGATCCCGTGGATACTGCACCGCCTCGAGATAGAGACCCTGGGGCGGGGCGGGCGGACTAGCCGCCAGATTATCGGTCGCAGCGAGCAGACGGGGGAAATCCGCCGGCGGGCGCCGGCCAAGGGCGATGTCGACCATGGTGCCCACGATAAACCGCACCATGTGATGCAGGAATCGATCGGCCTCGACCGTGAACGCCATCCCCATTCCGTCCGCTCGCGGCGCCCATTCGGCTAGCGCCACGCGGCATCGGTAATGGGCGGTGTTCGCGCCGGTCGCAGCCAGGCCGCGAAAGTCGTGCTCTCCCAGGAGCGCTGCCGCCGCGCGCTCCAATGCGGTGCCGTCGAGCGCCCGGCCCCCCCCCAGCGCCCATTCGTACGGCTTACGAAACGGCGAC
>DATFEG010000098.1:0-41759 GCA_035251445.1 Gemmatimonadales bacterium | reverse complement strand
CGCGCGCCTTTGAATGGCAGCGCTTCTGGACCACGCCCCCGTTCCGGCCCCAGGAGGCAGTGTTCGAGATGAGTAGAGCCACCTACGCCGCCCAGCGCGACGCGATCGAAGCATGGGTGAGCGGGCAGACGGAGCTGGGGGTCGTTCGCGTGGTGGGCTAGATCGGTGCGTGAGGTGTATGCCGAAGACACCTGCCGCTGCTACTGCTGTGGTGTAGAACTGGATTCCAAAGGTCGCCCGGATTTGTGCAGTTAACGCTGATATTTGTTGTTCTATTCTTCGGTCTACTTCTTGGCCTACTCGGCGGCGTGACAGGTTGGGCGTCGGTGTCGCTACTCCGTCTGGCCTGGTCTGGGCGGCGTACGGCCTAACGCGCCCTTGAGGGAGGCGCGGGGGCATCCCCGAAGTGACGTCGCAGGGGGAAACAAGGGTAGATTCAGATGAGTATGCTCACCAAAGCAGCAGTGGCACTTGCGGCGTCCGTCGCGTTGCTCGGTCCGTGCGATCCGACGGGCGTGAAGCCGCCCGCAGGCAGTGTGGCCGGCACGTGGGGTGGCGAGAACGCGGGGTTGATCGCGGACGACACCAGCGCGCACGTCCACATCGGGTGCACCTACGGCAACATCTCCGAGGAGATCGTTCTCGACGCGAGCGGCCGCTTCGACGTCCCCGGCAAACAGAACATCACCGCGCATCCGGTCGATCTCGGCGTGCTGCATCCAGCGCGGTTCACCGGGCGAGTGGAGGGCGGACGGATGACGCTCACCGTGGCGCTGACGGATACGGCAGTAGTGCTCGGGCCGGTGCAGCTCGCGTATGGGAAGGAGCCGCGGATGGGGCCTTGCCCGATCTGCCGGCGAACGGGAGCCATGAAGTGATGCGCTGGACCTGGATCCTCGCCTTCAGTATCGGTTGTGGGAGTGTCAGCGGTCCTCCCGAGGGCTTGTCGCACGCACTCGCGACGAACACATGCGGGCCGGCCGATGGACCAGCGACGTGGATCTATCTCGCCGGCGATCCGATCGAAGGCGTGCAACCATCGTCCTTCCCGTACGTTCGGATCGCGATTTGGCGCGGAGTGACCGAACTCGCGGGCGGCTCCTTCCGCGTGGATACCGATGTTTCGGGCGTGTATTTCACGGGGCCAAACACGTTTGAGATCGCCTCCGGTGGCAGCGTGGCGGTCGAACGCGTGGGAACAGATTACAGGATCACCGGGGTGTCTGATCTACGGTTCCCGTCACGGCGCGTCGTCGGCACGTTCACCGCCGATTGGGTTCAGCTCGAGCTACTCTGCGGGTAACTCCTCTGTAAAATTGGCGCGCTTTGCGATTGGCGTCGCCGCAATCGACTCGCTCGTCTGCTTGTTTCCGGCGTCGCGTGGGTGTTGATTCTCGTTGTCCTTCCAACGCCGTCTTGCAGGACGACGCTCCACGCCGGGGGTCTGACATGATCGAGCTGCGCGACAAGAATACCAACCAGCCACTCGGGACGATCGAAGATACCGAACTCAAGTTTTTGGTCGATGAGCTCGAGGAGGAATCGGACACCGATCGCGATTATTACCTCGACGCCGACACGGTCGACATGCTCGAGGCCGACGGCGCGTCACCATCGTTGGTCGCCCTGTTTCGCGGGATCCTGGGGTCGCAGGCGCAGGAAGGCGTGGAGATTATCTGGAGGCGCGTCTAGTAAGCGCGATCTCGCTGCTCTAACTCACCCCGACTCCGGTCAGCGTCCGACATCTCGTGCAGGTCCGTCGCGTCGCCCGGGTCGGTCAGGTCGTCCGCCACTCGCATGTCCGGCGCCGCCCGCAGCCACACGAACCGATCCCTCTGGGCAAAGCGCGCCAACATTTTTGCCGCCCGGCGATCCGGGATCTGGTGCAGCGCCGCCGCCGCGGTGGCTTGCACGTCGAGACCCCAGCGCCGCCCGAAGAACACGAACCGTCGCGCCTTGAGCACCCCCACGAGTGCGTCGATGGCCGCGGGGTGCTCCGAGCGACCCAGCGCCTGACAGCACAACGCCGCGAGGCGCGGGTCCGCCGTTGTCGCGAGAGTCTTCGATAGCGCCTCGACGGAGGCGTACGTGCGAAGCGGCGCCAGTGCGCGAATCGCCGCCCGCGCGACCGCGGGCTGGCCGTGACGAGTCAGCGGGAGGACGAGATCGATCAAGTCGTCGCGCCGCAGTCGCTCGAACAACTGGAACGCAGCCCGGCGGACCCTCGGGCTCGCATCGTGGAGACACTGCCCCAACTCCGCTCGCAAGTCCGGCGTGACCGTGTCGATGACCTCGAGCAGGCGGGCGCGCTTTTCGACGATGACTTCTGTCACGACCGCCCGCTTCATCTGCTCCGGTCCTCCCGGGCCGGCATCCGCGACAAGACGAGCCGCGAGCTGGCGCACGCGAAGCTCGTTCTCACTCTTGATCACGTCAATGAGCGGCTCAATCGCGGCTTTGCCCAGCGCTCCGAACACCTTCGCCGCCTGTTCTACACGCTCCGGCTGACCGGAGCGGAAGTCCTCATCCAGCAACCGTAACGCCGCGGGCTCCATCTGCCCGTCGAGCATCGCGAGCGCAGGGCCGGCGTCACGCAGCTGCTGCTGGCGCGTCGTGACAGCCAGGAGCACTCGGCTCGCAAGCTGATAGTCGGCGAACTGCACCGCCCCCGCGGCCATAGTCCGCAGCAGCTCGCCAAGCTCGCGGAGGACCTGCGGCTCCCTTTCGGTCGCGAGCGCAGCGACGAGGAATTCCGCTGCGGCCGCAGCGAAGGTCTGCCGCATAGCAAAGATGAGCCGACCGTACAGATCCCGGCATGCCTTCACCGTGCGGACGCGGTCGCCCACGTCCTGCTCCGTGAATCGCTCGAACAACCGGCGCAAGAGCCCGCGGAGCAATCCATGCTCACCCGTCACGACGAGCTCTTTGCCGAATTCCGGCAACCCCTGCTGGAGCTTCGCGAGTGGCGACGCCACGAGTTCCGCGGCGGCGGCGTCACGGGCAACGGGCTCCGCCGGTTCCGCCTCCACCTGGGCCTCGTGTAGGATCCCCTGGAGCGCGCTCACCGCGTAGCGTCGCTGGTTGACCTCGAGCCCGGAGTGGGCCTGATTGCCACCGAACGCCTCCCAATACTGCCGGTCGCTCCCAGTGGGCACGTTCCGCAAGGCAGACATGAAGGCAGCAAGCTCGGACACCGGCACGTCCGCACGGAGCGTCACGCTCTCGAGTCCCACGGAATCGAAGAGCTCGAGTACGTGCTTCGCTCCCGCATCGGACTCCATGTCTACTCGCACGCCGTTGGCGAGTAACGTACGGCCCGCGCGCGCGAGGGTCAGCGTGTCCTGGCTGCGCAGCGTCTGGCGCACCGCTGCATGCAGCTGCTCGACGACTTCAGTCACCGGTTTTGCATCGGCCGGGTACAGCTTGACTACCTTTGCGGCGGTTTGGAGCACGCGGAGAACCCGAGGGATTCCGGCGAGCTCCTCGTTGCTCAGCTTCCCTTCCTGCTTGGGGAGCGGCTTCGGCCCGCCCGGGCCGATGCGCACAACCTGCGAATACCGCACTTGTTCCGGCCGCACATGCTCGAATCGCTGCTCTACCGCGATCCGCTTCCAGAACCCCGGTGCCACTGTCTCCGGCTTCGTGTTCGCCAAGGTCGTGAGCAGCTGCCTCAGCTCACCTTCCGTCACCTTAGGCTCGAACGTGAGGCTCCGCAGCTCGAAGCGGTCGAGCAGCTGGCTGAACGAGGCTGCCAGCCCACTCCACTGAGAGACGTCAATGGATCGGCCGTTGGCGCGCAAGCGGTCGCGATCGCGCGAGAGCGTCAGCCAACGGTTGGTGAGCAGAATCTTGTCGAGCGCGTCTCGAAGCTCTTCGAGTGCTCTGACGGTTTTCTTGCTGTCCGACGGATAGAGCTGGACGCTCCGCGCCGCCGTCATAAACGTGCGGACCGCCTTGGGGATGAGCGCAAACGCTTCCGGGGCGAGGCGGGCCTCCTGGTCTTCCTCGTCCTCCGAAACCTCCAGGGCGTACCGTGCCGCCTCTCCGGCATCGAACACAGACTGGGCGTAGGCGCGCGCGGCCTTTTGGTAGCGGTCCGCCTTCGCCGGGTTCGCAGCCTGCCCGAAGTGATGCGCGAGGACCGCCGGCGAGGAGAGGGCGTGCTGCTGGTGGAGCCCCTCCTGGTGAGCGGCCACGCGCTCATGCACCGTTGCGCGGCGCCCCTCGTCCATCCCCGCATAGCTCACATCCATCACGCGCTTGCCGAGGAAACGCAGGACGTTGTCGTCTGCGTTGAAGTCCGTCCTCACCAGGCCGAGCGCCTCGGCCCGGTCCATGGAGGCGAGCACGCGGTTCTCGTCGACCGCCGCGCTTCCGGCGAGCATGCTCACCGGCACCCGCTCGCCGAGGGCCGCCGCATGCTCCAGCAGGCGGCGACTCTCGTCGTCGAGGGCAGCGAACCGCTCCTTGAGGAGATCCTTGAGCGATTGTGGCATGTAACCGGCCGGGAGCGGCTCGATGACCCATTCCGGTCCGACGAGCCTGACTTTCCCGTCGGTCACGAGCTTGCGGACAATCTCTCCCAAAAACAGTGGATTGCCTTTCGTGATGGTCATCAGCTCGGCCACGAATCCGGCGGGCATCCGCAGACTGGGGAATACGCCCCCGAGATAGTCGCCGATGTGCCCCTGACTCAGGGGGCCGAGCTTGAGCCGCCGCAGGCCGGGCGCCCCCGTAGCAAACAGCTGTTCGATCGGGGTCGCGCTCGAGGCGGCATCCTGCGTCGCAGCCGAAGGCTCATCGGTCGTTCCGCACACGAGCAAATTCAGTTCGTCGCCCTGAAGCAGCGCGCTCAAGAGAAGAAGCGTCGCCTCATCTGCGAACTGCAGATCGTCGACAGTCAAGACGAGGGGCCGTCGGTCTACGACCTGCTGCAGGAACTTGGCCAGTGTATTGAAAATGCGACGGCGTCGGAGACGCTCATCCGCATCGGCGAGCGCTGGGCTTCCGGCGCCAGTGGCTGGCATGAGGTGCCCGAGGTCGGTCAGCTGCTCCGGCGTCAGGCTTTGGATTATGGTCGCGCCCTGATCCGGTCGCTGCTTGAGCAACGCCGCCACGATGCGTGTCGCCAGGTAGTACGGCCGATACTTTTCATGCGGGTCGCATGCGACCTGTGTCATGGCGAACGTTTTATGGCCGGCGAGGCTTCGGGCGATCGCCGCGAGCAGGGTGGTCTTGCCCATGCCCTCTGCGCCTTCGAACAGGAGGAACTGACTCTGTCCGCGGCCGAGGGCAAGCAAGGTTTCGGATACGGTGCGAAGTTCCTCGTCGCGTCCCGCGATTCCGGTGACCAGCAGCCGCTGCAGCGCGGTGCGCGGAAAGACCTGATGCGGGTCGACCTCGTTCGCACTCGCGGTCCGGTCACGACCCGACCGCTTGGCGGAATACAGGGCCCGGTCGCTGGCCTGGAGGAGCTCGGCGGCAGTGGTGGCGTCGTTGGGCGCGGTGGCGACGCCGATGCTGACGGAGACGGGAATGAGGGTGCCGGATTCGCGCAGGCGGAAGGGGCGCTCGCGCAGTCGCTCGAGCAGGCGCGTGGCCATCGTGAGCGCGGCTTTGCGATCGGTGGACGGGAGCAACACAACGAACTCGTCACCGCCGAAGCGGGTGGGCAACCCGTTCTCTCCGACGACTTCGCGCAGCACCGATGCGACCCAGGCGAGGTGCTGATCGCCCGCCCCATGCCCGAAGGTATCGTTCACTTCCTTGAAACGATCCAAGTCGAGCATCAAGACTGACAGCGGATAGTCGCTGCCCGTTTGCCAGCGGACCTTGTGTTCGAGATAGCTCTGCAGGAACCGGCGGTTGTGGATTCCCGTCAGCTCGTCTTCGAAGACGAGCCGAGAGGGGTCGCGTCCGGAATGTTTGAGAAATTCAAGCAGGTCGGTGGGGCGCATTTGCCTGCACATTGGCACGACCTGTGCCACCTGTCTGTGACCGATGTAACAAATTGGTATGGCGAGGTTTATGCTCTCAGTGCGTGGCGCGCTTCGGATTCAGAGCGCCCGCTCTATTGCGAATTGCACGGCTTTACTTGGCGCATAATGGACGAGCTGCTACCCGGCGCGTCTCGCATTTGAAGTCCATTTCAGGACGCTGCCTAAACCAACCCCAAAGTCATACAACTCAAGGTGTTGACACCTCTTTGATTCGCAGGCCTTATCTCTATAGCGAATCATTAAAACGCGTGCTCGTGGGTGACTCACCATTTTCTGCTGCACTGCCTCGGTGGTCCCGCCCTGTTCGCCGTTACCGGCGAGCAGGTTCGATTTCGTACGCGCAAGCACTTCGCTCTTCTGATTCGGCTCGCGCTCGATGCCGGCAAGCAGTTTACCCGCGACTACCTCGCTGATCTTCTGTGGCCTGACGTAGCGCCCAAGTTCGCCAACCATTCGCTCGCGCAGGGTTTGTCTGTCATCAAGGCCAAGATCGCGCGAGAGGCCGTCGTGATTCAACGCGCGACGGTTGGACTTGCCGCGGGGTGGATCGAAGTGGACGCCCTGCACTTGAGTGATGGGGACGTGAGGTTTGACGGTCCATTCCTGGACAGCTTCGAAATCCCTACCGCGCGGCCGTTTGAAGAATGGAAAGACGAGCAGCGTGCGCGGCTGGTTCCGCAGATGCGGGATTGTCTGGTACGACTGATGGATGCCGCTCGTCGCATCGGCGATTTCGCGACTGTCGAACGGCACGCCACGAAGCTGCAGGAGCTCGATCCGCTGTCCGAAGAGGGAATCCGTGGGGTCATGGAGGCGCGCGCGTGGGCGAGTGATCGCAGCAGCGCGTTGAAGGCGTTCGCGCGTTATGAGGCTCGGCTCGCGGAGGAGCTGGGTGCGAAACCGGGAGCGGATCTCGTGCGCATGGCGGACCTGCTGCGCGACGGTCGTCGAGCGCCGCGGCCGGCTGTGGCCGGCTATCCGCCGCCACGAATCGACCGACGGTTCGAGCCCGAGACGCTAATTGGGCGGGAGCGCGAGTTCAGTGTGCTTTATGACGCATGGCTCGAGGCGCGGCGCAAGAATCCCCGGGTCGTTGTAGTGAAAGGTGATCCAGGTGTCGGGAAGACCACGCTCGTGAACGCGTTTGCCTCCACATGTCAGATGGATGGGGCCGTGGTGGGGCGTGCACAGGCATACGACGCTGAACGCGACTTACCGTTTGCGGTGTTGGGAGAGCTGGCGAGGCAACTTGCATCGCAACGAGCAATTGGCAGCGCAGATCCCGAGGCGTTGAGCGAACTAACGCGGATCAGCCCTGAGATTCTGAAAGCATTTCCGGGTGTACCGAAGCCTGAAGTCTGGACACCAGAGTTGACACCACTGAGAATTGCGGATGCCTTCCTAAAAACAATCACATCTGCAGCGGCAGATAGCCCATTGTTAATGGTAGTCGACGACATACACGCTGCCGACAATGCGAGCAGTGCCATACTGCACTCAGTCGCCCGAAAGATGATCGGGACGCGAGTGCTGTTGGTTCTAATCGGTCGTTCAAACGAGATGCGGCTCTCGCCTGCACCCTGGCACCTCATGTCAGATGGAGGTCTGCGTGACATCATAACAATCGATCTTGAAACCCTTAGTTCAGAGGCCTCTGAGAAACTCATTAGCCGTCTTGTGAATCTGTTACAGAGTTCCGACCCACCCATAGCACGTATTCTGCAAGCGAGTGGCGGCAACCCTCTGGCAATCGAGCTGCTTACGAAAGAATGGGCTTCACACGGGGCAGCCTCCTTGCTTCGAGATCTGGAGGCGTTGGATAAGCAACCTGCACCGATGATCGGTATTCCCCCTGCGATCGACGCCGTTTTTCAAAAGCAGAGTCGCCGGCTAATCCCTCCAGTAAGGGCTGCGCTTGGTTTAGCTGCAGTGCTCGGCCGACGTCTAACTGAGTTCGAGCTCTACGAGGCGATCAAGATGTCTCCCGAGAAGGCGGCAGAAGCGCTGTCGTGCTTGAGAGACGAAGGGTTTCTACGAGAGGTTCGAGGTGACCTGGAGTTCCGAAATGAATTGATAAGAGCTGAGGCATATTACTCCGTGACAGGAACGACGCGCCAACATCTTCACCGCCGCGTCGCTGAGATTCTCGCAAACAGACTGCCTGGAGACGACAAGACTGTCAGCCTTGAGATAGCGTGGCATCACCTTAAGGGCGGAGACGTTCTCCGTGCGGTTCCCTATGCTGTAGAAGGGGCAGAGGCTGTTCTCTCCGTCGGGGCACCACATGCCGCGGAGGAAATCCTGAGGGCTATTATTGATGTCGAGCATGGTCACTGTCATGCCAAGGCAGTTCGATTACTCCTTGCCAGAGCCCTTGTGGATCAGTCGAAGGCTGAACCGGCGCTCCCAATCATTGAACGCTTGATGAGCGATCAAGGACTCACGCCACAAGAGAGAGCCGAGGTGATGCTACTCAGGACCTCAGCGGAGTTCCTGCGAGGGCGCTACCACGCGAATAACTATGGAGACTTCGCTACTGTTACTCTGACAACTGCGAGGGATGCCGGAGATGTCGGACTTATTGCCAGGGCACTTTTTGAATGCGCTCGCGCTGGCAGCGAGGAAGGCATCACAGAACTAATTCACGCCGCTGAGCGGGGGATCGAGAAGTTAGGAGCGACCACGAATATTGCCACCTTACCGATGGCCACCGTCACGAAAGCGTTTTGTCGTTTCTATCTCGATGACCCACGTGGTGCATTAGGGTACTTACAGATTGTTGCTAACACCGCTTCTCCGAAGGCCAACGCCGCACACTTGGCATTTGTGCATTCAGGCATTGGCATGGCCAATCTTTTTCTCTGTGACTTCGAAGCGGCCTGCAACGCATTCATGACAGCTTTAGAATTCGCACGAAAGGTCGGCGATGACACCCGCGTATCGCAGATCGCCACTAATCTCTGCACTTCACTCATGACTCGAGGTTCCTATGAGGAATCAATTCGTTATGGCGAAATGAGTGTTCGATTAGGGGAGGTCTCCTCGAGCAGTTCTTTGTTAACCTGCTATACGAATTTGATCGATCCCTACATTCTGACGGGGCGTGAGGAGGCGGCAGTGGAATGCCTGGAGAAAGCCAAGCGCTGGCTTTCATCAGGCAGGCGTTGGAAGCTCCGCTGTGCCTTCCTGGTGGAGGCGGCCAACTTTGCGCTGATTCAACGGAACCACGCGTTAGCGCTGGATCTGATTGGGCAGCTCGATCAGGTCACCACGGGAAGAGAGAACGCCGTCCCGATGCCTGGACCGTTTTGGAAGCTAAAGGTCTTTAGAATGTATCACCAAGGTTATCATGAGGACGCAGATCGTATCATCGTTAAGCTTTCAGAGAGATGGCGAACAAACTGCCCTTTTCAATACCTTGATATGCTTGCAGCACGGGCTTGGACCGAACGGCAAAACACAGGACAGATCTCAAACATGACACAGGAGGACTTGAAGGTATTCGAAGATTGGGGCGCGAAGGGGAGAAAAGCTCTATTCACAATTCATGGCTTCCTACAACCAAGTACCGACGAGTACCGTAAGTCGGAAATCATCAAGTCTAACCATTACGATAACTTGAAGACCTCTCTTCGCACGTCCTTAGGTGATTCCGGATGATGCTCGCCTAGGACGAAACAAGGATTGCATGCTCACCAGTACTGTCGCCTGCGAACTCGCGGGGGCTACTAAGCGGCGGATCGTTCGAGATCTTGACAGAACTTCCACGAGTTTAGGATCGAACTGTTGGCCCGAAAACTTGGTCAGTTCGGCCAATACCTGCTCCCATGCGAGGGCCTTCCGGTAAGGTCGATCAGTGGTCATCGCATCGACTGTATCCGCGACCATAATGATTCGAGCACCTATTGGAATCTGGTCACGAGCCAAACCGTCTGGATATCCAGAGCCATCGAAGTTCTCATGATGATGCCTTATGGCCTCCAACACCTTTCCGCGTAGTCTGGCGACGGTTCCAACGAGTTCGGCACTGCGAACAACATGACTGCGCATCACGATTCGTTCTTCAGCCGACAGCTTGGATGCTTTTCTCAAAATTGGCGCAAACTCTTCGTAAATCTTTCCAACATCGTGCAAGAGGGCAGCCCTCTTAATTACGTCTACTTCCCGAGCATTGAGTCCTAAGTCTCGCGCTAGGGCCGAGGCGTATTCCGCAACGCGTCGTGAGTGGCCCGAAGTGTATGGATCGCGAGCCTCCATTGCCTTTACCATTAGCTCAAGTTTCTCCTCCAGTTCCGCCTGGAGCTGCAAGTTCATTTGATACAGTTGCCTGACGAGGAAGAGCGGAAGGATGAGCAACGTCAAGCCGACTAGCTGAAGCTTCACGTATAGGAATACGAGCAACACGGCAAGAGAACTTGCTAGGAGATCGTAAAGACGTGCACCTCCCCCAATTCTCTCCCATGATTCGTGGATCGACACGCCACTGCTATAAGCTACCGCCAGTGACACACTGCCCTGGTTGACAACAAAAAACGTTAGGACCAGACCTGCAAATGGAAGGAATGCGAAGGCGAACTGATCCGTACTACTTGTCCCACCGAAAGCATGATAAACAAGGGCGCCCAAACCAACGGCGACCATGAATTGAACCGTGTTAAACCACACCCTAATCGCCGGCTTTCGTCTAACGAACGTTTCGACGATGGCAGCACTCAAACCGCTTATCAGCATCGGTATTGGACGATCGAAAAGCGCAACAGAAGCGAACAGTGGCACAAACACTACCGAAGAATAGACGTTTGCGAAGGAGATCCTTAGAAACCAAGCGTCGCAGAGAATGGCGGTTACAGTGAGAGCGGCGATCGCATTCCACTGTTTAGCACTTATGGGCTCTAGAGTACCCCAGCCAAGAAGTGCCAGGAGCGCTGCAGCAGCGGTGAGAACACCGAGCAGCGCATACAAGCCGAACCGTGACTCGCGACTTTCAGCGCTCGTATCTCACCTCTAAAAGATGGGAGGGGCCCCATTCCCGCTACCAATAAACCGCACCATCTGCAAAAAACAACTTTGCTACTGCTGTGAACAGAAAAGCGAGCAGTTGCAACATTGAGCGTCTCACCTCCTCGAGTGGTACAGCGAGTCAACGGCTCATCTCGCTTGGAGTGGCACGCCTCTCTACGGCGTACCCGACGCTTCGCTCGTCTACTGTTCGCTCTGCTCCGCTCTAGCTAGCGGTGACCAGGGGCCCCCTGTTTTCGAAATGACGATTGTAAGACCTACGCAACCTTTCGCGCCTGTAACGCACTTCGCATCGCCTCGATAACCACCCCCATTCCATCGGCCTTGTTGACGATGGCCCGGACACCGAGACGCCGTAGATCATTCTCGGCTTTTGCGGGCATTCCGCCCGTGACGATGATCACCGGCGCCGTGAGACCTTTCGACGTGTCCACGAGCCGCTCCACCACCTGCACCGCGTTGAGGTCGGGCAACGCGTAGTCGAGCACAACTAAATCAGGTTGCACGCGACCGATCTCGAGCAAGCCATCCACCCCCGTCGCCGACTCGATCATGTCGAGATCCGGCAGCTCGCGCGCCACGGTCCGCACCACCGCCTTCAGATAGCCCGGATCATCCTCCACCACGACCACCGCCAAGCGCTCGCCCGTCGCCGCCAGCTCCTTCGGCACCGCCATCCCGTGCAGGCGCAAAAA
The DNA here is from genome assembly GCA_035251445.1 of Gemmatimonadales bacterium. Lineage (GTDB taxonomy): Bacteria > Gemmatimonadota > Gemmatimonadetes > Gemmatimonadales > GWC2-71-9 > 20CM-2-65-7. Next base: position 30,046 of record DATFEG010000098.1, on the reverse strand, counting down.
CTCCGCAAGATCCCCCGACGCGACCCGCCGCCGACCAGTCGGCGTCCGATGCCCCTTGAGGTGCCCCTGATCGATCCAACTCGCAACCGTCGCCGGCGTCACTTGCAGCACGCGCGCGACTCGCTGCGTCCCCCAATACCGTTTTGTTTGGGCCGAATTCACGGAACGGGTAATACCGCTAAAATGAAAACCTCGCTAGATGGTATTAGCCCTTAAGGGGGAAACAGGTGCTGAGCGGCTGTCAACGGGGAAGATGCGAAGGCGGCAAGACGCCTAAGTGATTATAAAGGGGCAGGTTACGGCAACGGCAAACTAACGGCGGGCGTCGACCCACCGGTTCGTCGCGTCCAACACCGCGAGCACCGCGCTGCGCTCGGGCGCTTCGCGAATTTCGCACGTTCCCGTGAGCAGTTGCGCCTCGCGACCGCCGAGGCCGTGCACCGCGGCGAGCACGAATTTGCGTTCGAACGCGTAGAGCAACGTCACGCCTTCGAGCGCAAGGGAGTTGTCCGGCAGCAGATTGTCGAGACACATGGTCGCCGCGCGCGCCGCCGCTTCCACCCGATTGCGCAGCGTGTCGGTCGCGACCTCCTCGGACTGCGCCTCCTTGTCGCCGAACGCGAGCTTCACGCGTATCAGCACACGCTGCGGACGCTCCGCCGGCCGCACCTCGAGACTCTTGAACACCACGACACGGTGCTTGGAGCGCTCGGTGACTGCTTCTTCCTGCAACGCCTCGATCGGCCGTACATCCGCCGTCTGCGCGACGCTGATCTTGCGATGATCGATTTTGTAACCGAGCTGCGCCATCAGCGCCGACTCGATGTTGCGCACCACCTGCTTGGGCTGGACGCCGGCGCGCGTGAGCACGTGGACTTCGCTCACCTCACCGAGCGGCGTCACTACCACCCGCGCCGACAGCACTCCCGTCAGCGTGGTGATGAGATTCTCGACCCGCTTCATTCCCCACGGATCGGGTTGGCCCGGCGCATTCGGTGGTCCCAACGGCAGCGGCTCCTGTGGATTGGATGTCACGTCGCAGGCTCCTCTCCTGACATGGCAACCCGGTTTCGGCCGCCGGCCTTGGCGCGATACAGCGCTCGATCGGCCGCGACCAGCACATCCTCCTCTCGCTTCTCGGGACCGTACTCGGCCACTCCAACGCTGGCCGTTACGAACCCGGCTGCATAACCCATGCCCAACCCCTGCTGCTCGACGGCGAGGCGCATCTTCTCAGCCACGACGCGCGCGCCGGCCACGCCAGTGCCCACAAGGATTATTACAAACTCGTCCCCGCCATAGCGACCTGCAACATCGGTGAGACGAATGTGTTTGTCACACTCGCGCGCCGTGGCCTTGAGCAGCGCGTTCCCCGCCTCGTGCCCGTAGCGATCGTTCACCTGCTTGAAGTTGTCGAGGTCGAGGAACAGCACCGCGAACCGGTCTCCCGTACGGTGGCAGCGCGCGACTTCATTAGCTAGACGGTCGCGCAACACGCGGAATGACGCCAGCCCCGTGAGCGCGTCGACCGCCGCTTGCTGCTGCGCCTCCTCGGCCTGGCGCTCGAGATAGCGCGGACAGGACTTCAGGGTCGTCCGACCCTGCGCCGCCGCCACCGCGAACTCCTGGCAGGTCTGGTAGCCGCAGGCCCCCGAATCCCACGGCCGGCCGTTGGGCGCGAGGCCGATCTGCTGCAGGATCGACTCCACCGCCTCGACCGTCGGGCCAACGCCGTTCATTTCGACCTCGAACGCCGCCCCGACCCGGATCTGGACCCCCTCCTTGAGCACGGGGGCGGGAGCCCGCGGCGGCTCGGTGGCCCCCACGATCGCCCGGCGCCGGAACAACTCGTCCTTGGGGCCCAGCAGCGGGTGGTCGAGGCACCCCTCGCACGGCAGGATGTCGACGAAGCCGAGGTCGATTCGGTCCGTGCCGACCGCCCGCGCGATCCCCTCGAGCGCCGCCAGCCCCCGGACTTTGCGGAAGCGGCGGGAAGCGTGGCGCTCCTCTTTCAACAATTCGAGCGGGAGGCCCCCTGCGGTGCTCCAGTAGCGGCGTCGCTCTTCGGGAATGCGGCTGAAGAAGAGGGCCTGATCCTGAACGCGCACACCCCGCTTCCTTAGTAACGTCTCGAGCTCGACGAGCGTGATGGCGGCATCGACGTCGTCCCCGCCCTCCGTCAGGCACACCCCCGCGTACACGACCGGCGTATCCTCGCCGTAGAGCGCCTTGAGATAGCGGGCCTCGGCCGCGATCGGGGTGGCCACCGGAGCGAGGTGGGGGATCAGCTCCGGGTATTGGTTGCGGATCGTTTCGACGATGACGGGACAGGTACTCCGGATTACCGTCCCCCGCTCCCCCCACCCCTCCTCGGCCCAGAGGTCCAGGTACGCCTTGGCGACCAGCTCGTCCCCCAGCACGCCGCGGTGCACGACCGAGAAGCCGGCAGCGTAGCAGGCGTTGACGACCTGCTCCGGCGTGGCCGGATAGAAGTGGGCGGCCGATTCGACCGATAGGATGAGCACGGCTTTGCGGCTCTGCGCGAGATCGAGCGCGCGGGTCGAGTCGCCGACGGCAATGATGGCTTCGTGGGGACACGCGGGGAGGCAGAGGCCTACGCGGGTGCAGGCCTCCTCGACAATCCAGACTTTCTCATTTTCAACCGCTACCGCGTCCGAGGGGCACACTCGCACGCAGGCCAAGCATGCGACGCACAAATCGGGATCGATTTTGTAGTCCACGCCGACCTTTGGATTAGGGTGGCAGGGCCGACGCTAATCTATGGCGTACTCCTTCAATTTCCTATAGAGCGTCCGCTCACCGATGCCGAGCGTCTCGGCGGCTTTGCGCCGGTTGCCGCGCGTCTCCCGCAGCGCGGCGTCGATGGCCGCTCGCTCGACGTCGGACATGGTCATCCCCGGTTTGTAGATGACCTGCCCCCCGTTTTGCTCCGGGGTCGCCTCGAGCGGGTCGATAGAAGCCGAGAGCCGGGAGCCAGGAGTCTGATGCTCCGGTTCCCCGACTTCGATGACTTCCACTCGCTCGTGAGGCCGATCTTCGATTCTCTGACGTAACCCCTCGAGCTGCATCTTGAGTTCTACGAGCGTGCGGAAAATGAATTCCAGCTCCTGGCTCCCGGCTCCCGGCTCCTGACGCGTTGGCGCGATCCGCATCGGAAGGGTCATACTCCGCTCGCGGACATCCAACGGGATGTCGCTGGCGCGAATCTCCCCCTCGGGCGCGAGCACGACCATGGACTCGATGAGGTTCTTGAGCTGGCGGACGTTGCCGGGCCAGTCGGCGTCCACCAGGATCTGCAGCGCCTCGGGCGTGATGCCGTGGAAGTTGCGATCGTGCGCCCTGGCGAACCCGGCGATGAACGTGCGGACGAGCAGCGGAATGTCGCTGCGCCGCTCGCGCAACGGGGGCAAGTAGACCGACAGCACATTGAGCCGGTAGAAGAGGTCGTCACGGAAGCGTCCGAGGGAAACGGCTTCCTTCACCGACTTATTGGTCGCCGCGATGACACGCACATCGACCTGAATCGGCTGCGTCCCGCCGACGCGGAAGAAACTGCGGTCCTCGAGCACCCGCAGCAGCTTGACCTGGGTGGCGGGCGGTATTTCGCCGACCTCGTCGAGCAGGATCGTGCCGCCATTGGCGAGCTCGAAGCGACCCAGCCGGCGCTCGGCGGCACCCGTGAACGCGCCTTTCTCGTGCCCGAACAGCTCACTCTCGAGCAGCGTCTCGGGCAGCGCCGCGCAGTTTACCGCGATAAATGACTTGGCGCGCCGCGGCGAGAGATCGTGGATCGCGCGCGCGACCAGCTCTTTACCGGTGCCCGACTCGCCCTCGATCAGCACCGTGGAGGTGACGGGAGCGATCTGCTCGATTTTGACCAGGACTTCCTGGATCGCGGGCGATTCGCCCAGAATGCCCGTGCGCTGCTGGAGCCGGCGCCGCTCGATCAGCCGCCGCACGGTCGGGACGACTTCCATGGGATCGACGGGCTTCACCAGCCATCCCGTGAGTCCCAGCTCGCGCGCGATCCGTTTGGGATCGTCGGTCGGCTCCACCAAGCCGAGGGTCGAAACGGCGTGCTCGCGCGCCGCGGCGAGGAGCCGCTGGGCGGTCGATTCGTGCAGGCCGCCGGTGAGAATGATCGCATCGGGCTCCCTGCTCCGTGCTCCGTGCTCCGTGCTCCCACTCCGTACCGCTTGCCGCACCTCATCCAATGACGAAACCATCGCCGTATCGAAGCCCGATTGCTCGAGCGCCGCGTTGGTTCGAACCGCGTGCTCGAGGTCGTCGGTGGTAATGAGGACGCGATCAGCCATGTGCGTGCGTTGGGTGCGTGGCGCGTGGTGCGTGGTGCGTGGTGTTCGTGCCGCTCAACAGGTCCACGGCGTGCTCAAGAAATTGCTCTAGAACCGCCAAGCCTTCTTTTACACCGTTGGTGGATCCGGGAAGATTCACGATCAACGTTTTGCCCCGGGTTCCCGCGCGGCCGCGGGAAAGCCAGGCCCGGGGAAAACTGGGGCCTGACGCCGCGCGCAGCGCTTCGGCGATACCCTCAGCTTCGCGATCGAGAATCGCGGCAGTCGCTTCGGGCGTGACGTCGCGCTCGGTGAGTCCCGTGCCGCCCGTCGTCAGCACGACGTCCACCTCATTGGAATCGGCCCAGCGGGCGAGCTTGCCCGCGATGCGGTCGGTCTCATCGGCGACCACGCTCCGCACCACGACTTGAAACCCGCGCTCGGCGGCCCAATCCACGATCGCGTCACCGGATGTGTCCGCTCGCTGGCCGACCGCTCCTAGATCCGAGATCGTGAGGACGGCGATTCTGATTTGCCGCCCCTCGCCGCCCTGCGCCGCCGATTCTCCAGCCGCCGTTGTCATTTCTTGGTCCGATGCGGCACAAACGGCATCTTCACAACTTCAGCCTCCACCTTCTTACCCCGGACATCGATCTCGATCTTGGTTCCGGCCTTGGCGCGGGCCGCCGGCAGGTACGTCGTACCGATCGCCGCGTTCGCGGTCGGCGTGATGGTGCCGCTGCGCACGATGTCCACCTGCGTGCCGTCGAGGAATGCGGGGTAGCCGTGCCGTGCGATCGTCTTCGGCTCGCTGATCTTGAACCCAACCAGGCGCCGCGGCACGCCCTCGAGCTTCTGGCGCTTGAGCGCCTCGAGCCCCGTGAACGGTGCGCCTTTCTCGAGCTTCACGATGAAGGCGAGCCCGGCCTCGTACGGCGTGGTCGTATCGTCGATGTCGTTGCCGTACAGCGGCAGGCCGGCCTCGAGGCGCAGCGTGTCGCGCGCGCCGAGGCCAACCGGCTCCCCGCGGCCCGCACCGACGAGCGCATGCCAGAGCGTTTCTGCGTCGGCCGCCCGGCAGTACAACTCAAAGCCGTCCTCACCGGTGTAGCCGGTGCGCGAGACGAAGCACTGCACGCCTGCGACCTTGCCCTGCACGAAGTGGTAGTAGGGGATCAACGCCACGCTGAGGCTCGTGAGCTGTCCGAGGAGCGCTTCGGCTTTCGGTCCCTGTACCGCGAGCAGCGCCGTTTCGTCCGAGATATCGCGCAACCGGACGTCGGCGCCTCCCTTTTGCGCCACGATGTGATCCCAGTCCTTCTGAATGTTCGACGCGTTCACGACCATCATCAGCTTGTCTTCGAAGCGGTACACGAGGCAGTCGTCGACGAACGTTCCTTCCTTTGTGAGTATCCCGGAATACTGAGCCTGGCCGGGCTTGAGAGCGCCAACGTCGTTGCACGTTACCCGTTGCACGAAGGCATTTCGATCGGATCCCGTGATCTCGAATTCGCCCATGTGCGAGACGTCGAATACGCCGACGTTCTCACGCACCGCGCGGTGCTCGGCATTGATGCCGCTTGGATACGTGACCGGCATCTCGAAGCCGGCGAACGGCACCATTTTGGCGCCGAGGGTTACGTGGACGCCGTGAAGCGGGGTGCGTTTTAGGAGCTGGGAGCTGGGAGTTGGGATTTGGGTCATGACATGAGAGTGGCGAGCAGGGCTTTTTGAACGTGGAGCCGATTCTCGGCTTCGTCCCACACGCGGGACTGAGGACCATCGATCACATCAGCCGTCACTTCTTCACCGCGATGTGCCGGTAAGCAGTGCAGGAAGATCGCCTTCGGATCAGCCAGCTTCATTAAGTCCGTATCCACCGTGAATCCCTTGAATGCGTTGCGCCGGGCTTCGGCTTCGGCTTCCTGGCCCATGGAGGCCCAGACGTCGGTGTTCACAACGTGTGCACCTTCGACTGCTTCCTCGGGTACCTCGGTGACCATCACGCAGCCGTTTTTCTTGGCCGCTTCGTACTTCGCGATGTTGGGCTCGAACATTTCGGGGCACGCGAGCCGCAGCTCGAAGCCAAGGACTGCAGCGGCCTCGAGCCAGGCGTTGGCCATGTTGTTGCCATCGCCGACCCAGGCGATGCGCTTCCCTTCCCAGCCGCCGAGGTGCTCTTTGACGGTGAACAGGTCCGCGAGGACCTGGCACGGATGTGTCAGATCGGTGAGGCCGTTGATGACCGGGATAGTCGCGAAGCGAGCCAGCTCCTCGACTTCGGCGTGATCGTAGGTGCGGATCATGATGCCGTCGACGTAGCGGGACAGCACCCGGGCGGTGTCGGGAATCGGCTCCCCGCGACCGATTTGAATGTCTTTGCTAGACAGAAACAGGGCTTGGCCGCCGAGTTGATAGGCGCCGACCTCAAAGGAAACGCGGGTGCGGGTGGAGGACTTCGCGAAGATCATGGCCAGCGTCTTCCCGGCAAGGGGGGTCTCCCGGTAGGATCGGGCCTTCATCCGCGTGGAGAGGTCGAAGAGCTGTTCGATCTCCTGGCGGGTGAAATCGGTGATTTGCAGAAAATCGCGCTTTGGCACCGTCTCGCCCCCGTATCCTCGCCGTGACACTTCAACAATTATTGAAATGTCCTGATCGGTCCGCCCCTCGGCGGCCCAAATCGGTCAAAATGACAGGAATGTGTGACGGATTTTACCCGGAGGCCGGGCGAAGGACAAGGTTGAAGCCAACTACTTCGCTAGGGCGACGATTACCCTGAGGCCGGGGACGGAATGTTCCGCCGAGAGGCGGTTTTTCACCGCGGTGAAGGCCCAGTCACGGACAAATGTGTCGGCATTGGGCTGGTCGAACTCCACGATGCCGTTCGTCAAAGTCCACGTCCCGGCCATATCCGCGTCAAGATCGGCTCCCTGCTCTCCGCCGTGGGGGATGAACAGGTGACCGGTGGTCGTCCCGTTCGTATCGAGCGAAATCGTTATCACCGCGCCGGCCGGCACCCATTCATCGGTGCCCCCGGTGTCTGTCACGGTGGTGAGCCGCGCCAGGCTGTAGTCACCGGCGACGTTTTCAACGGTGGGTGAGAACGAGTCGGAGCACGCAACGATTGAAACTACGAGTGCGGCAGCGGTGAACAGCGTGAGCAGCAGGCGCATGGCAATCTCCGGTTTCCGCTGGAACCGGAAGCCAAGGCAAAATGCGCCCGGAAGGCAAGTCCTGGCGCACCAGAAGTCATAACGGTGCTACAGGATGTACTTCCTGAGATTCAATAGTCGGTCCCTTCTCGCAGCAACTCGCACTGGCTAAAAACGGGTGGGTGGCCGGGCTTGCGCACCAACTCATGCAAGATCTCATGTCGGACGGTGAGATAGTTGTCGCCGTACTGATCGTGTGCCGCTACATCGCTCAGGTAGATGTTGTGGGGCGACACCCAAAGGCCGGCGCAGAAGCGAGTCCCGCATGGGAACGGATGCTCCGGGACCAGAAACCAGTTGACCCACGCCATGCTGCGGGACAATCCCGAGCATCCTTCAACCTCGCGCCACAGCTCCTTGTAGATCGGCGGTGGATCCAGACGGGTCGCACCAGGTGGTGGCGAAAAAGCATCGCCGCAGCCTCCAAGCCCCGCGGCGGCGGCCGTCAAAAAGCTGTACAGCGGTCTACAAGGCACGAGTGTACTGCGGACCTCCCGACCTTGATACACCCGGACATGAATTGTGGCGTCAGCGCGCCCCCGCGAAGGGACCTGTTTTTCGGTTACAGGATGTACTTCCGGAGGTCCTCGTCCTCTACGATTCGTAGCAGCCGTTCCCGCACCGCGGGCCCATCGAACACGATGTGCTTGGAAGGATAATCGGGCAGCTCGAACATCACGTCCTCGAGCAGCGTCGTCATCACGGTGTGCAGCCGGCGGGCGCCGATGTTCTCCATCCGCTCGTTCACTTTGGCCGCAATGCGGGCGATCTCCTTCACCCCGTCTGGCGTGAACTCGAGCGTCGCGCCGTCCGACTGGCACAGCGCCGCGTACTGCTTGGTTAGCGCGTTCTCCGGCTCCGTCATGATGCGCACGAAGTCCGCTTCGCTGAGCGACGAGAGCTCGACGCGAATCGGGAAGCGGCCCTGGAGCTCCGGAATCAGGTCGCTGGGCTTCGCGATGTGAAACGCGCCGGCCGCGATGAACAGGACGTGGTCCGTGCGGACATACCCGTAGCGCGTCTGGACGGTCGAGCCCTCCACGATCGGCAGCAGATCGCGCTGCACGCCCTCGCGCGACACGTCCGGGCCGGTGCGCTCACCGCGGGCGCCGGTGATCTTGTCGATCTCGTCGATGAAAATCACGCCATGATTCTCGACGCGGTCGAGCGCCTCGTTCACGACGTCGTCCATGTCCACCAGCTTCTTCAGCTCTTCGTCGACGAGAATGCGCCGCGCTTCGTGCAGATGGACCGTGCGGCGCTTCTTCTTCTTCGGGATCAGATCCTGCAGCATCTCGCCGAAGTTGATGTCGGGTCCTTCCATCCCCTGCGGCGGCTGCATCATCTCGAGCATGGGGAAGCCCTGCTGCTGCACCTCGACTTCGACGTCACGCTCTTCAAGCAGTCCGTCCTTGAGCTGCTGGCGCAGCTTCTCACGCGTGCGGCGCCGGCGCTCCTGCGCCTCCGTCTCCGCCTCCGGCATCTTGGATTGCACGTCGCCCTTCGAAGAGACCACGAACAGGGGACGTTGCCCGGCTTCGGAACTGGCTGTCGCGGCGGTAGAAGGGGCGGTAGGAGGCGGTACCGGAAGCGGGGGCAACAACAGGTCGAGGAGCCGCTCCTCAGCTCGCTGTTCAGCCGTGGGGTAAACATCGTCCTCGCGTTCCGAGCGGACCATGTTGATCGAAACGTCCACTAACTCACGCACCATGGATTCGACGTCGCGCCCGACGTAGCCCACCTCGGTGAACTTCGACGCTTCGACCTTGAGAAACGGCGCGCCCGCGAGCCGCGCCAGCCGGCGCGCGATCTCGGTTTTTCCCACGCCCGTCGGACCGATCATGATGATGTTGTTCGGCATGATCTCGTCGCGGATCTCTTCGGGTGCCTGCGCGCGACGCCACCGATTGCGCACCGCGATCGCTACGGCTTTCTTCGCTGCCTCCTGGCCAACGATGTAGCGATCGAGCTCCGCCACGATCTTGCGGGGAGGCATTTCCTCCAACCATGGCATCGTTTCGTCCGCCGACGGTGAAGGGGCGGTAGGAGGCGGTAGAGGTGTTTCCGCTGGTGACTTGGCCATGTCTATAACTCAATTACGGTAATGTTTGTGTTGGTATACACGCAGATCTCCGCGGCGATCTCCAGGCCCTTTCGGACGATCTCGGCCGGACTCAGCTTCGACTCTTTGAGCAGCGCTCGCGCCGCCGCGAGGGCGAACGACCCTCCGGAGCCGATCGCCAGAATGCCGTCGTCCGGCTCGATCAACTCACCGGAGCCGCTGATGACGTAGCCATGCTCTTTGTCGGCAACGACGAGCAGTGCCTCGAGGCGGCGCAGGACGCGATCGGAGCGCCAGTCCTTCGCGAGCTCGACGGCCGCACGCGGCAGGTTCGTGGGATACCGCTCGAGCTTTTCTTCGAACTTGTCAAACAGCGTAAATGCGTCCGCCGCGGCGCCGGCGAATCCCGCCAGAATCTTGCCACCCTTGAGCGTGCGCACCTTGTTGGCGTTGGCCTTCATCACGGTCTCGCCGACCGTGACTTGCCCGTCACCACCGATCGCGACTTTTCCGTCGCGCCGGACGCAGAGAATCGTGGTGCTGTGTATGCGTTGTATCATCTGCTCCGTGCTCCGTGCTCCCTGTCATGCCCTCGGATGCGCCTGCTGATAGACCTTTCTCAATCGCTCCACCGACGTATGAGTATACACTTGCGTGGTTCCGAGCGAAGCGTGGCCGAGCAATTCCTGCACCGATCTGAGGTCAGCGCCCGCGTCGAGCAGGTGCGTGGCGAACGAATGACGCAACGCGTGCACGTGCAGCTGGGTTCCCCGGGCCAGTGTGGCGAACAGCTGCTTCATGGCGAGCTGAATGCCGCGCGCCGAGATCCGCCGCCCGCGTTGGTTGACGAAGACGGCATGAGCCCCCCGAAAGAGCCGGTCCCGATACTGGAGGTACGTCCGCAGCGCCGCCCGCGCGCGCGATCCAACCGGCACGATGCGCTCCTTCTTTCCCTTGCCGCGCAGCTTGACCTGATCGGAGACGAGATCGACGTCGGCATCATTCAGCCCAGCCAGCTCCGACAGTCGCATGCCGCTCGAGTAAAACATTTCCAACATCGCCAGATCGCGCGCTTCGCGAAATCCACCCGCCCCCGCGCGCGCCTCCGCCTCGGCAAACAACATGTCCATCTCGGCGCGATCGAGGTACGCCGGCAGCGTCCGCTCGAGCTTGGGCGTGCGCGCCGCGCGCGCCGGATTCACCTCGAGCCCGCGCGTGGCGTTCAGGAAACGATAGAACGTGCGCAGCGCCGAAAGCGCGCGGGCCACGGAGCGTTTCGCCACGCCGCGCCTCTGCTCCGCCGCGAGAAAACCGCGCACCGCGAGTCGATCCACACCGGCCCAGGTCCAGGGGCCACCGTAGTAGTCCCGGCAAAACGCGGCGAATGCTTCGAGGTCGCGGGCGTAGGCTTTGACGGTGTGGGGAGAGTCGTTGCGCTCTTTTGAAAGAAAGGTGACGAATTCAGAGATCTCGGAGTGCCTCGTCATGTTATTCACACCCTGAAGGGTGTGCTCGGCACTGCACCGTCCTGAAGGACATTCCGGAATCTCTCCATTTCACTCAACGCCCTACCGGCGAGCGCCTCCTTCTTCTTGAACTTGTCTTTGGGCGCGTTCTCGAGCGGCTCCATCAGCCCGAAATTGGCATTCATCGGCTGGAAGCGACCCGGCTCGGTCTCGCGCAAGTAGCGATACAGCGCGCCTAGCATCGTCGTAGGCGGCGGCAACACCGGTTCCTCGCCCGCGAGCAGCCGCGCGAGATTGATCCCGGCCATCATGCCCGTCGCCGCCGACTCGGTGTAGCCTTCCACCCCAGTGAGCTGACCCGCAAACAAGAGCTGCGAATCATCTTTGGTGGACAGATGCGGCGTCAACACCTGCGGCGCATTGAGATAGCTGTTGCGGTGAATGCTTCCGAAGCGCAGGAACTCGGCGTTTTCCAATCCCGGAATCATGCGGAAAACCTTCTGCTGGGCGCCGGTTTTCAGCCGAGTTTGGAAGCCGACCAGATTCCACATCTGCGCGGCGCGGTCTTCCTGCCGCAACTGCACGACCGCGTAGGGCTCACCTGGCAGACCCCGGGCGGCAGCCCGGGGATCCCGCAGCCCCACGGGCTTCATCGGCCCAAACCTCAGCGTCTCCGGCCCCCTTGCCGCCATCTCCTCAACCGGCAAGCAGCCCTCGAAATACGGCACCTTGTCGAACTCGTGCCCCGGCACGTACTGCTCGCCCGCGATCAGCGCAGCCACAAACGCTTCGTACTCGACCTGAGTGAACGGTGCATTCCAGTAGTCGTCGCCGCCGCCTTTGCCGTAACGGGATGCCTTGAAGAGACGGCTGTAGTCGATCGAGTCAGCGGAGACGATCGGGGCAATCGCGTCGTAAAACGCCAACGATTGAACGCCGAGGCGCGTGGCAATTGCGCCGGCGAGCGCGTCCGAGGTCAACGGTCCTGTCGCGACGATGCCGGGCGTCGGAAGATCGGTGACTTCCTCGCGCACCAGGGTGACGTTGGGATGTGACTTCACCCGCGCCTCCACACCCTTCGCGAACGCCACGCGATCGACCGCGAGCGCGCTGCCGCCCGGGATCCGCGCCTCGTCCGCTGCCTGCAGGACGATGCTGCCGAGCATGCGCATCTCTGCCTTGAGCAGGCCGTGCGCGTGCAGCGGCTCCACGGATTTGAAGGTGTTGCTGCAGACCAGCTCGGCGAGGGTTTCGGTTTGATGCGCCGGCGTCATCTTCAGCGGTCGCATTTCATGGAGGGTAACGGCAACACCACGTTCTGCGAGTGCCCAGGCAGCCTCGCATCCAGCGAGACCACCACCGACCACCGTCGCCTTTACGGTGCGACCTCTTCGGGTTCGGGGGCCTCCGACTCGACCGTGATCTGATGCCCGCACTTCAGGCATTTGCGTGTCGTCTCTCCCGTCGTCTTCGACTTGATGTCTTCCATCCCGACGAAGCCGCAGTTGGGGCATGGAACCGCGACCGGCTTGTTCCAGGTGGAATAATCGCAATCTGGATAGCGCAAGCAACCGTAGAACGTCCGTCCACGCTTGGTGCGCCGTTCGGCCAGATCACCCACGACGCACTTGGGACATTTGATGCCGAGCGGCACGGGCTGAGTGTACTTGCACTTGGGGTAGCGCGTGCAGGCGAGGAATTCCCCGTAGCGCCCGGTCTTGATGACCATCGGCGCGCCACATTCCTTACAGATCTCGTCCGAGGGCCGGTCGGGGATTTTGTCCTTCTTGATGGAGCGCGAGTAGTCGCACTCCTTCGTGGCGTAGCGCACACAGGCGATGTAGGGGCCGAATCGGCCGCTCTTCACCTCGAGTGGTGAGCCACACTTGGGGCACTTCTCCTGCTCGAGCCCCGTGAGATCGTGCACTTCGTGGATGATCTTATTCACATCCACGGCTTCGAGCGCCATGCTGAACGGCTTCCAGAAATCGCCCAATACACTTTGCCAGGCGAGGTCGCCCTCTTCGACTTTGTCGAGCTCGGTCTCCATCTGCGCCGTAAAGCCCACCTCGAATACTTCGGGGAACGAGCGCTTGAGGACTTTCCAGACCGTTTCGCCCTGTGGCGTGGGATGGAAGCGGCGGTCTTTCGCCGTCGCGTACCAGCGCATGCGCAGCGTCGAAATAATGGCCGCGTAGGTCGACGGCCGGCCGATGCCCAGGCGCTCGAGCTCCTTCACGAGGCTCGCCTCGCTGAAACGCGGCGGCGGCTCGGTGAAGTGCTGGCTGGGGACGACCTGCTTGAGCGTGGCGCGATCGCCCTCTTTCAGCACCGGGATCGGCTCGATAGTGTCCAGCGTCTTGGCATCTTCGGCCTCGTGGGCTTCGCTGTAGAGGGCGTGATAGCCGTCGAACAGCTGGCGCGAGCCGGTGGCGCGGAAGAGGAATCGCCCGCCCGCCAGGTCGAAGTCGACTTTGGTCGCCTCGTATACGGCCGGGGTCATCTGCGAGGCGAGGAATCGCCGCCAGATCAGCTGGTAGAGCTTGAAGAGGTCGCGCTCGAGATACTTCTTCAGGTCTTCCGGCTTGTAGCCGACTTCGGTGGGGCGGATCGCTTCGTGAGCGTCCTGCACCTTGGAGCCGCGGCCACCCTTGTGGACGTTGGGCTCCTCGGGCAGATAGCGCTTGTCGAACTGCGCGTTGATGTATTCGCGCGCCTGCTTGATCGCGGCGTCCGAGACGCGCACCGAGTCCGTGCGCATGTAGGTGATGAGGCCCACCGAGCCCTGCTCGCCCAGCTCCACGCCCTCGTAGAGTTTTTGCGCCGCGCGCATGGTGCGCCCGGCCGAAAAGCCCAGCTGTTTCGCGGCTTCCTGCTGCATCGTGCTCGTCGTGAACGGGGCCGGCGCCTTGCGCCGCCGCTCCCCGCGCTCCACCGAGGTAACAACGAACGGCAGCTTCTCGACTTCGGCGACGATGTCGCGCGCGTCTTTCTCGGTTTTGATCTCGGGCTTGTGCCCGTCGAGCTTCTGCAGGCGCGCCTGGAACGGCTGGCCATCCTTCTCGAGATCGGCCGCAATGGTCCAGTATTCCTGGGGCACGAACTTCCGGATCTCTTCTTCCCGCTCGATGATCAGCCGCAGCGCGACGGTCTGGACCCGACCGGCCGAGAGGCCGGTCTTGATGCTTTTCCAGAGAACCGGGGAGGCCTTGTATCCCACCAACCGATCGAGCACACGCCGCGCCTGCTGGGCGTCCACCTTGCGTTGATCGATTTCGAGTGGATTTGCCAGCGCCTGGGCGACCGCGTCCTTGGTGATTTCGTGGAACAGGACGCGGCGGATCTTGCCGTCGCCGTCCGCGGCCCCGTTGAGCTGTGACGCGACGTGCCAGGCGATTGCCTCGCCCTCGCGGTCCGGGTCGGTGGCGAGAAGCACGCGGTCGGCCGCTTTAGCGGCTTTTTTGATTTCGGCGAGCGTCTTCGCCTTTTCCTTGATGGTGACGTATTTGGGCGCAAAGCCGTTGTCGACGTCGACGCCCAGCTCGCGCCTGGGAAGGTCGCGCAAGTGCCCCACGGTCGCCTTCACGGTGTAGCCGCGACCCAGGTATTTGCCGATGGTCTTGGCCTTCGTGGGCGATTCGACAATGACGAGTGCGCCGCCCTTTACAGGAGCGGCGTCGGTTTCTTCGGTATCCGCCGTCGGGAGAATCGCCTCGGCGTCCTTCTTTTTCCGAGGCGTTCTCTTCTTTTTTGGTTTCACTTCTTCTTCATTATCAGGCACGCATCAACCTCTGTTCAAAGACATCCCGGGCTCCATCGTTACCAACCGGCACTGATTTGCGCAAGTCGGACGACCTCCGCAGCCACCTGTTCGGGCGTTTTCGCCTCGGTCAGGACGGTAGCATCGGCAGTCGTGTAGAACGGCTCGCGCGCTGTGAACAGCTCCCGCATCTGCGTCACAGGATCATCACCCATCAAAACGGGTCGTGTTCCCGAAGGCGCGGCGCGCGCCGCTGCGATCTCGGCTCGTGCCTTGAGGTAAACCACGTACCCATGAGACCTTGCCGCGTCGAGCGCTCCCGGCTGTGCTGCCCAACCTCCACCGGGAACGATCACGGCGGGCTCTCCGCCGAGCGCGCCCTCGACTTCGTTGCGCTCCATGTCGCGAAACGCGGGCTCGCCCTTTTCGGCGAAGATCAGCATGATCGGTTTGCCTTCCTTGCGGATCAAAATCGAGTCGATGTCGAGGAACGTCGTCTGCAAGCGCTCGGCTACGAGCCGGCCCACCGTCGACTTCCCTGCCCCGGGCAGGCCGATGAGCACGATGTGCTTCTTCACGCCTCACCCCCTGACCCCCTCTCCACAATGCGGAGAGGAGGAACCGGTGAGCTTGTTCCGGCGCGCGCACGCACCTGCGCGAGATAACCCTCGACGTTTCGCTTCAATTCGATGAGCGCGTCGCCGCCAAATTTCTCCAGCAGCGCCTCGGTCAAGACGATCGCCATCATCGCTTCGGCGATGACGCCCATCGCAGGGACAGCCGTAACGTCGGAGCGCTCCGATTGCGCCTGCGCCGGCCCGCCCGTCTTCAGGTCCACGGTCTTGAGCGGCGACATCAGCGTGGAGATCGGCTTCATGGCCACGCGCACGACGACGGGCTCGCCCGTCGTCATCCCGCCTTCGGTGCCGCCCGCACGGTTCGTGGCGCGCGCCAAGCCCGGCAAAATCTCATCGTGTACCTCGGACCCCTTGCGCCGCGCCGCTTCGAAGCCGAGGCCCAGCTCCACACCCTTTACTGCGGGAATGGACATCAGTGCCTGCGCGAGCCGGCCGTCGAGCTTCGTGTCCCACGAGACGTGCGACCCGAGCCCCACTGGGACGCCAAGCGCGATCACCTCGACGATCCCACCCAACGTGTCACCGGCCGCCTTGGCCGCGTCGATGCGGCGCATCATCTCAGCTTCCGCGTCCTGGTCCAGGCACCGGACTGGACTCTGGTCGGCGGCTTCATTCACGGGAGCAGGGAGCACGGAGCAGGGAGCAGCCACCACACCGCCAAGCTCCGCCACGTACGAGCCGATTTCGATGTCGAATTCCCGCAGGAGCTTCTTACACACCGCGCCGCACGCGACACGCGCGACAGTCTCACGCGCGCTGGCGCGTTCGAGAATGTCGCGCGCGTCCGTGCGATCGTACTTGAGCGATCCGGCAAGATCGGCGTGGCCGGGCCGCGGCCGCGTAACCTGACGGCGGCGTCCGAGCGGATCGGGAGTGGCGTCGGCTTCCGGCGCCATGACATCCTGCCAATGCTCCCAATCGCGGTTCCAGATCAGCATCGCGATCGGTGAACCGAGGGTCTCGCCGGCGCGCACGCCGGCAAGCCATTCGATGCGGTCGGACTCGATCTTCATGCGGGCGCCGCGCCCGTACCCGCCCTGGCGGCGCTTCAACTCCGCGTCCACATCGGCAGCCGATACGGGGAGACCGGCGGGGATCCCTTCGAGGATGCCCACGAGGCCGCGGCCGTGCGACTCGCCTGCCGTTGTGAACCGGAACGTCATTATTGTCTCTCCTAACCCGACTCAACGTCTACGCTACGCACGGAGCAGGGAGCACGGAGCAGACTGCTCCGTGCTCCCCATAAAAGGCGAGCCCGACGGTGGGTCGGGCTCGCATTTCGCCAACCGGGCCCGGAGGCACCCGGCGTCACTTAATCGCCGGCCCCCATGGCGGCTTCACCGGGAACGGGTTAGTGATCACCGGCAGCTCGATCATCACCACACCGGCCGCCGTCACGCCGAACAGCCACTGCCGTGTGTTCGCCCGGTTTCGCGCCACGCGCATTGGTCCAATGATGGGGTCGCGGACGACGATTCCGCCAACCCTGCCGTAGAAGAACGTATCCCACACGTCGATATTGCCGTCAGGCCGGGCCGAGAATGCTATGCGGTCATTGGGGTTACCGGGTCCGCCGAAGGTCGGCGTCCCGGGGTCCCCCGCCAGGAACGCGTGGTTGTAGTTCATGTCCATCCCGAACGCGCCGTTCGGCGCCTCGGCGGTGCCCTTGAGCTTCAGCCCTTCGTCGAGGAAGTAGATCGAGTCGGCGCGGACCAGGTTCGTGCCACCGTTGAAGTTGATGGCCACCGCATGGATTTTGACGCCGGTGTTGCTGATGAAGTCGCTGACGTCGATGTACGGCGTCACACCGAGATCGCGATGGTTTTCACCGGTATCGGCGGTGAGCAGGCTCCCGTTCGTATAGCACGTTCTGAGTGTGCTTGGTCCCTTCAACAGCGGCGCCTTGGCCGTATACCCCACCACGCGCGCGAACTCGCTGGTGATGTTGCCACCCTCACCCATGATGACGTGCGTGAAATTGCCGGAGTTCCTCACGTACGTGGAATCGCCCAAGCCGAATTCTTCCAGCGAGATGGTGACACCGTTGCATGCGGAGAGCTGCACGCGCTGCTCATTATAGGGGCGGCCCCGGCGCATTTCGATGCGCAGCGTGTCGCGGCTCGTGCTCGTCAGTGTGCTGTCGCCCGCCAGCTCCCAGAAGAAGTGGCTGAACAACTGCGCCGTATCCGGGCTGTCGATCAGCTTCTCCATGCGCAGCGTGGCTTTGTTGGCGAACGGCGGGGTGCTGCTCGCCGTCGGCAGCGTCGAGTAGATGGCAAACACCGAGTCGGCATGACAGTTCGGCGAGCCCGACGTGACGCGGCACACGGTGGACACATACTGCGGCCGGTCCGAGAGATCGTACACCTTGATTTCTTCGCGAATCGGCGCCGTCAGGACCCGGTAGGTTTCGATCAGATAGTCCGGCAGATCCTGCCGCCACGCCAACCGCCGCACACCGGGGCGGACGTCGATGATCGACAGCTCCACGCCGCCCGAGTTGGCGACGATGATCGAGTCCTTGTAATTGCCGAGCGTGTCGAGCGGCCACAGCGCGATACCCCACGGCTGCGGGCCGGCGGTCGGAATTCCCAAGGCCACGAACGAGGTGTTGGCGACCTGGAAGATTTCCACGCGGCCGAGCGCCGGGTTGGTGAGATAGAGACTCGAATCGTTGCCGTTGAAGATCGCGTCGGCGATCCGGCCGCCGAACGGCAGCGGGCGCGTCACTCCCGCGACCACGATGACGGTATCGATCAGCGCCATCGGCCCCATGTGCACCGGGGGAGCGCTGTACGTACCACCGCGCCTGACCGGCGGGCTCGGAATCAGGGTCGTGCTGTTCGTGAAGTCACAGTTGCGCGCGACCGCCGCGTCGCAGGCGTAACCCCGCACGACGATCGTACGCGGCAGCGGCTGGAGACCTTGCAAGCCCAGTGTGAAGTGACGCGTCACGTCGGTCAAATTTCCGGCGCCGACATAGAGGCTGTCGAACTTCATGAGCACGTTATTCGTATCGACCCGGAAGCCCATCCACGAAATCGCGCTCGGGTCCTGGGCGCGCACGTGGATCGTGTCGTCCACTTCGACGCGGTCGCCGATGCGGTGCGCGACCACCGGGACTTGATTGTCCGTCGCCACCGACTGAATGACGACCGTGATGACGCTCGTGAAGCCGCGCCGTCCCGCCGAGTCTTCCGCGAAGCCAACGACGTTGAAGGTGCCGCTCGAGGGCACGACGACAAGCGTGTCGACGTACTCCACCGAATCGGCGAACGGGGGCGTGAAGACGAGCGAGTCGTTGGGTGGCGTGGTCGGGTTGGTGACGCTGGCCGCTGGTGACACGAGGAACCCGATCTTCGCAATGCCCGAATTCTGGACCGCGATCACGTCGACTGGCAGGCCCTTCCCGGTCGAGGCCAGCGCGCCCGGCGACGGGACCACCAGCCGCACGCGCAGCGCCTGCACGTTCGACAGGAAGATGCTGAGCGTGTCTTCGGAAAAGTTGCCCGCGCCGTCCGTAGCGCGTCCAATGATCTGAATGTCGCCGCCCACCCCGGAGTTGGACGAGAAGGTCAGGGTGCGGGAGACCGCATACGTCTTGACCTGGCCGGTGAAGTTCGTGTCCGCGATGCCGATGAGTCCACCGCTGAACCGCAGGCTGACGCTCTTGAGCGCGAGATTATCGATCGCCTGGATGCCGAATTGCAGGCCGTTGGCGATTTCCTGGGAGTCGCCGGCGGTATTGACGAGGAGGATGGCCGGTGGAGTGACATCGCGCTGGATGCCCCCCGGATTGCGCGTTGTCTCGCACGCCCAGATGACCATGGCGAGCGCGCCTATCCCCCAGACTGCGGTGCCGCGAGTGACCAGCCGCATATCAGCCTCTCCTGCTGCGCGTCCCGCCGATTACTGACCGGTAGGCGAGACGAGATCGTCGATGATGTGGGGCGTGATCAGTATCAGCAGATCGCGCCTGTTTTCCTGCTGTTGCGTAAAGCCGAACAGCTTGCCCAGAATCGGCAGATCTACAAGGAAAGGAATGCCGGACTTGGTGACAGTGACCTCAGTCACCGTAAGTCCGCCAATTACGGCCGTTTCGCCATCGTTGACCAGGATCTGATTGTCCGCCTGCTGGGTTTGGAAGGTGAACCCGATGTCCACCGACGCCGGCCGGACGTTCGAACGTTCGGCGTGCACTTCCATCAGGATCTGACGATTGGCCGTGACGTGCGGCGTGACCCGGAGGTTGATACCGGTCTGCTCGAATGACACGGTGGCCCGCGGGACGTTCTGCTGCTGGGCCCCGGCGGTGGCGGTCGAGCTGACGTCGATGACCCGGATCGGCACGCGATCGCCGACCAGAATCTCGGCTTCCCGGTTATCCAACGTCGTGATCGTCGGCTCGGCCTGGATGTCGGCCAGCTCGACGCGCTGGAGCGCCTGCACGAACGTCGTGAGATCGAAGTTCCCGATCGCCGTCGAGAAGATCAGATCGAGCGCCGGATTGATGACCTGCTGGCCCGCATTGCCGAGCGCCGACAGCGAGTTGCCGCCCAGCGCGACGATGGTTTCGTTGGGCGCGAAGGTTTCCGTCGGCACGAGCGCGTCGGGAACGCCGTCGAGGTCGGTATCGACGGGCTCCGCCGTACGCGGATCGGGCCGCTGCACGAGCCGGTTGAAGAATTGATTGGTCGTGCCGAGGTCGTATTTCACACCCAGCTCTTCGACATCCGTGCGGTCGACGAAGATGATCTTCGCCTGGATCGAGACCTGCGGCGTGCGCAGGTCGAGACCCTTTACGAAGTCGACGACATCGTCGATCCGGGAACTGACCTCCGTGATCACGAGCGCGTTGCTGGTCGAGTCGGCGACCGCCTGGCCGCGCTTGGTGAGAATCGATTGCACTGACGGAACGAGCGACGTCGCCTTGGCGTAGTTGATGCGCACCAGGCGCGTCGTGATTGGGACGGTGGAGTCGGCCCGCGCCAGCTCGACCTTGCTGACGACGTTGAGAATGCCGCCGGGCAATGTCTGCACCGCCAGGCCCTGCGACTCGAGCACCGCGTTGAGCGCGAGGTCCCACGGCTGGTTCTTGATCTCGGCGGTGACGTTGCCGGTGATGCCCTTGGCGAGGACGATCGTGCGGCCGCTGAAGGCGGCGAATCCGGCGATCACGTCCTCAATCGACGCGTTGTCCCACTGCACCGTGATCCGTGGCGCTTGCGACTGCGCGGCTTCGGAGCGGTGCGCGGCGAGGTACTGTTCGATCGACAAGGAGCGTCCGAGCGCGGGCGTCGTGACGCGCGCCGCCTGTTCCGGTCCGCCGCGTACGGGGGGGGCCTCACCCCCTCCCCCTGACCCCCGCTCCACAACGCGGAGAGGGGGAACGGGAGGTGAGGTCCTGCGGCTCGACCACGCCGCGAAGCTCGTTCGCTCGGTGCCGATGTGCACGCGCACCTGAGCGCCCGCGCGGTCGACCTGATAGTCCTTCAGCGCATCCAGATCGATCACGACGCGAACAATGTCTGGCTTGTATTGCCCGTACCGGATGTTTCGGACGCCGCCACGGTTCAAGCCATCGTACATGGCCGCGGGCACCGTGAGCCGCGTCCCGACCAGGTCGATGACCAGGCGCGCGGGATTGGTGAGGGTGAAATCGTTGACCCGAGCGGCTCCTCGCAGGTCGATGACGATCTCGACCTTGCCGCTGGCCGGCAGCACGCTCACTCCCCGGACTTCCCCGTCGCGAACCGCCGTCCCGGCAAGGGCCCCGGGAGCGGCGGCCGCGAACTGCGCCGCCAGGAGCAACAGAGCCTTCATGGCGTCTCCTCCTGCTTGGTGAGCGACAGGGTCTCCTGCCGCTCGAAACCGAATTCCTGCACGGTGAACACGACCTCGCGCGGACGGATCTGCGTAACCTTCAAGCGCCCGACGATGTCGCCCGTTTTCACGCGATACATGCGGCGGTTGGTGATGTCACGAAGCACTGCGACGCTGCGCGCGGCGTAGCGCCCGTCATAGACGATGGTGGTCAGCTTCAGGTCGGAAATCAGCGGCCGCACCTCGCCCGACCTGAGCAGCGACATAAAGGGATCGCGCCCGCCGCCCTCGTACGCGAACACCTCGCGCTGCAGCGTCGCCGCCGTCACCGTGGTGTCTCCATTGGTGTCGCGCTGCTGTCCCGTCAGTGTTGCGGGAATAGCCGCGCTCAGTGCGAGTGCGAGGCTAATTGGACGCACGCGCCGGCACTCCTCTCGTCGGCGTCGCCGACGCGGTCGTCGACTTCACGAACGTGCGGATTGCGAACTCCGCAAGCAGTAGGGACCCCGCCGTGTCGGCGAGCAGCTTCTGCGCGGCCGGCGTCGCCGCCGAGAGTGTCACCTCCTGCGGCACGACGATACGGGGCAGCGATGCGATGTCGGCGAGATACTCACCCAGCTGGTCGTAATGGCCGTACACCTCGAGCCGGTAGCGATAGGTGTCGAATGGCGAGCCCGGCTCCGGCGCGAGCGGCTGGATTTTGCCCAACGTCACGCCGCGCACCTTGGCTTTCGTCGAGATGTCGTCGATGAGCGTCGGGACTTCGTTTTTGTCGGGCACCAGACGCCGCATCAGCTCGAGCGCGCCCTGATAACTCTCGACACGCCGCTGCAGGTCGGCAGTGCTGCCGCTCGCGAGGTCCCGTTTGGCGGCTTCGACGATCCGCTCCAGGCTGTCGGCTTCCTGGTTCGCCGCGGAAATCCGCGCGCTCTGCGGCTCATGCACTTTCGTCCAGAAGAAATAGCCGCCAGCCAGGGCGACGAGGACGAGGAGCGCCATGATCTGACCGCGTTGGTCGGTGGGTAATCCGAGTGCCATCGCCCTACCTCATCGACTGCACGAAGGGAACCGTGCGGATATAGACGGAATCTGCCGGGCGATAGCGCACCGTCACGTTGAACGCAGTGACCGGGCGATCGGCTTCGATCACCGTCTGGGAGCTGGCAGGCGTCACGTCGGTGAACCAGGGTGACGCGGCGAGCTGGCGCAGGAATGTGGTGTAGGCCTGGATATCCACCGTGCGGCCGTCGATCGACACGCGCACGAGCGTCGCGCCCGTCGAATCCGTTTCCACCGCGACCGGGCCGCTGGGCTGTCCCGGCACCGCGGCGACCAACGCATTGACGGACTGAATGCGCGTGAGCCATGTATAGGGCGGGAGCGCCTTGGTTGTCTGATCGAGCACGTGGGGCCAGATGTACCGATCGGCGTCGATCTGACGGATCACGTTGATCTGGTACACCAACGAGTCCCGCACCTTCTCGAGCTGGCGTTTCTGCGCGATCACGATATCGTAGCGGCGTTTTTCGGCGCGGATGTTATCGAGACGCGACTCGGCGCGGGCGAGCCGCGCGCGCTCGGTGATGAACAGCAGCGCGCCGCCGCCACCCACGATTACCCACGCCACGACCGCCGCGATGAGCCAGGGATCCTTGACCTGCGCAAAGAGCGCCTTGAAGTCGGGCATGGACAGCTTCATGCCCGCTCCCTTGACCGTCCTCTTCTTCCCCGGGAGTAGGTTTATCTCAATCATGCGGCGCGCCTCAGCGCCAGACCCACGGCCAGCATCAACAATGGCGCGACCTCGTCCACCGGCACCGTCTCGAAGACGTCGTCCTTCACGCGCAGCCGCTGCACCGGATTCGCCAACTCGATCGGCACTCTGAGTCGCGTCCCGAGGACGTCGTTGAGCCCCGGGACGCGCGCGCCACCACCGGTCGTGTAAACGCGCGATAGACCGCCGGCATTGCGGGAAGCGGTGGCGAGGAATGCCGCGGCCCGCTCCACACCGACCGCGATCTCCTCACCGCGCGCGCTCACGTAGCCGCCCAGATCGGCGTGCTGCGCCGCGCCTTGGATGACTCGCTCGGCTTCTTCGCTCGAGAGCCCCTTCTCGCGCTGCAGATCTTCGCGGAAGCGCCGCGTGCCGACCGAGAGATCGCGCGTCAGCACGGGCACGCCATCCTCGAGGACGTTCACGTTGGTGACTTCGTGCCCGATATTGACGAGACCGACGACGCCCTGCATGGCGTCGGGGTGATTCAGCTCGAACGCGTTATGGATTGCGAACGCATCGACGTCGATGATCGAGGGGTCGAGACCGGCTTCGCCCAGGAGAGCCATGCGGCTCTCGACCAGCTCCCGCTTGGCGGCCACGAGCAGCACGTTCATCTGCAGCCCTTCGGCTTCGGGATCGAGGATCTGGAAATCGAGCTCCACGTTGGCCATGTCGAACGGCACGTGCTGCTCGGCTTCCCAGCGGATCACCTCGCGGGCGTCCGCTTCCTTCATCCGATCCATTTGGATTTTCTTGACGATGACATCACGGCCGCCGACGGCTGTGACAACGGACTTGCGTTTGACACCGGCCGCCTCGAACAAACCCCGAATCGCCTCAGAAACGAGTCCGGGGTCCATGACTTCACCCTCGACGATTGCGTCGGCGGCGACCTCGGTCGTGGCGACCTTGGTCAGCTCCGGCTCACTGCCGCCATGATCCACGACGACGAGCTTGATGATCCCTGAGCCGATGTCGAGACCGACCGAGGTCTTTTTACCACCCAAAAAGCCAAAAAGGGCCATTAGCGCCTTTTCTTAGAGACAAGAAGGGGGCGAGGGCAAACTACAATAGGCCCCGCCCCTTATCCTGTCAATCCTCGAATCGACTTTAGCCAGAGGCAACAAGTGTCGTTCCCGCAGTTACTTAGCCAGCATTTTAGAAGAGTGCGACCCACCCCCGCTGACGCATCATCGAGATCGGACTCGTCGCTTGTAGCGCGGCTAAGATACTGCAGCTAGAGAAGTTGAGCGTTGCCTTTCCGCTGATGTTCTGCGAGGACAAGTCAGCGTTCTTGGCCATCACGCCCCCCCAGAAGTGTGCTTCTTCGGTGCCACCACCGGAGGTCTTCAGGTCGCCTTGAATAATTGTGATCCCGAAAAACTGGTACGAACCTTGCACTTCCAAGTCGCCATCTACCAACAAGATACCTTGCCCCTGGATCCCGTTGAGCGTCAGCGAGCCCGCGACGTGAATGATGGGGAAATAGTCCTGACAGGGCTGGCCGGGGTTCATGCCATCGCCCCAATTAGTCAGCACGTTCCTATCGCAGGCGCCGCCGCTCACGACAGGGCTGGTCGAGTAGGTGCCGCCGGGAAGCGTGATATTGGCGCGGGCCGCCAGCTGCTCATAGGTCGCACCGCCAAAGACCGTAAAGGTGTTGTCGCTCACCGACGGGTCATTGAGGACGGGCGGGTTGCCAGCCACGTTGGCGTTCCCCGTTTCGGTCACGTTGCCGCCCTGGTCGCGAATTCCGGCCTGCGTAGGACCCGGGGGATCACAGCTCGCCCACCCTGGTGGGATCTGGTCGACACCGTCTACGACGGCGTTTCCCGACATCGCAACAGAGCCCTGTGTCGTCAGTGACGCCTTGATGCCGAAATCGACCGGGGCGATGCGGGCGATGATACCGACGCGCTGCCGCGCGCCGCCGCCGCCGGCAATCGGCCCGCCGGCGCTGGCGCGATCCAGCCCCGTCACGTCCAAGAGCCAGAGATTGGGCCCCACCTTGTAGCTATAGCCCCCGTAGCTACCTGTGCCGCTGGGGGCGGGGTTGGGACCGATGACGACGGAATCACGTGGCCACTGCGGCCGCTTGTTCATGGTAGTGGGATCCCAGGACAAGACCCGCTCCTGGGCGCCTGCTTCGGCGACACCGAACGCCGCCTGGACGCGGCGGTGGTTCTCTCCAACTCGCTGCTCCTGCGTGCCGGCGAAAAATGCTCCGGCGATCATCGCTCCCACAACCACCAAGACAAAGATCGCGATCGCGAGCGCCATGCCGCGCTCGTCTCGAAGAATCGCTCTCATTGTGGCTCCCTCAGGGCGCTACATGAGCCGGTCCGGTCCAAGCGACCGGCTCACGTTGCGTTTTCCTCAGGGCGCCTGAGGTCTTACGACACTGCGATCAACTAGTACAGCTGGACCCAACCCCGCGACCGCATCATGGAAATCGGACTCGTGGCCTGCAGCGCCGCGACAATGGCACAGCTCGAGTAATTCAAGGTCGCGTGGCCGCCAAGCGTTTGTGTCGACAGATCGGCATTCTTGGCCATGACGCCGCCCCAAAAGTGCGCGTCAGCATTACCACCACCCGCGGTAATCAAGTCCCCCTGAATGATGGTGATGCCGAAAAAGTCGAACGAACCCTGGATCGTCAAGTTCCCGTCCACCAGCAGAATGCCCTGCCCCTGCCGGACGTTGATCTGCGAGTTACCCGTGAGGCGAATGATCGGGAAATAGTTCCCGCACGGCATGTTTGGATTCTGCCCGTCACCCCAGTTTGTCAACACCGTCCTGTTGCACACGCCGTTGGTTACCACCGGCTCGATGTTGTTGTACGTACCGCCGGGCAATACGATCGTGGCGCGCGCCGCCAGCTGTGCGTAGGTCGCGCCGCCAAAGACCGTAAACGTATTGTTGTTGATCGTCGGATCGTTGAGAACTGGGGGATTCCCCTGCACGGTCGACGTACCCTCCGTTGTGACCGTGCCGCCGGCGTCGCGCACGCCCGCTTGGGGGGGGCCCGGCGGGTCGCAACTTAACCACCCGGTCGGAGTCTGATCGGCGCCGTTAATGTTGGCAGTACCACTCACCGCCACTGAACCCTGGGTGGTGAGCGATGCCTTGATGCCGAAATCAATGGGTGCGACGCGCGCGATCATGCCGATGCGCTGACGCGCGCCGCCGCCACCGGCAATGGCTCCCGTTGCACTGGCGCCGTCGCGACCCGTCACGTCGATCAGAAAGAGATTCGGACCCACCTTGTAGCTGTAACCGCCGTAGGAGCCCGTGCCATTGGGCGCCGCCGCGTTTGGTCCGATCACGACTGAGTCGCGCGGATAAAGGTTGCGCCTGTTCATGGTGGCGGGGTCCCAGGCGAGCACACGCTCCTGGGCGCCCGCTTCCGCGACGCCGAACGACGCTTGCAGCCGGCGCTGGTTCTCACCGACCCGCTGCTCCTGCGTGCCGGCGAAGAACGCTCCGGCAATCAGGGCCCCAACGACGACCAGGGCGAAGATCGCTACTGCGAGCGCCATCCCGCGCTCGTCTCGCAAGATCCGGTTCATACTACTCTCCGTCATAGGGTTTCCGGTCGGCCTTAGAACCGCCGGTTATTCCGTAATGCCACACTGGTGACGACGCTGTCGATGACCGTCGCCCGGGGCGCGTCGCCGCTACTGCGGACGGCCGCGGTGGTGCGGCCACGGACGGTGACGTCGATTCGCGCCACGTTCGTCCGAATCGCCGTGACGTTGCCGGCGGCGTCGAAGTATTGGAACGTGAGACCGTTCGTGAGCACGGGCCCGATCAGCGGCTGCATCGTGCCGACTGCCCCCTGGAAGCCGACATACCACGAGGTGTCGCCGGCCGGCTGATAGAGCTGATAGACCACATGCTCGTAGCCACGCACCGGCGCGCCGACGGGGATCGCGTTCGCCACGTTCGGGCCGAGGCCGAGCAGATTGAGCGAAAAGTTCACGCGCACCGCGGGCTGCGGGCCGGGCGGGTCGGGGTCCGGGCAGATCGTCGGCGCATTGGGGATGGCGTTGAACGTGCCGCGCGCCCAGAAATCATCCTGGCGCGAGGTCGGATCGCCGTCATAGTAGATCAGCATCGTATCGACTTGGATGTTCGGCTCGCGCGCGCCGAAGAACATCGGCTGACCTGGCACGCCGCCGCGGATCGTCATCTGTAACCCGTTCAAGCTGGCGCCGCCCAGTACCGGCGGAATGCAGATGAAGCTCAGCCAGCGCATGACCCGCAGCTCGAGCCGTGACGGCGTCATCGAGATAATGTCGCCATCGAACGCGTCGAGCTCGCGAAACTCCGCCGGTAGAATCGACCCTGCCGCGCGGATGTTCTGCGCCAGATCGATGCGCTGTGTCTGTGCCATATACAGCCGCTGATTGTTCACCAGCACGCGGTACAGGGCGACGCTCACGATGCCCAGGAGCGCGAGGGCCACGAGCAGCTCGACCAGCGTGAAGCCGCGGCGCGCGCGGATCATAGGAAGTTGTTGCATGTGATCGTCGTCTCCGTGGAATCGCGGCGCACTTTATCCTGCGTCGTCCTGTATGTGCTCACGATCTTCAGCCGGTAGTTCAGGTTGCCGAGGTCCGTGTACGTCCAACGGTTGATCGAGGTCCACGTCGAGCCGCGGTACAGTGTGTCGGTACCGTTGGCGCGCTGTGCCGGTATGCAGGCCGCGACGCGCATCCGCTCGAGCCGTCGCTGGGCGAAGGCGCTCGCGGCCGCGGAGCGCTGCCCGCGCGCGATCATGCGCGTCACCAGCGCCGCCGTCGTCACCATGCCGAGCACGCCCACGGTCAGCACGATGATCGCGATGATGATCTCGATGATCGTGAAGCCCTTGCGGTTCTTGATGATCTTCATTGGCGCTTCACTCTCCCGAGCTCGTTGATGACTACCGAGTCTTGATAATTCGGGCCGATGACACGAATCGTGGTAGGTTGGAAGACCGTCGCGATGCCGCGCGGATCGTACACGATCGAGGCG
Organism: Gemmatimonadales bacterium; assembly: GCA_035251445.1. Classification (GTDB taxonomy): domain Bacteria; phylum Gemmatimonadota; class Gemmatimonadetes; order Gemmatimonadales; family GWC2-71-9; genus 20CM-2-65-7. The sequence goes on along the minus strand of DATFEG010000098.1, from coordinate 1,973 downwards.
CTGCTCGAGCTGATCTGCACGTTGTAGGCGCTTCCGACGAGCTTCTTGGTCCCCACTTCCACCACCGCGGCCGGCGGATTTACGCCGCACGCCGTCACCCAGATGCTGTCACCGGTGAGGTTGAGCGTGGCCGCGCAGCCGCGTTGAATGGCCGTCCCGCGCGCCGTCGCTGCCAGGGTGGCGATCATCGCCTTGGAGCTGCGCACGTTCTGCTGCTCGAGCCCGCGACGCAGCCGGGGAAACCCGATCGAGGCGATCAACCCGACCAGAATGATCACAAAGAGCATTTCCACCATGCTGAAGCCGTTGCGACGCATGCAAATCCCCCGTTGGCCGGGCTCCTAGTACAGGATCCGTGCCTGAACCCAAGTAACTGAAATAGAAAGACTTACGTTAGGAAGAGACAACGCCAAGACATGCAGAACGCTTCATACGTGCAAAATCTTGCATTAGGTGATCCCATAGCGGTCAATCTTGTAAAACAGCGTTCTGAGGCTCACGCCCAGGCTCTTGGCGGCTTGGCGCCGATTGCCCTTGCATCGTTCGAGAGCTTCGGTGATCGCCTGACGCTCGGCGGCACTGACTGCATCGCTCAAGGTGCCCACCCGTGCGTCGTGCGTGCCAACACGTGCGTCGTACGTCGTGCGTCGTGCGTCGGAAAAATCCCCGGGTTCGAGCGCTTCCTTGTTCGAGAGCACCGCGGCGCGCTCGATGGCGTTCTCCAGCTCGCGCACGTTGCCGGGCCATTCTTGCTCTTCGAGCCATGTCAGCGCCCGATCGTCGATCGACAAATGGCGCGCGAAGCGCTTGGCCAATTGCGCCGCGAAGTGGCGCGCCAGCGGCGCAATGTCGTCACGTCGTTTCCTGAGCGGCGGCAGCTCGATAGCCACGACGTTTACGCGATAGAACAAATCCTCCCGGAAACGGCCGGCGCGCGTTTCGGCCTCCAGGTCGCGAGCGGTGGCGGCGAGCACGCGGACATCCACCTGCCGCGTTTTCTGATCGCCGACCCGCCGGATCTCGCCCTCCTGCAGTACGCGGAGGAGCTTCGCCTGCAACTCAACGGGGAGCTCCCCGATCTCATCGAGCAGCAGTGTTCCGCCGTTTGCCGATTCGAACAGCCCCGTCTTGTCGGCCGTCGCTCCCGTAAACGCGCCGCGAACGTGACCGAACAGCTCAGACTCGAGTAGCGCTGCGGGAATGGCCGCGCAGTTGATGCCTACGAACGCCTTGTTTGCGCGCGGGCTGGCCCGATGGATCGCACGGGCGATCACCTCTTTGCCGGTCCCGCTCTCGCCGGTGATCAGCACGGTGGTATTGTGCTCCGCCACGCGCACGACCAGGGCCAGCGCCTGCCGCATGGCGACGCTCTCGGCGACGAGACCGCGCTCGGCGGGTCCCGTCGCGAGCTGCGCTCGGAGCCCTGCGACTTCCTCGCGGAGCCGCTCGCGTTCTTCCGCTTTTCGCAGCGTGAGTATGACCTCATCAGGACGGAACGGCTTGGCCACGTAATCGTAGGCGCCTTCCTTCATCGCCGCGATGGCCGCGTCCTCGCCGCCATAGGCGCTCATGACGATGACCAGCGCGCCGCCCCCACGCTCACGGTAGTGACGGAGGAAGGTGAGACCATCCATCTCGGGCATACGGACGTCACACAGCACCAGATCGAATCGCTCGGCCGTCACCGAATAGCCGGCATCGGTCAGCAGCAGACCCAGGCTCTGGCGCAGGCCCGGTTCGTCGTCAACAACCAGGACGCGCTTCAGTCCTCACCCCCTGACGATGGGAACCGAGACCGGGAAGAAGAGCTTGAACGCTGCTCCCCCCTCTCGCGCGGCATCGACCCACACGACGCCGCCCATCTCGTGAACCGTCCGCGCGACGATCGCCAGCCCCAGACCCGTGCCACGGCCCGGATCCTTCGTGGTATAGAAGGGCTCGAAGACCTTCTCGCGATCCTCCGGTGCGATGCC
>DATFEG010000096.1:0-7483 GCA_035251445.1 Gemmatimonadales bacterium | reverse complement strand
ATCATCGCGCCGAGTCAACACCTCATCAATCAACTCCGCCACGCGCTCCATCTCCTCGACCCCAAACCCCCGCGTCGTCACCGCCGGCGTGCCGAGCCGAATCCCACTGGTGACGAACGGCGACTGCGGATCGCCAGGAATCGTGTTCTTGTTCACCGTAATCGCCGCGCGGTCGAGCAGCTGTTCGGCGTCTTTCCCCGTGATGTTCTTCTTGCGCAGATCGACCAGCATCAGATGACTGTCGGTCCCGCCCGACACGATCGCGGAGCCGCGCGAGATCAGCGCATTCGCCAACGCCTGCGCGTTCTTGACAACATCCTTCGCGTACTGCTTGAAGTCCGGCTGCGACGCTTCAAGTAGTGCTACAGCCTTGGCGGCAATAACGTGTTCCAGCGGACCGCCCTGCGTCCCCGGAAACACCTGCTTGTCGACCGCTTTCGCATGCTCGGCCTTGCACAGAATCATCCCGCCGCGCGGACCACGCAGTGTCTTATGCGTCGTCGTAGTCACGATCTGGGCATGAGGAATGGGAGATGGGTATACCCCACCCGCGACGAGCCCGGCGAAGTGCGCCATGTCCACCACGAGCACCGCGCCGACCTCGTCCGCGATCGACCGCAGCGTCGGGAAATCGACGATCCGCGCGTATGCGCTGCCGCCGCCGATGATGATCCGGGGCTTCTCCTTCTTCGCGACCGCCCGCACCTGGTCATAATCGATCCGCCCCGTGTCTTCGCGGACCTGGTAGGCCGTCGCCTTGAAGAGTGTGCCCGAAAAGTTGACCGGCGAGCCATGCGTGAGATGTCCACCGTGCGGCAACGCGAGGCCCAGCAGAGTGTCGCCGAACTTCGCCACCGCGAGGTAGGCCGCCATGTTCGCCTGCGCGCCTGAGTGCGGCTGCACATTCGCATGCTGGGCGCCAAACAGCTGCTTCGCGCGATCGATCGCCAACTGCTCGACCTGATCCACAATCTCGCACCCACCGTAGTACCGCTTTCCGGGCAATCCCTCCGCGTACTTGTTCGTCAGCGCCGTCCCCATCGCCTCGAGTACCGCGACGGATACGAAGTTTTCGGACGCGATGAGCTCGAGCCCGTGCTCTTGCCGCGCTACTTCGCGGCGAATGAGCTCGGCAATCTTGGAATCGACTTCGGAAAGCGGCACTTGACGGTCTGTCATTGGTTCCTTGTGTCCACTAACCCCGGGCGGCAGCCCGGGGTTGCCAACGTTGGCCGGGGCTACCGCCCGGGGTTAGCAGCGTTGCTTCGGGCCATGCCGCCGTTTTGTTTTTCCCCGGGCTACCGCCCGGGGTTAGCCGATTCACTTCTCTATCTTGTCAATTCTCCGCTGGTGACGCCCGCCCGCAAAGTTCGTTTCCAGCCATTTATGAAGAATGCTGACCCCCTGCTCCTCACTCACAAACTGGGCCGGCAGCACCAGCAAGTTCGAGTTCCCATGCTGCCGCGACAACTCCGCAATCTGCTCATTCCATGCCAGCGCCGCCCGTACTTGGGGAAAGCGGTTCGCCGTATACGACATGCCCAATCCTGTACCACATGTAAGGATACCACGCTGCACTTCACCGCTGCTCACAGCCTCCGCCACCGGCTTGGCGTAATCGGGGTAGTCGTCCGCCGGGTCGAGCGACTTCGGCCCGACATCGATCGCCTCATAGCCGAGTTTTTTCAGCTCGTCCACGAGCCGGTTCTTGAGCTTGAACCCGACGTGGTCGGCCCCCACATAGATCTTCTCAGCCATCGACCACGCCCGTTAGCCGATAGCCGATAGCTGATAGCGCCTTAAACAAAGTTCTGCCTCACCTTCGCAATCGCCGCAATTCTCCGCTCCGCCAATCGATCGGCCGCCCGGTAGGAAGGAATCCGCTCCTCTTTCGCGATATCGAACACCATCAAGATCGTATCGTAAATCTCGCCGGCCTTATTGCGCGCGCGGTCCGGCGTCCATCCCTCGAGCTCGGCAGTCACGTTCACTAACCCGCCCGCATTGATGACATAGTCGGGCGCGTACGTGATGCCGCGCTGCTCCAGCATGTCGCCGTGCCGCTCCTCGGCGAGTTGATTGTTCGCCCCGCCGGCGATGATATCGACCTTGAGCTTTGGCAGCGTCTCATCGTTGATGATGCCTCCCAGCGCGCAGGGCGCGAAGATGTTGGCCTCCACGCCGTAGATATCGTCGGGATCCACGGGGGTTGCGCGAAAGTCGTCCACCACGGTTTGGAGCTTGGCGGCGTCGATGTCCGTCGCGACGAGTTGCGCCCCGTCCGTATGCAGCAGAGCCGCCAGCGAGTACCCGACGTGACCGCAGCCCTGGATCGCGATAGTCTTGCCGCCCAGCTCGTCGTCACCGTACCGGTGGTGTGCACACGCCTTGATTCCGCGATACACGCCGAACGCGGTCACCGGCGATGGATCGCCCGACTTGCCGATCAAGCCGGTGACATGGTCGGTCTCCGCCTTGATGAACTCCATGTCGCCCACCGACGTGCCCACATCCTCGGCCGTGATGTAGCGGCCGCCGAGTGCCTTCACGTGCCGCCCGTGCGCGCGGAAGATCGGCTCGCGGTTGCGGATCTTGTTGTCTCCGATGATCACCGACTTGCCGCCGCCGAGGTTCAGCCCCGCGACAGCGGCCTTGTAGGTCATGCCGCGCGCAAGGCGGAGGCAGTCGATCAACGCCTCGCGGTCGGTCGCGTAATTCCAGAACCGTGTGCCGCCGAGCGCGGGGCCGAGCGTCGTATCGTGAATCGCGATGATGCCGCGATAGCCCGAGGACGGCTCGTACACGAGCGATACCTGCTCGTGCTCGTGTTCCTCGAGCAGCGCAAACAGCGCGGTCGCTTCTTCCTTCTTAGCGACCGTGCGTGAGACCGCGGGCGATGACGATGCGCTGGATTTCACTCGTTCCTTCATAAATTTCGGTGACCTTTGCATCCCGGAAGAGCTTCTCGACGGGGAAGTCACGCATGTATCCATACCCCCCGAAGAGTTGAATCGCCTGTGTGGTGACCCACATCGCCGTCTCCGACGCGAACAGCTTGACCATACTGGCGTACTGCGTGATGTCCTCGCCCGCATCCTTGCGGGCCGCCGCGCGGTGTGCCAGCGCGCGCGCCGCCTCCGTGCGCGTCGCCATGTCGGCCAGCTTGAACTGCACCGCCTGGAACTCCTGGATCGGCTTGCCGAACTGCTGCCGCTCACCGACGAAGCGTAAACAGTGCTCGATCGCCCGCCGGGCAATCCCGACCGCCTGCGCGCCGATGCCGAGCCGCCCGGCGTCGAGCCCCTCCATCGCGTAGACGAATCCCATGCCCTCGTCGCCCAGCATGTGATCCGCAGGGAGCCGCACATCGTTCAGCTCGATGGCCGCGGTGTTGGACGCGCGCAGCCCCATCTTGTCCTCGGCCTTCGCGGCTTTGTAGCCCGTGGTGTCGGTCGGCACGACGAACGTCGAGATCCCCTTCGGGCCGCGGCGCGCGTTCGGCTGATCGGTCCGCACCATGATCATCATCAAATCGGCGGTGCCGGCGTTCGTCGCCCAGGCCTTCGTACCGGTCAGCACCCAGTCCTTCCCGTCCTTCGTCGCCTGCGCGCGCAGCGATGCCGGATCCGATCCCGCCTCCGCCTCCGAAAGCGCGAAGCCGGCGAGCAGCTCCCCGCGCGCCATGGGCTTGAGCCACCGTTCCTTCTGCGCCGGCGTGCCGTGCTTCACGAGCATCGTCGTCGGAATGGCGTTGTGAATGCCCATGGAGACGGCCAGGGCTGCATCGGCAGCGGAGATCTCCTCAAGGGCCATCAGGTAGGTGACCGTGTCCAACCCCATGCCGTCGTATTCCTCGGGCGTGCACATCCCGAGGAACCCGAGCTTGCCGAGCTCGTCGATGACCTCGCGGGGAAAATGCGTGGTCCGGTCCCACTCGGCCGCGAAGGGCTCGATCTTTTCCTTCGCGAATGCGCGCGCCAGGTCCACGACCTCGCGCTGTTCAGTCGCGGTAAGCATAGAACCCCTGGCCCGATTTCCGGCCGAGCCGCCCCGCCGCCACCATCTTCTTCAAGAGCGGCGCGGGACGGTACTTGTCTTCACCCAATCCTTCATGCAGCACTTCCATGATCGCGAGACAGACGTCGAGCCCGATCAGATCGGCAAGCGCGAGCGGCCCCTGCGGATGGTTCATGCCGAGCTTCATGACCTGATCGACCGCGTCTGGCTTGGCGACGCCCTCCTGCACGCAAAAGATGGCTTCGTTGATCATCGGCATGAGCACGCGGTTCGACACAAAGCCCGGCGCGTCATTGACTTCGACCGGGACCTTGCCAAGCTGCCGGGCGACCTCAAGTACTTTCGAGGTCGTCTCATCTGACGTCTGAAGCCCCCGAACGACTTCGACGAGCTGCATGACCGGCACCGGGTTCATGAAGTGCATGCCGATCACCCTGTCCGGGCGATCGGTGTGGCCGGCGATCTCCGTGATGGAGATGGAAGAGGTGTTGCTGGCGAGGACGGTAGGGGGCGGTAGGCGGCGGGAGAGGGCGGTAAAAATTTCGAACTTGATCTTCGGGTTCTCGGTTGCTGCCTCAACGACAAGGTCCGCATCCTTCGCATCCTCGAGCGATGTGCTTGTCCGAATCCGGCTGAGGGTTTCTGCTCCCTGCTCCCTGCTCCGTGCTCCCTTTTTTACCAGGCGTTCGATGTTTTTCTCGATCGTCTTGAGCGCGCGGGTGAGTGGATCGGCAGCGACATCGATCAACGTCGCCTGCCATCCCGCATCGGCAAACACATGAGCAATGCCATTGCCCATCGTGCCAGCGCCGACGACGGCGACGTTGCTCATCCGGCGAGCCAGGTACGCGGTTGTTTGACCCGCTTGCCGATGACCGCGAGGGTACCGGCAAAGAGTACAATCGTCGTGACGATGCCGCCTTCGGGGCCGAACGGACCGCCGTCCACCCAGGCGTGGCGCCCGGGGGTGTACTCTACCATCGGTACCTGGAACTTGTAGCCGCTCACCGGTGCGTCGAAAGCGATTGCGAGCGCCGCGTTCCAGCCGAAGTGCGCGCCCCAGGCGAACAGCATTCCGCCCGTTGAAAAGAACGCGAACGACAGCCACACACCCGCAAGGAAGATGTTCAGCAGCGCGAGCTTCGAGACGTTCGGATTGGCCGCATGCGCAAGTGCGAAGCCGAGCGTGACGAGCAGCATCGCGGGAAGCGCGCCGATCCCATCCGCCAGGCGGCGCAGCGGGTACCCTCGGAACATCAGCTCTTCGCTGAGCGCCGCAGCCAGCAGGCCGGCGGCAAGCGGCAGCGAGACGCTGAGCCAGAATCCCCAGTCGAACAGAACCCGCACCTGCGCGCCGTCGAAAGCGAATGCCAGCGCGACGGCGATCGCGGCCATCAGCGCGCCGAGGCCGGTTCCGCGCAGCAGGCGCAGAAAGATCCCGCCGTGGGAAGGATCGGTGTGCCACCCCATCCGTTCCCAGGAGTACCTGTTGAGGAGTCGGCCCACCACGAGCGTCGCGAGACCGAAACCGATGAGCTGAAACATCCCGTTGCGCGCGATGAACCAGCGCTGGCCACCCCACTCGGGCACCAGTACGTCGAGTCCGTACGCTGTGACACCCGCGATGAAGACGAATACAAAGACCCACCCGATGGCGATCAACACCCGCTTCAACCCCTTAAACGAAACGCGCGCCATTAAAGGCGCGCGCGAATCGTGGGGGCGAGCTTCATAAGGACCGGCACCAGCACAGCGATCTTGATCAGATCTCCTATTAGAAATGGCAGCGTACCGAACCGCGTGGCCGCAGAGATGTCGCCCGTCAGGATGGCCAACTGGGCCAAGCCGCCCAGGTGGATGAGAGCCAAACCTGTCACCACGGCGAGCGTGGTCCTCAACCAGGGCCGACTAACCCCGCGCGGCAGCGCGGGGACCACCAAACCGGCGCCCAGGGGGCCAGTGTCCCCGGGCTGCCGCCCGGGGCTAGTCAGCCAACCGGCAGCACCACGCTGGTTATCCCCGGGCTGCTGCCCGGGGTTAGTCAGCCAACCGGCCACCCACGCCGCGACCGGATACGCCAGCAGGTACCCACCCGTCGGGCCGAGCAACCTGGCCACACCCACCAGCGGCACCGTCGGCGTAAACACCGGGAGACCGGCCGCGCCCATCGCGAGATAGAGAATCATGCTCAACGCGCCGAGTGGCGCGCCGAGCAGACCGCCGACGAGCAGCACCGCCATCGGCTGCAACGTCATGGGTACCGGTGTTCCCGGGAGTGGAACTGCGACTTGCGCCGCACCAGCTACCAAGAGCGCTCCGAGCACCACGGCGGCGCTGCGTCGAATGATCAATGTCGAATGATCAATGACCAATGCTCGTTCCATCAGATTATCTCCACGCTAAGGGCAACCGCGTTTCCGCCACCAAGACAAAGGGTCGCAAGACCCGTGCGCTTTCCATACTGCTTCAGCGCATACAGCAGCGTCGTCAGCACGCGCGCGCCCGAAGCCCCAATCGGATGTCCCAGCGCAACGGCGCCGCCGTGCACGTTCACCCGACTCCAATCCCAGCCGAGCGCCTTGCCGTCGGCGAGGGCCTGCACCGCGAACGCTTCATTTGCCTCAATCAAGTCAAACTCCGAAATCCCAACTCCTAACCTCTTCATCAGATTCTGTACTGCCACGATCGGCGCGAAGAAGAGATCCTTCGGTTCTCCACCACCCGTCGCATATGCCATGATCTTGGCCATCGGCTTGAGTCCGTGCGCCTTGGCGAACGCCAGTGACGCCACGACCAGCGCGCTCGCGCCGTCGTTCAGACCGGGGGCGTTCCCCGGCGTCACGGTTCCGTCTTTCTCGAACGACGGCTTGAGCGCTGTCAGCACTTCGAGCGTCGTTTCTTTGCGCGGGCTTTCATCCTTATCGATGACCGTGACGCCTTTCTTCCCCGGGATCTCGACCGGCACCGTCTCGGCCTTGAAGTGGCACGCCTCCATCGCCTTCACAGCTTTCTGATGGCTCTGCAGCGCGAACTCGTCTTGCTCCTTGCGCGTCACGCCGGCCTTCTTCGCCGTGTATTCCGCCAGATTCCCCATGTGCGTGTTCGAGAATGAGTCCCACAACCCATCGTGGATCATGCCGTCCATCAGCTGCGTGTTTCCGGCTTTGATCCCAGCGCGCATACCGAACACGTAATGCGGCGCGTTCGACATCGACTCGAACCCGCCGGCGACGATGCATTGCGCGTCGCCCGCCTTGATCGCCTGGGCCGCGAGCATCGCCGCCTTCAGGCCTGAGCCGCAGACCTTATTGATCGTCATCGCAGGGATCGTACCGGGGAGACCGGCGTGAATCGCCGCCTGGCGCGCGGGCGCCTGCCCTTCACCGCCCTGGAGCACGTTCCCCATGATCACTTCGTCGACCTGATTGTCGGGGACGCCGGAGCGGCGCACCGCTTCGCGAATCAC
>DATFEG010000084.1:0-45412 GCA_035251445.1 Gemmatimonadales bacterium | reverse complement strand
AGACCACGATGTAGGGCACGTTCACCTGCCGGGCGAGCAGAATGTGCTCGCGCGTCTGCGGCATCGGCCCGTCCACCGCCGACACCACCAGAATCGCGCCGTCCATCTGCGCGGCCCCCGTGATCATGTTTTTCACGTAGTCGGCGTGGCCCGGGCAGTCGACGTGCGCATAGTGGCGCTCAGGCGTCGAGTACTCGACATGGCTCGTCGCGATGGTCAGGATTTTGGTCGCATCGCGGCGGCCTTGAGACTCGCTCGCCTTCGCCACCTGGTCGTAACTCACGTACGTCCCGAGCCCCTTGTCGGCGGAGACCTTCGTCAACGCCGCGGTCAACGTCGTCTTACCATGGTCGACGTGTCCGATGGTTCCGACATTCACGTGCGGCTTGGTGCGCTCGAATTTTGCCTTTGCCATGTTTCCTTTCCTCGTGCGTCGTTCGTCGTGCGTCGTGCGTGGGTCGCGTGCGATCGACGCACGACGTACGACGCACCACGCACGGCCTCTCGAGAGCTCGCGACCGGGATTGAACCGGTGACCTCGTCCTTACCAAGGACGCGCTCTACCGACTGAGCTACGCGAGCCGTCGTCCTAATAAGCGGGCGACGGGGCTCGAACCCGCGACCCTCAGCTTGGAAGGCTGATGCTCTACCAACTGAGCTACGCCCGCGCGCCCCTCGAGTGGTGGGGGAAGGATTCGAACCTTCGTAGCGCTAAGCGCGGCAGATTTACAGTCTGCTCCCTTTGGCCACTCGGGCACCCCACCGCGCCCAACTCGCCCCCGCCCTCTAGACAACAGACCCCGCGTGTCGCCGCGCGCGGGGTTGTTGGTCTCCTCGGTTTCTTCGGCAGTGAGCTGACGAAGGGACTCGAACCCTTAACCTGCTGATTACAAATCAGCTGCTCTACCATTGAGCTACGTCAGCTGGTCAAGGCTGAATCCGACAGACTCGTATCTTAGAGGCCCCGTGCGACTATGGCAAGGGTAGGACTTCGAACGACTTAGGCCGTTTCAGTGCGTCTTCCATTTGGTGCCGAGCGGCGTGTCCTCGATTTCCACCCCCCGGCCCGCGAGCTCCGCCCGGATGGCGTCGGCGGCTTTGAAATCCTTGGACTTACGGGCCTGGGCCCGCGCCGCGAGACGCTCTTCGATCCAACTGGCCAGGCCGGTGTCAACCGCATGCGCCGTCGGCAGCACGTCCAGCAGCCCCTGGCCCGCAGACTGATCAAACGCGGCCAGTGCTCGCGCGGCTCCGCGCGGCCGCTCCGGTCTGTCCAGCTCACGATTCACGGCGCGCACGAAATCAAATAGGGCCGCGATCGCGCGTGGCGCGTTGAGATCGTCGTTCAGTGCTGTCGCAACCTCCCGCTCCAGTTGGTCCGCCAAAGCGGCTATCGGGTATCGGCTATCGGCTATCGGGTCGGCCGACGCCTGATAGCCGATAGCCGATAGCCGCTCGTGGAATTCGCCGATTCTCCGAACGCCCTCTGTAGCCGCGTCGAGCGACTCGTCCGTGAAGTCCACCGGCTGGCGATAGTGCGTTTGGAAAAACAGCAGCCGCACCGCGGCCGCGTCGACCCCCTGCTCCCGCAGGTCGCGCGCGGTGAGAAAGTTTCCATGGCGCTTCGACATCTTTGTGCCGCGCACGTTGAGAAACTCGCCATGCACCCAGTGCCGTGAGAATTGCCGGCCGGTGGCGCCTTCGGACTGCGCGATTTCGTTCTCGTGGTGCGGGAAAATCAAATCAATTCCGCCCGCATGGATGTCGAGCGTCTGTACGCCACAACACTTTGCGATTTCCGCGAGCGACATCGCCGAGCACTCGAGATGCCAGCCGGGGCGCCCGCGCCCGAACGGCGCATCCCATGCAGCGCCCACCGCTTCATCCTCGGCGTCCGCTTTCTTCCACAGTGCGAAATCGCTCGGATCGCCCTTGGCGTACTCGTCGCTCGCCACGCGCGCGCCGACCTTGATCTCGCGCTTGTCGAGCTGCGACAGCCGGCCATAGCTCGGAAACTTCGCAATCGCGAAGTAGACCGAGCCGTCCTCGCCCTTGTAGGCGACGCCGCGCTCCAGCAGCTTCGCGACCAGCGCGATCATCTGCGGCATGTACTCGGTGGCCGGCGTATAGACGTGCGCCGGCTTGATGCGCAGGTAATCGCGATCTTCAAAAAACGCTTGCGTGAACGGCGCGGTGTGCTCCGTGAGCCGCTTGCCGGCCTGGCGGGCAGCTTTGATCGTGCGGTCGTCCACGTCGGTGAGATTCATGATATGGAAGACATCGTAGCCCGACCTTTCCAGCCAGCGGCGCAACAGGTCCTCGAACAGGAACGTGCGGAAGTTGCCGATGTGCGCGAAGTTCCAGACGGTCGGACCGCAGGTGTACAGCGTGACGCGCGGAGGCGCGAGCGGCTGCAATGGCTCGACGCGGCGAGTCAGGGTGTTGAAGAGAGAAAGCGCCGTCATGAACGGCGAAACGTACTAGTGGGCGTCGTGGGTTTCCAGCACGATCTCCTCCAGTGATTTGACGCGTACCCGTGAAGCCCGCACCGGCAGGTGATGGGCGCGACACAAGGCGAGAGCCGCTTCGACCGTCCTGCCGTCTAACGGGGCTTCGATACCGACTTCGGTGACGCGAAAGCCCGGCGGCGCCTCGCGCGGCGGCGCGTCGAGAATGATTTCCAGGACCCGCTCGCCGAGCAACGTGGGTAATGACCCGGCGCGCACGATACGGCCCTCCCGCAACACGAGAACGCGCGCCGCGAGCCGCTCCAGCACGGCGGCATCGCGGGCCGCGATCAAGACCGCCACTCCGGCTGCCGCAAGGCTCGCGATCCTGCCGCGCAGATCGCGCCGCGCCACCGCATCGAGCCCGCACAGGGTTTCGTCGAACAGCAACACGCGCCGCTGACCCAGGGTCGCCTGCGCAACACCGAGGCGCTGCACGTCGGCGCGTCCCAAGGCGCTTACGGAGAGATCTGCGGCCGCGGCGAGTCCCGATGCGTCAAACGCCTCCCGAACAAGCCGGCGCGCCGCTCGTTCCCCGTCGCCCTCGGCGTGCAGGCGGGCGTAATACATGAGCACTTCGCGCACGGTGAGAGCCGGCGGAAATGCCGCCCCGTCCCGCGCATAGCCGACGAGCCGCCGGGCCGCCGGTTGCGTGGCGCGAATCCCACAGACGCGAGCTTCCCCACGCGGAGGTTGCAGACACCCCGCGGCGATCTGCAGCAGCGTGCTTTTCCCAGCACCGGCTGGGCCGACGATTCCCGCGATTTCGCCAGGCAACAACGCGAGCGAGACGTCGAACAGACTGCCGCGTCGAGCTCTCCGCGGAAACCGACAGGAGACGTCGCAGAGCGTGAGGGCGTAGTCAGTCATTTGTCATCTGTCAGTCGTCAGTAAACGGTTCGTTGGCGGGCGACGACGGCGCTTGCCAGCAGGACTCCGAGGCCTGACCACGCGAGCGCGTGCAGCAGCGCGAGGACGTCTCCGTTCCCGATGTCGCGGTAGTGCCAAAGTGCAGGGCCCAGCTCGAGCGCGCTGGCCGCGGCGAGACGCACCACTCCTGGGTGTGCGAGTCCCAAGAGGCTTTCCGGTGCGACCGCTCCGGCGATCGCCATAACGAGGAAGAGAGCCACCGCGCCACCATTGCCGGCCAGCATGACCGTCGCGAGCGCAAACGCGGCAACGGCCGTAGCGGTGACGATCCCGGCCGTGGCGGTGGCGACCCCGGCGCGCGTTGCCACGGCGCAAACCGTGGCAAGCAGCGCGGCCGGGAGCACGATGGCCACCCAGCGCCCAGTCGCGATGGCAAGCGGTGTCGTCGGGTGCGTGAGCGCGGTGGCCAGCGCGGCCCGGTCGCGCGCGCTGCCGGCCACCCACGCGGCGCCAATCACGGCACCGAGCGCGCCGGCCTGGAGCACCACCGTGAGTGGATCGAGTCCCCGCGAGCGCAGCCACAGAAGCGTGAGCCCCAGCAGCAGGAGCGACGTGCCTAATCTCGTGCGCGTGAGGCGGGGCGAGAGGAGCGTCACTTCGGCGACGACGCGGCGCAGGAATCGCATGCGCGCATGATATGAAAGGCAAAGGCGGCCATCGGTACCCGATCGCCGCCGTATGAATCCAATCCACGCGGAATGTGTGGACGCCCTAACGTGCTACCGTTGCCTCCTTCACAATTGCCTCAACCAATGGGGTCGAGTCAAATCGCACGGGATCGGTGGCGGGCAACCCAGTCTCGTCCGCTGCGCGCGCGACCGCTTCCCGCGCCGTGGCTTCATCCATGTCGTAGGTATTCAGACAGATCCCGATGACCTTGGTGGGATGCACGGGATGCGCGGCCCGTTCGTAGATGTCGATCATCTCGCTGTAGGACGGAATCTTCACCCAGGGCTCGCGGCCGTGATAGTCGCCGATCCAGTCGCGCGTCGCTTGATGACAGAGTATCAGCGCGTCGGGACAGGAGCCGTGCAGCAGGCCGAGGGTCACACCGGAATAGCCGGGATGAATCAGACTCCCTTGCCCTTCCACCAACACGATGTCTTTGTCCTTGGCGCCCTCGAGCACGAGCTGCTCGGCTGCACCGGCGATGAAATCGGCCACGACGGCATCCACCGCAATACCCCAGCCTTCGATGAAGATGCCGGTTTGCCCGGTCGCGACGAAGCTCGTTCTGTGCCCGCGCTTTACCAGCGCATCGCGCAGCTGCAGCTGAGCAGTCATCTTGCCCACGTTGCAATCGGTTCCGACAGCGAGCACGACCAGCGCCTCGACCTCGGCGGCGCGCCCGTCGGCGATCGGCAGATTGGGTGGAGGTTTGCGCGCATCGAGGATGCGCACGCCGCGCGCGCGCGCCAAGGGGCCCAGTTCCGGGTCATCCCCGATGAACGTGTGGAGGCCACTCCAGATCTCGAGCCGGCGGTCGATGGCGGTGCGGAGCCACGCCTTCCATTCGTCGGGCAGACGGCCGCCGGCCGGTGCGATCCCGATCATGACCGCCGTGGCACCCTGGCCCTGAGCGATCCCTCGCTCGAAGTCAGCGACGACAGGTATCCTGCCGCCGAATCCCAAAACATCCTGAGCCGTTTTGCCGGCCTGCTTGCGGTCAAGGACGGCGACAATGCGCTCCGGGAAGTACCGAATGCACGAGTTGGCCGTCTTGGATGTGAGCGGCCCGAAGTCGCCGTCGGCGATGATGAGGAACCGGTGCTGTGATGTCGTCACGGTGCGGTCTTGACGGTGCGGCGGCGCTCCACTCCCGACCAAGGCTCCGTCGGAACGAGTACGGCGGGCTTCAGGCGACCCGGCTCTCCATAGAGCTCGCCATGCAGAATATGCCGGATCAAGACCATCGACACACACAGGAACGGGACCGCCACAATGAGGCCAATGGGCCCGAGGAGCGTTCCCATCACGAGCACGCTCGAGATGGTGAGCACCGGAGGGAGATCGACTCGGTGCTGCATGATGCGGGGGACCACGACATTCGCCTCGAACACGTGAACGATGACCCCGAGCAGAATGACGAGCACGACTTTGATCCAGTCTCCCGACGCCACCACGAACAGCGCCGGCAGGAGCGTCGACACGAGCGTGCCGAAGAATGGCACGATCGCGACGAGTCCGGTAAAGATGCCGAACGCGAGCCAGTAGGGCACTCCCAGAATCCAGAGTCCGACGGCGGTCAACAGCGCCAGCACGGCCATCGCGAGCAGTTGGCCCACCACCCAGGCGCGCAACGTGTCGGCGGTGTCGTTGAAGACACGAGCGGCGATGGGGCGGTGCCGCGGCGCAAACAGCGAAATCAGGCCGTCGCGGTACAGCGACGGCTGTCGCGCGAGGTACAGCGCCATGACCACGACGCTCGCGCCTTCGATGAACAGCGTGCCGCCGCCGCGCACGTAGCCGAACATCGAGCCGCTCAGGAAATTGACGGCATCGCCGACGAGCCCCGACACGACGCCGGACGACGGATTCGCGAGATCGGTCTGGTCGAGCACGGGGTATTGGCTTGCCCAGCGCGCGAGAACGTTCTGAATGTTCGCGAGCGTCTGTGGCAGGCCAACGATCAGCGCCCGCGTCTGCTCGATGACGGGCGGGAGCAACAGAACGCCAATGCCTGTGACCGCGGCGAGCGTCGTCACGACGGCCACGGTGAGGCCTAGCCACCGGCGCATCCCGAAACGCCGCTCCATCCAATCAGTGATGGCCGAGAGATAGACCGCGAGCAGGAGCGCAAGGAAGACGAGGAGCAGGACGTGGACGACACGGAGGATGAACAGGACAAGCAGTGCTGCAACAAAGAGCGCCACAAACGTGGCGCTCGACAATCGACTTGATGAGGAACTCCCGGACTCGTTCAGCTCTTGTGCTCCGTTTCTTCATCGTCGAGCAGCTCGGCGTCTTTGGCGCCTTTCCCCAGCGCCCGGGCCTCGGCCTGCGTGCCGCCGGGCAAGAGGCCCATCTTCTGCTTCAGCGCGATCAATTGCTGATCGGCGTCCGCTTTCACCTCGAGACCCTGGAACTGCTTTATCAGCGAATCACCTGAGAGGTCCTCGTTGACTTCGGCGGCGGCGATGAGCTTGCGCTCCTCATGTTCGATCTGCTCGGCCATCCGCTCGAACGTCTCGAACGCGCTCTTGTCCGAGATCTGCCCCATCGTCTCCTGAATGCGCTTGTGCGCCTCGGCGCGCTTCTGGCGGGCAATCAGGATGTTCTTCTTGCGCTTCGCCTCTTCGATCTTGTCGTTCAGCTGACGCAGCGACGACTTGAGCTTCTCGGTTTCTTCGCGGTGCTTGGCCCACGTTTCGTGCAGCTGCACGGCGTTCTGGACGTGCTCGTTGTAACGGAGGAGCGCCTGTTTGGCCAGGTCGTCGCGGCCTTCCTGGACCGCCAGCACCGCGCGCTTCTCCCAATCCTCCGACAGCTTCTTTTCCTGCTCGGCTTGCGCGGAGAGGCGCTTCTCGTCGGCAATCGCCGCCGCCACCTGTTGCTTGGCCTTGGCGAGCTGACCCCGCATGTCGATGATCAGCTGCTCGAGCACCTTTTGCGGATTCTCGGCGCGCGAAATCAGATCGTTGATGTTCGACCGGATCAGCGTGGAGAGACGATCAATGATCCCCATCTAGGCTCCTGGCAGTGCGCGCTCGCGCTTTTGGGCGAGCAGCCGCTCCGCGAAATCTAGGCGCTCGGCCATCTCGGCAATTTGTCCCTGCATTTCCGTGACTCGCTGCTCCAACTCCACCACGTGTTCCGCGTCCACCGCGTCAGCACTCGTCTTTTTGCGACCTCGGATCCGTTCGGCGAGCGCCGCGGCAAGGTCCGACCTGAAGAACGCGTACAGCACCACCCCCGAGACGATCATGCCGCCGATCATCCCGATCAGCGGAATAAGCTGATTGGGATCGAACGGAATCATTGGCGGCCCTTGCAAAAGCAGAAACACTCCGAATCTAGGCTCCTGGCAATGCGCGCTCGCGCTTCTGTTGGCCGAGCAGCCGTTCCGCGAAATCCAGTCGCTCGGCCATCTCGGTTATCTGTCCATGCATGGCTACAACCTGCTGCTCCAACTCCGCAACATGCGTCTCGACACCCGCAAGCGACTCACTCGGTTTCTTGCGCCGACGTAATCGCTCAGCGAGCGCCACCGCGAGATCTGATTTCAGAAACCGAAACAGAACCACGCCTGCCACCACCAACCCCACGATCCCCAGGACCAGTGGAGTGAGCGAGGCGATGATCGTATCCAAATCAACGCCCGGTGGCAGCGGGGTTGGCGGAGGCGTTTGCATCACGCCTTCTCCTACGCCCACCGCGCGTCGCCCGTTTCAGCAGGCAACATCACGTCTGCGGCTTGCCCAACTGCCCAGCCGCCTGCTGCTGGCCCAGGAGCCGTTCCGTAAAATCTACTCGCTCTGCCAGTTCCGCCACTTCCCGGCGTAGCTGCTCGACGCTTTCAGTCAACTCAGCCTGATCCTCGCCGCCGTCAGCCGGCCGTGGTCCGCGCAGCAGGCGCTCGGCGATCGCCTTCCCCACAGGGGAGAGCGCGATCATCCAGGCAAAGAATCCGCCGACGGCAATGACGGGAATGAACACCCCAATCACGCCCGGGTCCATTATGGGGACAGCCTCCCTCCCTCACCTTGCTTTGCCAGCATGCGCTCCGCGAAGTCCATCCGCTCGGCCAGCTCGGTTAGCTCGTCCCGCACCTGCCGCAGCTCGTCGACAATCTCGTCCCGTTCTGTCGGCTCGATTCCGGGACGGCGATGCTCCCCGGCAATGCGTTTGGCCACTGCCGAGACCACGGGTCGGAGCACATAGAACCCGCCGCCGAAAATGAAAAAGATCACCGCGACTTCCGCCGGATTCATCGCTGCTCCGACTTCTTGACGAGCAAGCGCTCCGTGAAGTCGATACGCTCGTTCAGATCGCCGATCTCGCGACGGGTCTGCTGCAGCTCGCCGAGCAGATCGTCGCGCAGCGCCTGCAGCTCCTCGCGCACTCCCGGGTCGAGCGGTCGCGGGCGAATCCGCTCCGCAATAGCACGCGCCAGCGGGTACAGGATGATCACGAAGCCGGCGACGACGGCCATGAGCGAGAGGAGCTCGTAGCGGCTCATATCTATCGCACCGGCGGAAGCCGCTCGGCTTCTCGCTGTTTCGCCACTAACCGCTCCAGGAAGTCCACGCGCTCGCCGAGCTCGCTCAGCTGCTCGGGGAGATGCCGCATCTCCTCGACCTCACGCCGCAGCTCCGCGACGGCCTCGTCGTCCTCAGGAGTCGTCTTCTTGCCCATTAACCTCGCCGCGAGCGCTTTCCCGATCGGGGAAATGGCCAGCAGAAAGAGCGTGCCCCCACCGAACAACAGGACGACGGCGACCAGCCCAACGAGATCATCCGGGTTCACCGCTCGCTCCCGCCTTTGGGCAACGCCCCGGCGCGTTCATCCTGCCGCGCGAGCAGGCGCTCTGCGAAATCGAGCCGCTCCTGCACTTCGTAAAGCTGATGCCGCAACTCCTCGACTTCGCCCTTGAGATCATGCAAGTTGCGATCGCCAGCGTCTTGCCGCGCAGCAATGCGCTCGCCAATGGCGCGGCCCAGCGGCCCGCGCAGGACAAAAATCGCCGCGAGCGACATGAAGAGAACGATTGTGGGGAGTTCCGGACCGTTAAACACGGTGCCTCCTCGCTGCGTCCAACCTATGGCTTAGTCCCCGGCCTGCAACACCTTCCTCAAGAACTGGCCCGTGTGTGAGTCCTTGGACTGGACCACTCGCTCGGGCGGGCCTGCCGCCACCACCTGACCGCCCAGCTCTCCGCCTTCTGGGCCAAGATCGATAACCCAATCAGCCGTTTTCACGACATCGAGATTGTGCTCGATGACGACCACCGTGTTGCCCTTGTCCACCAGCCGATGCAGTACCTCCAGGAGCAACCGCACGTCCTCGAAGTGCAACCCAGTGGTCGGCTCGTCGAGGATGTACAGCGTGCGGCCCGTGTCGCGCTTGGCGAGCTCCGTGGCGAGTTTGACGCGTTGCGCCTCGCCCCCCGAGAGCGTCGTCGCCGATTGGCCGAGGTGGATGTATCCGAGACCTACGTCATTGAGCAACTCCAGTTTCGTCCTGATACGCGGCTGGTGCTCGAAGAAATCGAGGGCATCGGCTACGGTGAGGTCGAGAACGTCCGCGATGGACTTTCCTTTATATCGGACCTCCAGCGTCTCGCGGTTGTAGCGCCGTCCCTTACAGATCTCACAGGGGACGTAGACGTCAGGAAGGAAGTGCATCTCGACTTTCACCAGCCCGTCGCCCTGACAGGCCTCGCAACGGCCGCCCTTCACGTTGAATGAGAAACGGCCGGGTCCGTACCCGCGCAACTTGGACTCGGGCAGGTATGTGAACAGCTCGCGAATGGGCGTGAACAGGCCGGTGTAGGTCGCGGGGTTGGATCGTGGCGTGCGCCCAATGGGACTCTGGTCGATATCGATCACCTTATCGATGTGATCGAGTCCTTCAATCCGCTCGTGCGCTCCCGCCACCACTTTCGCCCGATAGAAATGTCGCGCTAACGCCTGGTACAGAATATCGGTCACCAGCGTTGACTTCCCCGAGCCGGAGACGCCGGTCACAGCCACGAACACTCCGAGCGGAAAGTCGACCGTGAGATTCTTGAGATTGTGATGGCGAGCCCCAGTGACGCGCAGGACGCGGTCTTCAACCACGATGCGGCGGCGGGGTGGAACCGGGATGCGCAGCTCGCCGCGCAGATAGCGCGCGGTCAATGAGTCGCGGTGCCGCAGCACTTCGTCGAGTGGTCCGGCCGCGACGACCTCGCCGCCGTGCCTGCCCGCGCGCGGCCCCAAGTCCACGACGTAGTCGGCCGCGCGAATCGTCTCTTCGTCATGCTCGACGACAAGGACTGTATTGCCGAGGTCGCGCAGCTCCTTCAGCGTGGCCAGGAGCCGCGCGTTGTCGCGCTGGTGCAGGCCGATCGACGGTTCGTCGAGGATGTACAGCACGCCGACGAGGCGGCTGCCGATCTGCGTCGCCAACCGGATTCGCTGCGCCTCGCCACCGGACAGGGTCGCCGCCGAACGATCGAGGGTGAGGTAGTCGAGGCCGACATCGACCAGGAAGCGCAACCGGTCGTTGACCTCCTTCAGAATCGGCTGCGCGATCTCGGGATCGAGGCCCGCGCGGCCGTTGCTGCGGAACGGAATACGCGAGAAGAACTCCTGCGCCTCACGCACGGGCAGCGCCACCACGTCGCCGATGCTCTTGCCGGCGACGAGCACGGACAGACTCTCCGGCTTGAGGCGCCGGCCACCACACGCGGGACAGGGCTGTTCCACCATGTACTGCTCGAGCTGCTCGCGTACGGCGTCGGAGCTGGTCTCGCGGTAGCGCTTGTCGACGTGGTCGAGCACGCCTTTCCAGCCGGACTCGTACGAGCCGTGCCACCGCTCGCTGTCGTACTGATAGGTGATCGTCTTCCCGGGCGCGCCGCGGAGCAGCGTTTTCTGCACGGCCGGTGACAGCTCTCGCCACGGCGTATTGAGATCGAACTTGTACACGCGCGCCAGCGCCGGCAGGACTACCTTGCGCAGGTACCCGCTGGGCTCACCCCAGGGCAGCACGACCCCCTCGAGAATCGAGAGGCCTTGATCGCCGAGCACGAGATCCGCGTTGACCTCACGGCGCGTTCCAAGTCCCGAGCAATCCGCACACGCCCCATACGGTGAATTGAAGGAGAACTGTCGCGGCTCGAGCTCGGGCAGCGACAACCCGCACTTGGGGCAGGCGTACCGCTCCGAAAACATCCGGGAGCGCGGACTCCCGCTCTGTCGCACGACTTCGACAACGCCCTCGGCCGCTTTGAGCGCCGTTTCGATCGAATCCGCAAGCCGGCCGCGATCCCCGGCACGAACGACGAGGCGGTCAACGACGACGGCAATGTCGTGATTCTGGCGCCGGTTCAGCTTCGGCACATTGGACAGATCGTACGTCTCGCCATTGATGCGCGCGCGCACGAAGCCCTGCTTGCGCATCGCCTCGAATACGTCCCGGAACTCACCTTTCCGGCCTCGCACGAGCGGCGCGAGCACCTCGATCTTGGTGCCCTCCGGCCACTCCAGCACCAGGTCCGTGATCTGCGACGCAGACTGGCGTTCAACCGGCGTTCCATCGTTAGGACAATGAGGGGTCCCGGTCCGCGCCCACAGCAGGCGCAAATAGTCATAGATCTCGGTGATGGTGCCGACCGTCGATCGCGGGTTCGCGCCGGCGGTTTTCTGCTCGATGGAAATCGCTGGGGAGAGTCCCTCGATCGCATCCACATCGGGTTTGTCCATGAGCCCGAGGAACTGGCGCGCGTAGGCGGACAACGACTCGACGTAGCGGCGCTGACCCTCGGCATAGATCGTATCGAAGGCCAGCGACGATTTCCCCGACCCGGAGAGGCCCGTTATCACGACGAGCGCGTTTCGGGGAAGCTCGACATCGATGTTTTTGAGGTTGTGTTCGCGCGCGCCGCGAACGACGAGGGCGTCACCGGACATAGACCCGTAGCCTAGACAGGTCAATGCCTTGCGGTCAACTCTGCACTTTCCTACGTTAGCATCCCTCACATGGCGACCGACGCGCTGCTCGTCCTCACCACGCTTGGTTCTTCGGGCGACGCGCGGGTCCTGGTCCGTGGCCTGGTCGAAGACCGTCTTATCGCCTGCGGAACCATGTTCCCGGCGGCATCGATCTATCGGTGGGAAGGCGCTGTGCATGAGGAAGAGGAGGTTGTCGTCTTGCTGAAAACCGATGCCTCCAAGTGGGATGCGTTGTCCGCGGCGGTTCGGGACCGCCATCCCTACGACGTGCCCGAGCTCCTCGCCTTTCCGGCTGAGCAGGGCTCCGGCTCGTACCTCTCCTGGTTGAAAGCCGAGGTCGCACCATGAATCGGGGCGGTGACCGAAGCGGAGGTCTGGGCGGACAGGGAGGCCCCAAGCGCGAGCGACGCTGGCAAACGTCTCAAGAGCGCGCGCGCGTGGCCGCCGAGCTCATCGAAGAGGCTGAATCGCTCACACAAACCGGCGCCATCGCCAGTCCAAATGATCTCGCGCGCGATCAGCAGCCGCCGCCAATTCGCGTGCAGCCGCTGGCCACTCCCGCGCCTCAGCCGCCGCAGGCGCCTAAGGCGAAACTGGATTCAACCGAGTCCCCGAAAGCTCCGGAGCAGGCAGCTCCACGGACTGAGCCTGCGGGTCCCGTCTCCGACGATCCTCTGTATGTCGCAGCGCGGGAGGCGAGTGAGCGCGGGGAGATCGACCGGGCCGCCGCATCGTATCGAGACCTGCTGGCGCGAGACCCCAAACACGTGAAAGCCCGCAACAACCTGGCGCTGATCCTGGATGCGCGCGGCGACCGGGATGGTGCCCTTGTCGAGCTCGATCGCGCGCTGGAAACCGAGCCGGACAACGCGGCGCTGCTGCTGAATCGCGCTGCGGTGCTCGGAGCGACGCTGCGCTACGCGGCTGCCCAACGCGATCTGCAGCGCGTGCTCCGTGCCGACCCAACCAATGTCGAAGCGTTGTTCAGTCTCGGCATCGTGCTGACCCGGCGCGGCATGTGGCGCGAAGGGATCGATCAGCTGCGTCGCGCCGTCGAGCTGGAGCCGGAACGGGCGCCCGCGTGGTTCTATCTGGGCGAAGCGCTCAATCACGTGGACGACCTCACCGGGGCGCTGGCGGCGTATGAGCGCGCCGTTGAAGTGCAGCCGGCGAATCCCAAGGCCCTGTACGGTATCGGCAAGGTACTCGACCGCCTGAACCGCCCCGACGAAGCAACGGTGATGTACCGCCGCTCCCGGGAACTGTCCGGGAGGTGATTCGCGTCGTGGTGGACGATTTGGCGTCCCTGACCGCCGATGCGATCGTCCGTCCCGCCACGACTCGACTCGATCCCACCGCCGCAGCGCTGCGCCGGCTGGAGATTGTCGGTGGCGAGGAATTCCAGAACAGAATCCGCTTGAGTCGTGAGCTGGCAGTCGGCGCGGCGGTCGTGACAGCCGCCGGCGGCGACCTGCCCGCCGAGTTCGTCATTCACGCCGTGATCCGCAGCGAGGACGAGCCCGTCACGCGCGGCAATGTCGCGCGTGCGTGGCAATCAGCCCTGCATCAGGCGCAGGAGTGGGAATTCGGTCACGTCAGCGTGCCGCCGCTGGGAACGGGCGCCGGCAATCTCACGCTCGAGGATGCAGCCGAGATCCTGGCGACGGGCCTGCAGGTGCATCGCACCAGGAGTGGTGGGGGAGGTGGTGACGCGACGTTTCCCACTGACGTCTCGTTCGTAGTGGAGCGGCCGGAGGATCAGCAGGTGTTCGAGGCAGCGATTCATCGGCAGGGACCGGCCGCGTGACGCGCAAGCGGTGGATGATCGCGATCCTCGCGATTTGGGCGCTCTCCCTCGGATGGCTGGTGAAGCGCGAGGTGTTCCGCTCTATCGGCGCTCGCCTGGCCGAAGCGGCGCTCGCCATTCCCCCTGGCGCGCTGTTCTACCGGCTCGACGTCGGGGATCAGCAAATCGGCTACTCTTCGACCACGATCGACACCGTCGCAAGCGGCAGCGTCATCCGCGTGGAGAACGTCCTGGTGCTCGACGTCCCTGCGCTTGGCAAGCTCCACCGCACGACTGCGCGAAGCACGACCATGCTGTCGCGCGCCCTCCGCGTGCAGAGCGTGTTCGTGACATTCGACGGCGATCTCGGCCAGTTTGCGGCGCGTGGCCGGGTGATTGGGGATACGATTCTCTCGGTGGCCATCCTGTCCGCCGAGGACTCACAAGTCACGCACATCCCGCTCGAGGGACCGATCACGGTGCCGGCGTTACTGCCGCTGCGGCTCGCGTTCGGCGGCGAGCTCAAGTCGGGGCGCTCGTACAGCGCGCGTCTCTTCGATCCCCTGCTGCTCACCGGTCGCGATGTTACGGCGCGGATTGCCGCCGAGTCGACCTTCGTCGTGTCGGACAGCGCGGACCTCGACTCGACGACCATGAGATGGCTGCCGGAGCATTTCGACACGGTGCGCGCTTTCCGGATCGATCACGACGCGAACGGCGTGCCGACACGCAGCTGGATAGACGCTCAGGGACGTCTCGTGTCAGCCACCACAGAGCCCGGCTTCGGCACCGAGCGCGGGGCGTTCGAAATCGTCTACGAGAACTTCAGGAATCGCGACACGGCGCGGCTGGCGCGGGCCAGCGCCGTTCCCAGGTTGGGCGACATCGTCCCACTGACCGCCTTAGCCGCCGGCGTGACCCTGAACCCGCGCCCGCGCACGCGACTGCGCCTGAGAATGAACGGCCGCGACACGCTCGAAATCCACCAAACGGGCGCGCTGCAGGCCAATGCGGCGCCCTACCGGTTGCCTGCGAACGACACCGCGCTGGCGCGCTGGCTCGCGCCGGAGCCACTCATCGAGAGCAATCACCCGCAGATCGCGGCGCAGGCACGGCAGATCATCCGGCGCGAGCGGGGGCCGGCGCGCGTGGCGGCGCTGCTCACGCACTGGGTGCACCGCTCGGTGCAGCGGACGATCCCGGCCGGCGGCCGTGCGCCGAGCGCGCTGAAGGTGCTCGAGCAAAAGAGCGGCGACTGCAATGAAGTCACGACGCTGTACGTGGCGCTGGCGCGCGCGGCAGGATTGCCGGCCCGCACCGCATCGGGCCTGCTCTACGTCAGGGGCCGGTTCTACTATCACGCCTGGGCCGAGATCTATCTGAACGATTGGATTCCGGTGGACCCGACATTCGACCAATTCCCAGCCGATGCCGCGCACCTTCGTTTCGCGGTCGGCGGACTCGCTCGGCAGGTCGAGCTCATTCCGCTGATCGGGCGGCTCAAGCTCGAGGTCCTATGATTCGCCTGGAAAACCTCACGAAGCTGTACGGCAGCTTTGTCGCGGTGGACGACATCAGCCTGCACGTGCCGCGCGGCGTGCTCTACGGCTGTCTCGGCCCAAACGGAGCCGGCAAGACGACCACGCTGCGCATGATCGCCGGCATTCTGCGTCCTAGCCAGGGACGCGTGCTGCTGGGCGGCGATGACGTGCATGCCAATCCGCTGTCGGCCAAGATGCGGCTGGGATTCATTCCTGACCGGCCGTTCGTATACGACAAGCTTACCGGCGCGGAGTTTCTGCGGTTCGTAGCGGGACTGTACGGTCAGCAGGGCGACGTCGTCGAGCGGCGGATCACGGAGCTCCTGGAAGTATTCGAGCTGACGAGCTGGAAGGACGAGCTGGTCGAAGCGTACAGTCACGGCATGCGCCAGAAGCTCATCATCTCGAGCGCGCTGATTCACCGTCCCGAATGCATCGTGGTCGACGAGCCGATGGTCGGGCTTGATCCCAAAGCCGCGCGGCTGCTCAAGGACATCTTCCGGCAGTTCGTCGATCGCGGCGGCACCGTGCTGATGAGCACTCACACGCTCGAGGTGGCGGAAGCAATGTGCGATCAGATCGCGATCATCCAGCACGGTAAAATCGTCGCCGCGGGCACCGTCAGCGATGTGCGCCGCCAGCACAAGGCGGGCGACGCCAGCCTCGAAGAGTTGTTCCTGAAGCTTACGGGCGGCGCCCAGATGCGTGAGCTTGCGGAGGTGTTGGGGGGAAGCCGGTGAAGCAACCGTCGCTGGCCCACGTGCTGCAGCCCAAGTGGCGTACGGCCCTGCAGCGGCTGCGCGAAGAGCGCGCGAGCGGCGGCACCGGCAAGCTCATCCTTTTGATCATCGTCGGCGGCGCGTTTTGGGCGGGCGTGTTCGGCGTGTTGTTCCTGATCCTGCGGTTTCTGCGCAAGGTGGAAGAGCTGGGACCGCTCATCCCAGGCAAGATTCTGGGATTGATCCTGCTGTCGTTCATCTTCATCCTCGTCCTCTCCAATGTCATCACGGCCCTGTCGAGTTTTTTCCTCGCCAAGGATCTCGATCTGCTCGTGTCGGCGCCGGTGGATTGGCTGCGGCTGTACATCGCGAAATTGAGCGAGACGCTGCTGCACTCTTCGTGGATGGTGGCGCTGATGACCGTGCCGATTCTCGCGGCCTACGGCGTCGTCTACAAAGGCGGCGTGCTGTTCGTTCCGTATGCAATTCTCGCCGTCCTGCCGATGCTGATACTGCCCGCAGTCGTCGGCAGCGCCGTAACGCTGGTGCTGGTCAACATCTTTCCGGCGCGCCGCACGCGCGATCTGCTGTCGATCATTGCGCTGGGCGCGGCGGGCGGCGTGATTCTGCTGTTCCGCATGATTCGGCCCGAGCAGCTCGCCCGGCCCGAAGGATTTCGCAATCTGCTCGACTTCGTGATTCTGCTCGGCGGCCCGACATCTCCCTTCTTGCCGAGCGAATGGGCATCACAGGCCATCATGGGCTATCTGCGAAATCAGATCGACCTGTTGCCGCTCGTCCTGTTGTGGACCACGGCCGCCGCTTTCGTGGCGCTCGGCGCGGCCCTGCACGGCGCGCTCTATGCCCAGGGATACACGAAGGCGCAGGAAGGAGCGGAGCGGTTCATCCGGGGCACCCTGTGGCGTTGGACCGTCGGCTGGGCGCTCGCGTGGCTCCCGGTCGCCAAGCGCGAATTCGTGATCAAGGACATCAAGCTGTTCTTCCGTGACACGACGCAATGGAGCCAGCTGATCCTGCTCGCGGTCCTCGTCGTCGTCTATCTATTCAACATTCAGGTTTTGCCGCTGCGGCGCGGCGAGCCGGTGGGATTCTTCTACGTCAATCTGGTGTCGTTCCTGAACCTCGGCCTTGCGGGATTCGTCCTGGCCTCCATCGCAGCCCGCTTCATTTTCCCGGCCGTCTCGCTCGAGGGGCGCCAGATGTGGCTGCTCCGTTCCTCGCCACTCGATCTGCGGGCGTTGTTGTGGTCCAAGTATTGGGTCGGCACCCTGCCGCTGCTCGTCCTGGGATTGCTGCTGACGGGACTGACCAACGCGCTGCTCGAGGTCACGCCGTTCATGATGGTCATGGGCCTGACGACCATGGCCGGATTGACGCTCGCGATTGCCGCGCAGGCGCTGGCGTTCGGCACGGTCTACCCGCAATTCGAGACGGAAAACGCCGCGCAGATACCGACGTCGTTCGGGGGACTCGCGTTCATGATGACGACGATTGCGCTCCTGGCCGGCGTGATCGTCTCGCTCTGGCAGGCGGTCTATCATTACGTCCGGGCGGCCTACGAAGGCCGGCCGGTCGTCATCGACTCGTGGATGTTTTTGTGGTTCGGCGTTGCCGCCGCGCTGTGTGTAACGGCCACGATCGTGCCGCTGCACATCGCCCGCAAGAAGCTGGAGACGTTCGAGTTTTAGCTCAGCGCCAACTGATTCCCCCGACCAACTGGAACAGCGTGTTGTCGCCGAGAATGAATTTCGCCTCGATGTAGGGACGCATCGTCCCGTGCCGGTCCTCGAGTCCCGTCAGCAGATTCAAGTGCGTATCGGTCCCGCCCGAATGCAGCAGATTGAGCCCGCCGCCGAGATACCAGATGCGATAGCGCGTCTGCGGCCGGAACTTGAGGTCGAAGTTCAGGGCCCAGATCGAGCTGGAGCCGTCCACGAAGTAGTAGTCGAAGCTGGGATAGAAATCGAGCTGCGTCGCGATCGGCAAGGAGAGCTGCGCGCCCAGCAACATGTCATCGGTGTCGAAGCTGTAGCCGAGGTGCCCGCCGTACCGCGGCCCGGGTGACGTCGCGATGGCGCGCCGCCGCGATCGCCGCTGCGCATCCGCAGTCGACGTCACCAATGCGAGCAACAGCAGTACGACCAGCAGTCGCGGCGCCAGCCCCCATCGGTTCACGACCGGCTCCTCAGATTTTGGGATGGAGACTGATAGGAAACGACTACTCGAAATGCAAGGGGCTAGGCGGCCACACGCGCGCCGCACCGGTTGCAGTAGCGTGCGTCAACCTCGAGTTCTGTGCCGCAACGCACACAGTAGCCGGGAGCCTGTCCGAGCCGGCGTCCGCATTCGGAGCAGAACTGAGCCCCCAGTTCGGGGCGAGTACCGTGCTCGGGACAAGTTGGAGTTGGGAGTTTGGAGATAGGAGCTGGTCGTGCCAGCTCCTGACTCCTAACTCCGGGCTCCGCTCGCATCGCCGCCAGTGCTTCGCTCGTATACTTCGCCTTCAGCTGCTCATAGTCAGTACCGGACAGCTTCCCGGTCGCGCGATCGAACTCGATCTCCTTGAGCGCGCGCAGCGCAACGGCCTGCGGACTCATGTCATCGTCTGGGTCGTCGCCTTCGTCCACGATGGGATCGGCCGCGGTCTCGACCGGCGGACGCAGGATCGGGAGCAACACGAAGTAGACGGCTCCCGCCGCCAGCAAGATTCCGAGGGTCAGCTCGAGGATTTGAAGAATGGCCTAGCTGGGAAGGCGGTCGAGCTCTTGGCGCAGCCGTTCGAGCTCGGCAGGCGTAGCGCCGGGAGCCGGGAGCGGCGAGCCGGAAGCCGGGAGCGTCGCAGCCTGCGATTGGCGTGACCAACGGCGGAGCACGACGACTAAAAACACGGCCGCGACGATGATCGCGAGCGACGGCACGAAATAGCCGGCGAGGTTGAATCCGCGCCGCGGCGGCGCCATCAGCACGGCCTCACCGTACTGCGCCACGAACTCATCGATGATCTGCTGATCGCTTTTCCCCCGCTCGACAAGCCGGATCACTTCCTTGTGCAGCGCAGGGCTGTAGGTGCAGGTGAAGTCGGTGGTCCGGCAGGTGTAGATGTCCAGCCCGCAACCACAACTGCACTTGAGCCGTTTCTCGATCGCCTGAATCGCGGCGTCGTTGTCGGCAGCCGTGGTAGGCTCGCGCGGGCGGCCGGCCCGACTCGGATCGTAAACTCGCCCGACACTGTCGGGCTGTTGGACAACCTGCCCTGAGCGCAGCGAAGGGGCCTGCCCGGAGCGCAGCGAAGCGCTCTGAATGGACAGAAAGCCTGTTCCCAGGGCACCAAGGAACTCGCGACGGCTAAGCATGCTCGCTCCGTCCGACTCCTTCGTTGCGTTGAGGCCAGGCTGTCAGACCGTCCGACTGTCCGACGCGTTCCGGTTCCAGCTTCACAGCGTAGCCGGCCTGGCGAGGCCCCTTTACTGCGACCGGCGCGCCGCCCGGCCAGAGGACGATGAGTCCGCCGAGCACCAGCACGAATCCGCCGAACCACACCCACCACACCAGCGGGTTGATCGTGAACCGGAACACCGCCTGTTCGGTCCCGTCCACGAGTCCGGCGAGCACTCCATAGAGATCGAGGCGCGGGCCACTGATGATCCCGACTTCGGTGGAAGGCTCGAACGTGGGCTGCCCCAGCGCATCGACGTGCTGGCGCTTCTCGGTGCGCATGCGGCCGATCGGCAAGCCGTCGCGCCGCACGTCGACCAGCGCGGCGGTGACCTGGCGATTCAGCGCGTTGTACTGCGATATGCCGAGATGGGTGAACGCGTACACATGTCCGTCGGGACCCGCAAGCGTCGCGGTCTCGCCCGGACGCAGCGTGGCCTGCGTCTCGGTCTTGAATGCCATGCCCGCGAACGCGCCGAACAGCAGAACGATCGCGACATGCACGATGTAGCCGCCGTAGCGGCGACGATTGCGCGACAACAGGTTTACGAGCGCACGCGGCAGAGACTCGCCATATTGGCGACCTCGCGCGCGCGTGCCGCGGGCGAATTCCTGCACGACGGTCGCGAGCACAAACCCACCGATGGCGAAAGTGAGCAGCGCGCCAACGTCGCGCATTCCGGCGACGAGGAGGATCAACAACACAAAGCCGCCCGCCGTCGCCGGCACCGCAAACTGACGCTGCACGTTCGGGACTGACGCCCGCCGCCACGCAACGAGCGGACCGATCCCTGTCAGCAGAAGCAGCGCGAGTCCGAGCGGAATGTTCACCTGATTAAAGAAGGGCGGACCCACCGTAATCTTTGTGCCCCGAATCGCCTCAGAGAGAATCGGAAACAGCGTCCCCCACAGCACCGAAAAGGCGAGCCCGATGAACAGCAGATTATTGAAGAGGAAGCTCGCCTCACGGCTCACCATCGACTCGAGTTTGGCGTCCGCTTCGAGCAGCGGGAGTCGGGTCACATATAGGACGGCGCTTCCGACTGTGATGAGGACAAGGAATACAAGGAAATAGTAGCCGACATTGGACTGCGTAAAGGAATGCACGCTCGCGATCACTCCCGAACGCGTGATGAACGTCCCGAAAATCGAGAGCACAAAGGCGCCGAGGATGAGCGCGAGGTTCCATTTCTTCAGCATGCCGCGCTTTTCCTGCACCATGACCGAATGCAGGAAGGCGGTCAGGACGAGCCACGGCAGCAGTGCCGCGTTTTCGACGGGATCCCAGGCCCAGTACCCGCCCCAGCCCAGCTCGACGTAGGCCCACCACATGCCGATCAGCAGCCCGATGCCCAAGAACAGCCACGATACGATCGTCCATTTCCGCACAGCGACCAGCCATTCGGTATCGAGCTTCTTCGACAACAGCGCGGCGATCGCGAAGGCGAACGGAATGGTGATCGAGATGTAGCCGAGGTACAACATCGGCGGGTGGAAGACCATGCCAGGGTTCTGGAGCTGCGGATTCATCCCCTGGCCGTCGATCGGCGTGAACGGCAGCCGCTGGAACGGATTGGCCGTGAACAGCATCACGGTCACGAAGAACGTGGTGACGAGGCTGGTCACCGCGGCAACGTACGGGAGATACACGCGATGACGTCGTCCAGTGAGGATCTGCACCAGGGCGCCGAAGATGCTGAGGACGGCCGCCCAGAACAGCAGGCTACCCTCCTGTCCCGAATAGAGCGCCGACCAGAGATAGAACGTCGGCAGATTCCGGCTGGTGCGGCCGGCCACGTACGCAACGCTGAAGTCGTGGCGGAAGATCGCGACTTCGAGAGCGATCACCGCGATCATGAGGGCGACACAGAGCGCGAAGGTGGCGTGCCGCGCACTCTGCTGAAGATCAGCGCGCCGCTGCGCGCTGCCTACGAAACCGGTGATGGCGCCCCACAGACCCACCAGGAAGGCGAGCCAGAGAGACAGATGCCCAAGCAGCGTCATGACGCCT
Source organism: Gemmatimonadales bacterium (assembly GCA_035251445.1). GTDB lineage: Bacteria > Gemmatimonadota > Gemmatimonadetes > Gemmatimonadales > GWC2-71-9 > 20CM-2-65-7. The sequence goes on along the minus strand of DATFEG010000084.1, from coordinate 23,805 downwards.
TGGGAACGGCTTCGTACCGCGACCCGCACTTTGCCAGCACATCGGTCGCGTGGATCACGCCATCCTTGGCGAGTCGCCCTTCGACAACGACTTCGACGGAATCGGTGAAGGTGTCCGGCGGTAGGCCCTTGAAGACAACTGGATAGCTGACGGTGCCGTCGGTGATGTGAAAGCGCAGCGTCTGCGTCGCGGTTTCTTTGACGACCGTGCCGGGCACCACCCGCGCGCCCACTTTCATCCCCAGATCGTAGAACGACTGGTCAGTGGATACGCGCTGCGCGAGCTCGCTGGGTGTCAGGAAATATTGTCCGGTCTCGCGGATACCCGAGGCCATCAGGTAGCCAACGCAACCGACGATCAGAACCGCGCCGATAGCGAACTTCGTTCCCGCTCTCATGACGTAATTATACCACCATCTTCTGCGCCCGCTCCAGCGCCCAGGCGACTGCCTCTTCAGCGCTCGATGCGCGCGGTATCTCGATCGCGTTCCTGAAGGAATCGTGAAGACCGACCATGATCGCCCCGCGGGCCGCAAGTAATCGACCAGTCTCGAGCGCGAGAGACAATTCGTCTTTGGTGCAGGTGCTGCCACCGATAACGGCAATGATGGGCTTCATGGAGGTGGTGGGAGTTCTTTCATCAACGGTCTGCAAACGGTGGCTGTACAATGCCGCGGTCGGTAATGAACCCGGTTACGTAACGTGCCGGCGTGACGTCGAACGCGGGATTCAAGGCGCCCGTGCCAGCAGGCGCGATGGACCGACCAGCGAGCATGGTAACTTCACCCGGCGCGCGCTGCTCAATGGGAATGAGATCTCCCTCAGCGAGCGTCGCGTCTACCGTAGACCACGGCGCGGCGCAATAGAACGGCACTGCATGGTGGCGTGCGAGGACCGCGAGCCCGTACGTCCCGATCTTGTTCGCGAAATCGCCATTGGCGCAAATCCGGTCCGCGCCAACCAGTACCGCGTCGACCTTGGCCTGGCGCATGAGCGAGGCCGCGGTCGCGTCCGTGATCAGGGTGTACGAAATCCCCGCGTGTAACAGCTCCCAGGCCGTGAGGCGCGATCCCTGCAGCAACGGACGGGTCTCGTCGACGTACACGTGGACGCGGCGGCCCTGCTCATGGGCCAGATAGATGGGCGCCAGCGCCGTCCCGACTCCACCCGTCGCGAGCGCTCCCGTATTACAGTGTGTCAGGACATTCGCGCCATCGGTCAGAATGGACAGCCCGTGCTCTCCAATTCGCCGGCACATGGCGCGGTCTTCTTCCCAGATGGCCGTCGCTTCAGCATGCAGACGCTCCCAGAGATCCGTTCCATCATCCGCCGTCGCCTGCGCCGTTTGAAGCATGCGGTCCAGCGCCCACCGCAGGTTCACGGCCGTCGGCCGGGCCGCACCGATCAGCGCCACGCGCTGCTGCAAGCGACCGAGGAACGCCGGCCGCGGCAGGGGCCGGTCCTCGCGCATGGCGGCTACGAGCCCCATCGCGGCCGCGATCCCGATCAGTGGCGCACCACGCACCTGGAGCGTCCGGATCGCCTCGGCTACGGCCTCGGCGCTCTCCAAGTCGCGCGTGATCTCCGCTTCGGGGAGGGCGCGCTGGTCGATGATGCGAACGGCGCCGCTGGGCGACCACGAGATGGCTTGGATGGGCACGAGCCTAAGCTACGTGGGGAGTGGGGAGTGGGGAGTGGTTCGTTCCGGTTCACCCGAATGGTCCCACTCCCCACTCCCCACTCCCCACTCCCCGTTGTAGGATTTGCCCATGAACTACCAGACCCTCCTGTTCGAGATCAAAGACGGCATCGCGTTCGTGACAGTGAACCGTCCCGACAAGCTGAACGCGCTGAACGACCAGGTGATGCTGGAGCTTTCCCACGCGGTCGACCGCATCGCCACGGATCCCGAGATCAAGGGGGCGATTCTCACCGGCGCGGGACCAAAATCGTTCGTCGCGGGCGCCGACATCGGGGACTTGTCCCGCCAAGGTCCGTTCGACGGCAAGGCGCGCGCGCAGCGCGGGCAAGCGGTCCTGCGGCGTCTTGAGACGTGCGGCAAGCCCGTCATCGCCGCGATCAACGGCTTTGCACTCGGGGGCGGCTGCGAGCTCGCCATGGCGTGCCACATTCGAATCGCGGGCGAGAACGCGAAATTCGGGCAGCCGGAAGTGAAGCTCGGAATTGCGCCGGGATACGGTGGGACACAGCGGCTCCCCCGAATCGTGGGAAAGGGGATCGCCCTGCAGCTCATTCTTACCGCCGAGATGATCGACGCGGCGGAAGCCTACCGCATCGGCCTGGTCAACAAGGTCGTCCCGGCCGGGGACTTGCTCGCCGAATCCGAGAAAATGATGCGGGGTATTCTCGCGATGGGACCGCTCGCGGTACGATTGGCGATCGAAGCCATCGATCAGGGCATGGAGATGAGTCTCGACGAAGGCCTGTTGCTCGAGGCAAACCACTTCGGACTCCTGGCCGCTACCTTGGACATGAAAGAAGGGACGACCGCATTTCTCGAAAAGCGCGCCGCCAAATTCCAGGGACGCTGATTCCGCTGCTGGTCGCTGCCTGTCTCGCCGAGCGGGACCGTCCGGCGCCGCCGCTCGTCACCTTTACCATCGACGACATCTCAGCGCTCAGCGCCACCCGCACCGACACCCTCAGAGGCACGGTGCGGGTGAGTGATCCCGATGGGCTCGACTCGGTTTGGGTGGCCTTGGACACCGTAGAGAAGGGCGACGATGGCGGCTTTGACCGGGCCTTCAGCTCACGCTGGCTCTTCGTCGTGAACGCCGGCCGAAACGAGGGTGAGAATCTCCCGCTCACCTTCCGTGCCCGCGATATCGCGGGGTTCGTGGCCGAGCGCGACACGTACGTCGTGGTCGGACCGTAACTTCCGCCCCTGTCTTAACTGTTGACAGGACAATGACTTCCGTGTACATTGAAGGCCTGTGTCCGACCGCTCCAACCACCCCAAACGGACCCGTCCTGTCCCTGTCGGGGAAGCGCTGCACGGCTATCTGACGCGGACCGGCTTAGCTCGACGGGTGGGCCAGGCGCAGGTGATTCCCGATTGGCCGCGTCTGGTCGGCCCGCAAATCGCCGCGGTTACGACCCCCGAAAGCGTCACGCCGGACGGCGTTTTGTTCGTGCGCGTGGCGACGAGCTCGTGGATGAACGAGCTGCAGTTGATGACGCCCGAAATCATGGCCCGGATCAACGCGGGACGCGGCGCGGGCCGCATCGCGACCATACGCTGGCTTCTTTCACGTTAGGACTTTGATGCCGAAGAAGAAACCTGCGGCGCCCCCGACGGAAAAAGGCAACGGCGACTACCAGGCCGACTCGATTCAGGTCCTCAAGGGCCTCGAGGCGGTGCGGCGCCGTCCCGCGATGTACATCGGCGCGGTCTCCGCGCGCGGCTTGCATCACCTCGTCTACGAGGTCGTCGACAACTCCGTGGACGAGGCGCTGGCAGGCTACTGCACCGAGATCGCCGTAACGATTCATGCCGACAATTCCGTCACGGTCATCGACAACGGCCGCGGGATTCCGGTCGACATCCACAAGACCGAGAAGAAACCGGGCGTGGAAGTCGCGCTCACCGTGCTGCACGCCGGCGGCAAGTTCGACAAGAACACCTACAAGGTCTCCGGTGGACTGCATGGCGTCGGGGTGTCCGTCGTCAACGCCTTGTCGGAAAAACTGGAAGTCTGGGTGGATCGCGATGGCAAGCGGCACCACATGGCGTTCGAGCGCGGCGAGACGACCAAGAAGCTCGAGGCCGAGGGCAAGGCCAAGGGCACCGGGACGATGGTTCGGTTCAAGCCCGACGACAAGATCTTCACCGAGACACGCTTCGATTTCGCCACGATCGCCAACCGGCTGCGTGAGCTCGCATTCCTGAACAAAGCGCTCACGATCACGCTCAAGGACGAGCGAAAGGGCTCGGTCAAGGAAGAGAAGTTCTACTACAAGGGCGGGCTGGCTGAATTCGTCAAATGGATTGTCGGCAACCGCAAGACACTGCACCCCAAGCCCATCACCTTCGAGGCGACGAAGGAAGACGTCGAGGTCGAGGGCGCGGTGCAGTACGACGATCAGTACAGCGAAAACACGTTCACCTTTGTGAACAACATCAACACCCACGAAGGCGGCACGCACCTCACCGGCTTCAAGTCGGCGCTCACCCGTACGATCAACGAATGGGCGAAGCAGGACGGCGCGCTCAAGAAGGAAGAGTTCACGCTCTCCGGCGACGACGTGCGCGAAGGGCTGAACTGCGTGCTGAGCGTCAAGGTCAAGGCGCCGCAGTTCGAAGGGCAGACCAAGACCAAGCTCGGCAACTCCGAGGTCGAAGGCATCGTCAAGACCGTTGTCAACGAGGCGCTGGGCGAATTCTTCGACAAGAATCCCAGCGTGGCACGGTCCATCATCGCGAAGGCGTTGAGCGCGGCGCGCGCCCGCGAGGCCGCGCGCAAGGCGCGCGAGCTGGTGCGCAAGAAAAGCGGGCTCGACGCCGGACTTCTGCCCGGGAAGCTCGCCGACTGCTCGCTCACCGATCCGAAATTGTGCGAGATCTACCTGGTCGAGGGTGATTCCGCGGGTGGCTCGGCCAAGATGGGGCGCGACCGCAGCTATCAGGCGATCCTGCCGCTGCGCGGCAAGATCCTCAACGTGCAGAAGGCGCGCATCGACAAGATTCTGTCGAATGAAGAAATCCGGACGATGATCACGGCGATCGGCACCGGCGTCGGCGAGGACTTCAAGGTAGACGAGGCGCGGTACCACAAGATCATCATCATGACGGATGCCGACGTGGACGGCGCCCACATCCGGACGCTGCTGCTCACCTTCTTCTACAAGGAGATGAAGCAGCTGATCGACGCCGGCTATATCTACATCGCGCAGCCGCCGCTGTACCGCGTTTCCAAGGGTAAGGAAGAGTTCTACGCCTTCGACGAGAAAGAGCGCGACGGCTACATCAAGCGGCTGACGAACGGCGCCGAAAGCAAGTCCGCGATCAACGTGAGCCGCTACAAAGGGCTCGGCGAAATGAACCCCGACCAGCTGCGCGACACCACGATGGATCCGGCCAAGCGCACGCTGCTCAAGGTGACGATGGAAGACGCGCTTGAAGCGTCACAGCTGTTCGAGACGCTGATGGGCGACGAGGTGGAGCCGCGCCGCAAGTTCATCGAGGAAAACGCGAAGTTCGTCAAGAACCTCGACGTCTGATCTTTAGCCCAGCTCCTCCACCCCCGATCGCGTGACGCGGTGTGAGACCAGGCGCAGCGGTTTGTGCGTCAGCTTGTCGCCCACCACAATCGCCTGGTTCAACGCCTCAAAGCCCGTCCGAATGCCGTCGGCGTCCTTGGCGAACACCGACGCGATGGGCTCTCCTTCAAGCACCTTATCCCCCGGTTTCGCGGTAATCACGAACCCTACGGTGGGATCGATCACCTCGTCGACGGTGCGGCGACCGCCGCCCAATGCGATAATCGCGCGACCGATCGTCCGCGGCTCGACGCGCTGCACCACGCCGGTGCGCGCTGCCGCGTAGACCTCGACGGCCTGGGCCTGTGGCAACACCGATGGATCTTCGACGACTTTGGGGTTCCCGCCCTGCGCTTCGATGACCTGCTCGAATTTTTCGGCCGCGAGTCCCGACTCGATCGCCGTTTCCAGCTTTTTGCGCGCTTTCTTCGTGTTCTTTTCGATGCCGCCCTGCAGCAGCATCTCGACGCCCAGGGCGTAGGTCACCTCGAGCAGATCAGGCGGGCCTTCCCCGCGCAGCGCCAGGATCGCTTCCTCCGTTTCAAGAACATTCCCGCACGCGCGGCCGAGTGGGCGGTCCATCGCCGTGATCAACGCGATGGTAGGGCAGCCGCGATCCTCGCCCAACGCGATCATGGTCTTGGCAAGCTCGAGCCCGCGCTCCACCTCCGGGAGGAACGCGCCGCTGCCGTTCTTGACGTCGAGCACGAGTCCTGACAGACCTTCGGCAAGCTTCTTGGACATGATGCTGGCGGAGATGAGCGGAATCGATTCGACCGTCGCCGTGACGTCGCGCAGCGCGTACAGCTTCCGATCGGCGGGCGCGATCTCGGCGGTTTGGCCGATCAGCGCGCAGCCGAGCCGCTGCACCTGCGCCCGGGTTTCCGCGAGCGAAAGATCGGTGCGGAAGCCGGGAATCGCCTCGAGCTTGTCGAGCGTGCCGCCGGTGTGGCCCAGCCCCCGGCCCGACATCATGGGCACCGCGACGCCGCACGCCGCAACGAGAGGCGCCAGAACGAGCGATACCTTGTCTCCGACGCCGCCCGTCGAGTGCTTGTCGATGACGGGGGTTTTGAAGCCGTCGAACGAGAGGCGGTCACCCGACGCAAGCATCGCATCCGTCAACGCGGCGAGCTCCTGCCGCTCGAGGCCGCGCAGGAATACCGCCATGAGCAGCGCGGCGATCTGGTAGTCGGGAATGTGGCCCGTGGTGTATTCGGCGACGATGGCCGACCATTCCTCCGGACTCAGGGCAGCGCCGTCGCGCTTGCGCTCGATCAGGGGCCCGACGATCATTGCCTCATGCGCCTTTCCATTGCTCTCGTCGCCGCGCTGTGCGGCCCGACAAGCCTCGCCGCACAACACGCGACTGAATCCCCCGGTAGTGCGGTCGCGGCGCACATCGCCGCGGGTGACAGCGCCGGTGCGCTGCACCCCGACGTCGCGCTGCGCCACTATGAGGCAGCCCTCGCGGCCGACTCGGCGAGCTACGAAGCAAATTGGAAGGCCGCGCAGGCGACCGCCGACGTTGCCAAACAAATACAGGACAATGTCGATTCTCTCAAGCAGCGCCGGGACAGCCTGTATTTAGTGGGGCGAACCTATGCGGAGCGGGCGATTCGCGCCGATTCAACGCAGGCCGATGGGCATTACGTGTTAGCGATGGTCCTGGGCCGCCTGTCGCGCACGAAAGGCAGCAAGGAACGCGTGCGCTACGCCAAGGTCATCTACGATGAAGCCGCGCGCGCCGTCGCCATCAATCCCGAGCATGACAACGCGCATCACGTGCTGGGCGCGTGGAACGCCGAAGTGAAGCGGTTGTCCAGCATACAGCGGTTCTTTGCGAAAACGCTGTTCGGCGGCGGGTTCATGTCGAAGGCGAACTGGCCTGACGCCGTGAGCCATTTGGAACGCGCCGTGGCGATCAATCCACGGCACATCTACCACCGGCTCGAGCTCGCGGAAGTCTTCGTCGACCTCGGCCAGTATTCCAAAGCGCGCGAGCAGCTCCAGGTGATCCCGACGCTGCCCAACTACGATATTCTCGACCCGCAGAACAAGGAGGATGCGGCGGCGCTGCTCGAAGACATCAAGAACGAGAAAGACGAGAAGCCGTAGAGAAACGTTCTTATCGGCTCCTTCCCGCCATCAGCCGTTCGATCGCGTCCGTCGTGCGCGGCGCGCCCGCCGATAGCCATTCTCCACCCGCAGCGGTTACGAGCACGTCGTCCTCGATGCGCACGCCCAGGCGCTCGGCCTGCAGATAGATGCCCGGCTCCAGGGTCAGGACCATGCCGGGCTCGAGCGGCCGCCCGAAACCGACATCGTGCACGTCCATGCCGATCGGGTGGCCCAGCCCGTGGTTGAAATACTCGCGATCATCGCAGGTCTTCTCACCGCATAGCGTGCCGGAGTGCTCGCGCATGTAGCGGCGTGCGATCGCGTCGAGCTGCCACAGCGTGATACCGGGTCGGACTGAATCGAACGCCGCCTGCTGCGCGCCCAGCACGAGGTCATAGATCGCCTTCTGTCTGGGCGTGAACTTGCCATTCACGGGGAACGTGCGGGTCACGTCGGCCGTGTATTGTCCCCATTCGGCGCCGGCGTCGATGAGCACGAGATCGCCGCTCTCGGTGCGGCGCCGATTCACGTCGTAGTGCAGCGTGGTAGAGTTTGGACCACTGCCGACGATCGACGGGTAGCCGAGGCGATCGGCGCCATTGCTGCGAAATCCGGCCTCGAGCGCAGCCTCCAATTCGTATTCGTACATTCCGGGCCGCGCCGACCGCATCGCGGCAACATGTCCGGCCACGCTGATATCGATGGCGTGGCGCAGCCGCCCGATCTCGTCCGCGTCCTTCACTACGCGCATCGAGTCGACCAGCGGCAGCACATTGCGCACGTCCGCCCCGGAGAACACGATGTCGTTGATGCGCCGCTCGTCGCGGGCGGACGGCCTCAGCGGGAGATAGACGGGCGCGTTCGAGAACCTCAGCCGCGTCAAACGGCTGTCGAGTGAATCGGTGGGCAATACTTTCGCGATGCCTGAAAGCCGCACTGCCGAGCTGTCGGGGCCGAGCCGCAGGCCGGTCCAGCGCTCCTGCCCCGGCAGGCGCGCCGGCAGGAACAGGACGGTCTCGAGCGAGTCCGGCCCGCGCGCCGTCATGACGAGCCAGGCCCCCTCGGTTTCGAGCTGCGTGAAGTAGAAGAACGTGTTGTCCTGGCGAAAATCGTTGTCCTGGACGTAGTCGCGCTCGATGTTGCGTTCGCGCGCCGCCGGCAGAACGACGGCGCCGCGGCCAATGCGGCGCAGCAGCGCGCGGCGGCGGGTCGCCGTCGCCGCGGTATCGACCGGGCGTCCCATCCCGGGCAGCTCGGGAACGAGGCGGTACGCGCCAACCGGACTGGCGGGAGTCGCCGCCGACTGCGCATCGAGCGCGACGAGTGGAGCGACGCACGTGATGAGCGCGAACACCATGCGCAAATTCATGCGCGCTAATCTATACGCTTGACGGCGTTGGAGTGACCGAGCCAAACTATCCACCCATGACGATTAACTCGGCACTGACACACGCAGAAGCGGAACGTCTTGCCGCGCGCATCGCCGAGCTGGAGCACGAGCGCAAGCACCTGCTCGCGGTCATCGAGATTCTCAAAGAAGGATCGAGTTCCTTACATTTTATTGACATTCTGCAGTCCATCGCACGCAAGCTCGGCGAATCGTTCGGGCTCGATCGCTGCTCGATTTTCCTGGCCGAACAGGGCGGACGGCAGGTGCGGCTCGTGGCGTCGTACGAAGATCCCACTATTCGCAACTATCTCGTCGATCTCGATCGCTACCCCGAGCTGAGGCGCGCGATGCAGAGCGGCGAGACGGTGTTCATTCCGGACGCCGCCAACGATCCGTCGCTGCGGCATGTGAAGGGCGAGCTGATCAACCGCCGGGTGAAATCGATCACTGTCGTGCCGATCACGTGGCGCTCGGTGGCAATCGGGGCGATTTTCCTGCGCACGTTCCGCGACGGCCCCACCTTCTCCGATGCCGACGTGCGCTTCGTTCAGGTCGTCGCCTCGCTGACCGCCCAGAGCCTGCGCAACGCGCACCGCTACGAGCGTCTCGCTCAGCGCCAGCACGAAACGGGCGAGCAACTGCGGCGCATGGAGCTCGAGCGTGTGGCCCTGCTGGCGTTCTTGCGCCGGCTGCTCGACACCTTCGGCCAGCGCGACGGCGCCTGGGGCGAGAGCCTCCTCCCCAAAGCGAGCGCCGAAGAGCTCGAACGGCTGGTCGGCGTCGCGATGGCCGTCATTCAGGAAGAAGCCAAGGGACGGTGAAGGCGGCCACCCGCGCCGCCGAATTGAGGCGGATTCTGGAGCGGGCAAACTACGCGTACTACATCCTCGACAAACCGGAGATGTCGGACGCGGAATACGATCGGCTATTCCGCGAGCTCCAGGATCTCGAAACCAAGAACCCTGGACTCCAGACGTCTGACTCCCCAACCCTGCGCGTGGGCGGCGAGCCAGCAAGCGTGTTTCGCAAGCATCGCCATCTCGTCCCCATGTTGTCTCTCGCCAACGCCTTCAATGAGGCCGAGCTGCAGGAGTGGGAGGAGCGCAACGCCCGCCTGGTGCCGGAGGTGAAAGAGGCGGGCTATGCGCTCGAGGTAAAGATCGACGGCGCCGCCGTGAGCCTCACCTACGAGGACGGTGTTCTGGTCACCGGAGTCACGCGCGGCAATGGCAGCGAAGGTGAGGATGTCACGGCGAACCTGCGCACCGTCCTCGATCTGCCTTTGCGCCTGCAGGGCAAGGGCTGGCCGAAAAAGATGGAAGTCCGGGGCGAGGTCTATCTGCCGAAAAGCCAATTCACGGAGACCAATAAACAGCGCGAAGCAGCGGGCGAGCCGCCGTATGCGAATCCACGCAACGCAGCCGCTGGCGCGCTGCGACAGCTCGATCCCAAAAAGACCCGCGCTCGCGGCCTCCGGGTTTTCACCTTCCAGGTCGAGGCGCCGGGCATAAAGCTCGGCATTGAATCACAACACGAGCTGCTCAGGATGCTGCCCAAGTGGGGCCTCCCCGTTGAACCGCATCACACGCGCGTGAAAGACCTCGCGAAGGCGCACGTGGAAATCAAGAAGCTCGAAGCGTTACTCCCGAAGCTCGACTACGGCGCGGATGGCGTCGCGGTCAAGGTCGACAAGCGCTCGCTCTACGCGGAGCTGGGAACGATCGGGACCCGCGAGCCACGCTGGGCGATCGCGCGGAAGTTTGCGCCCGAAGTGCAGGTCACGAAGCTGCTCGAAATCCGCATCAACGTCGGTCGCACCGGAGCACTCAATCCGTATGCGGTGCTCGAGCCAGTAGAAATCGGCGGTGTCACGGTTGCAAACGCGACCTTGCACAACGCAGAGCTGATCGCCGCGAAAGGCATCCGGGTGGGCGATGAAGTGGAGGTCACGCGCGCGGGCGAGGTGATCCCGCAGGTCTTGGGACCGGCTCCGGGCCGCCCACGGGGCGCCGAACCGTTCCGCATGCCGGAGCGCTGTCCCAGCTGTGGGGCCCAGGTCGAACACCCACAAGACGAAGTGATGACCTACTGTCCAAACATTTCCTGCCCGTCCCGGATTCTCGAAGGCATCGTCCATTTCGCGAGTCGCAGCGCCATGGACATTCGTGGTCTTGGCTACGAACGGGTCCGCGCGTTGCTCGACGCCAAGTTGATCACAAACGTCGCCGACCTGTACACCCTCACCCCGATGCAGCTCCTCACGTTGGAAGGCTTCGCGGAGAAATCGGCGCAGCAGTTGGTGGACGCGATTGCCGCCTCGAAACGCCAACCCCTGTCCGCGCTGCTCTTCGGCCTCGGGATCCGCCACGTCGGCGCGCAGGGGGCCAAGCTGCTGGCGCGTCACTTCGGCACGATGGCGGCGCTCTCCAACGCGTCGGCGCAAGAGGTCGGCGAAGTGCGCGGGATCGGACCGGCGATCGCCGATGCCGTTGCGGGATTCTTCGCCGATCCGAGGAACAAGGACCTGTTGAAAAGCCTCGAGAAGTCCGGCCTGACGTTGCGCGAGACGGAGACACCCACTGGGCCCCGCCCGCTCGCGGACCAGACATTCGTACTCACCGGCACGCTACCGACGCTCTCCCGGCAACAGGCGCGTGATCTGATCGAGGCCGCCGGAGGGAACGTGTCCGACGGTCTTTCCAAGAAGACGACCGCGTTGGTAGTTGGAGCCGACCCCGGTTCGAAGCTCGACAAGGCTGAGGCTCTCGGCGTCGAGCAAATCGACGAAGCGGAACTCTTGCGCCGCGTGAGCCGCAAACCCTAAGTTGCCGTCCGATATGACGCTTCCCGGCACCTTGCGGCAATTGCACGCGAGCCTGGCGGTCCATGCCCCCGATCAGCTCGTGACGATTCTCCAGGAAGTCGGCTACAGAGCCGGCGAAGGGCTCTATCGCCGTTTTGCGGCGGCGCACAATCCCGCGGACCTCGATGCCGACATGCTAGGCACGACGTTGGCGGATTTCTTCACCAGTGGTGGGTGGGGGAGCGTTACCGTGACGCCGGTCGGCACGGGAGCCTTCGCGCTCGACTCGACGGACTGGGCGGAAGCGGATCCCGGCACCGCCCAGTCACCCATGTGCTTTTTCTCGGCGGGAATGCTCGCGGATTTTCTGGGACGCCTGTCGGAAGAGACGGTCGCCGTGCTCGAGGTCGAATGTCGCAGCCGCGGCGATGCGCGCTGCCGATTCCTTTCGGCGACGCCGGAGGTCCTGGAGCGAGTGTACAACGAGATGACGGCGGGGCGGAGCTACGAGGAGGCTCTGAAGTAGTTACTGCTTACAGAGCCACCGGATGCTCGGCCCGCGCCGCACGAGCGACGCTCACCCCTTCGAGAAGCAATGACGGCGACCAGCGGGCTCCCAACCACCGCCCATCCGATCCGAATCCGCCGATTTTCTTGAGCAAGTCGTAGACATTCCCGGCAACGGCCGCATCCTTCACGCGTCCCGTGACCTCGCCGCGCTGTACGCGATAGGCGAGTGCGACGGGATGGCTGAAGGCGCCGCTGATCACGTTGCCCTGGCCCACCCCGATCAAGTCGTCGACGATCAGGCCATCGTCGATATCGCGAACCAACCCGCCCCCCATATCCGTCATCGGTACCGCCGGGCCACTGCGTCCCGCATCGGACACTTGGAAGACGATGTTTGTGTACCCGATTCGGGGTTTTCCAAAGACGCCGCGCCGGCCGTTGCCGGTGCTTTGAGTCTTGGCGCGCGCGGCGGTCTCGAGATCATAAACGAATTGCCGTACCCTGCCGCCCTCCACGAGTGCAGTCGCGCGTGAAGGCACGCACTCATCGTCGATGGGACGCGATGCGGAGCGTCCCGGCACCAATGGGTCGTCGACGATCGACAGGCGCTGGTCGAAGATCGTCTCGCCGATCTTCCCCGCGAGCGGCGAGCTGCCCTGCAGCACCGTCTTACCCGACAGTGCCTGCTCGAGCGGCAGCACCACGGCGCCGAGCCCCGCCGGCGTAAAGACGACGGGCAGCGCACCCTCGGGGGGTGTGACCAGCGTAAGCGCCGCGGTGAGCCGGGTCTCGATCGACCGCACCAGAGTCTCGAGATCGGCCTCGGTCGGGATGTCGGCGCCCACGTAGTGATCGTAGATCATGAGCACGTCGTCGCCGGCGATACGGGTGATGTCGGCCGTCACCGCAATGCCCGTGGCGCGGTACTCCGCACGCGCCCCCCTATTGTTCCCGACGAGAGTCTGGGCGACTTCGCGTTCCACGCCCACGTTCACCTGACAATCAGGCCGCTCCAGGCGCTCCACGAGTCGCTTGCCCATCCGAATCAAATCGTCGAGTGCGGCATTGGCCGTGCGATCGAAGAACGTGGGAATTGGAGGTAGGAGCTGGGAGCTGGGGGGGAACGCAAGATCGACCGTCTCGCCCAGCTCCGCCGATGCGCGGGCCCGCGCGACGAGCGCCTCAAAATCCGGTGTGGCCGATGTGCTGCCGACCACGCCCATGCGACCGTTGGCGACGAGGCGCAGGTTGATGCCGGACTCTTCCGTGATTCCCGCCGCCTTGAGCCGTCCTGACTCGAACGCGACGGCGGTCGTCTCCCCGCGCCGCCACAGCGCGTCGGCGCCGTCGACGGCGCGACGCGCGATATCGAGGAGGCGATCGATCACACGTCGCCTCCGATCAGCGCCTCTTCGATCCGCACGTGCGGAGCCCCTTCAGTCACCGGGAGCGGGAACTGTCCGCCCTTGCCGCAGCCGCCGCCCATCTCGTTCCATGTGAAATCACCGGCCATTTGATCGATCCGGTCGAGCGTCTGAAACAGATTGCCGGCCAGCACGACGTCCTTCACGAGCTCGGCGACGTGGCCGTCGCGAATCATGTGGCCCCAGGCCGCTGTGAACGAGAAGTTCTCGAGCATCGTCTGCCCGCCGAACGCGCCGCACGCGTAAACGCCGAGTTTGATGTCGCGGATCAAGTCCTGGAACCCGACGGCGGCTTCCCCGGTGGGAGCCGAGATGTAGGTGTTGGTCATCCGCACGATCGGCGGATGCCGGAACGAGATGGCCCGCGCATTGCCCGTCGGGCGCTCGCCAAGCTTGGCGGCGGTTTCGCGCGAGTGCAGCCGGCCGACGAGAATGCCTTCACGGATCAGCGGCGTGTCTTGCGTCGGCGTGCCTTCGTCGTCGTACGGCAATGTTCCCCTGAGGCCGCTCGCCGCGCCGTTGTCGCCGGCATTCAGCACCGGTTTCCCAAAGCGGCGGCCCAGTGTCATCATTTCCCGCGCTTGCGGGTTCTCGTACACGAAATCGGCTTCCGACAAGTGCCCAAATGCTTCGTGGATGAATACGCCGGCGAGCTCGTTGTCGAGGATGACGGGGTAGGAGCCGCCGCGGACGCGCGGCGCGTCGAGCAGATGGACCGCGCGCTGCGCCGTGTCGCGGAAGCGTTCCCCAAACTCCTGTACGCTGCGCCATCCTTTGCGCAGCCCGATCGACTCGAGCCCTTTCTCGATCGTTCCGTTCCGGCGGGCGATCGCGGTGCCCGATACCACGACCTCGGGTCGCACCTGATAGAGCGCCGTGCCCTCGGAGTTGACGTACCAGACTTCGGACACTTCGTCCTGGTAGCTGGCCTGTGTGTCGACGATCGCGTTCGACACCGCGAGCATCGCGGTGTTGTAGGTCTCGAGCAGCTTTTTCTTGTCCGCCAGCGCGACGCCGCGCACGTCGCCGTCGAGGTCGAGCGCCGCGTCGGCGAGCTGCGGGGTGGTCTCCGCCAGCCGGATCGGCTCGTCGAGGCGCACGGCGCGCGACAGCTCGTTGGCCCGCCGCACCATGTCAGGCAGCGCGTCCAGTGACGTGAACGACGCGATGCCCCACCCGCACCCTTTGTTGAGCACCCGGACGAATCCGCCCTGATCTTCGCTGACCGTGGCGGTCTCGAGGCGCCGCCCGCGGAACGCGACGGTGGAGCTCCAGGCACGTTCGACGCGGATTTCTGTGTAGTCGGCGCGGGACTGCTTGACGGCAGCGGCGAGACGATCTTTCAACTGGTTTCCTTCAGCTTGTCGCGATAGTCCGGGCGCACGACGATCTCGCCGTTGACGATGACTTCCAGGTCCCAGGGGAGAATGATGAAGTTCTCGTTCTCGAGCGCGAAGTAATCGGGCTTGTAGAGGCCGGTTTTGAACGAGACCGCCGTCTTCACTTCCGCCGGTTTGAGCTCCCGCACGGCCGCGAGGGCAAGCTTCATCGTGCTGCCCGATTCGCAGGTCTCATCGACCAGCAGCACGCGCTTGCCCGTCACGAGGCGCGGCGGCCCGGCGATGACCGATCCTTCCGGCGTGATCGCGATCGACGCAAAATCGCGCTGCAGGATGCTCGCCACCACGGCGCCTGGGATGACCCCCGCTTTCGCGATCCCGATCACCACCTCCGGGTCGTACTCGCGAAACACCTTCAGCGCGAGCGCCCGACACAGCTCGCCGAACAGCGGCCAGTCCACCTGTAGCACGCCGCGGTGACGGGCCGCCTTGCTCTTGGGCCGGGGACCAGCAATCGGACGTGGAGTGGGTCGGGGCGGGAGGGCCATTGGGGATTCTACATTGCGAACGTCTTTAACCGCAAGCTATTTTCGGCGCATGGGTTTCTGGCGCCGCTTGTTCGGCTCATCGGAGGGGGGCGACGATCTCACGCCCCAACGTCTCGATTATCTCAATGAAGCGTTAGCCCTCGAGCGTCAGGGGGATTACGAGGCCGCGCTCACGTCCTATCGGCTCGCCCTGCGCGATCATCCCAACGATGCGCGCATCCTGCAGAACATGGCGATTGCGTTCACCAAGACGCACCGCTTTGATGAAGCGATTCGGCACTACCGCCGCGCGCTCGAACTGGACGGCTCGCTCGCGGGCGCGCACTACGGGCTCGCGTTTTTGCTGTTGCAGCGCGGCGACCCGGACGGCGCCGCGCAGCACTTGAAGACGTTTCTGCAGCACCCGCCAAGGGGACCGGACGCTCAGAAGTGGATCGAGCACGCCACGCAGGCACTGCACGATCTCCGCGCGGGCACACCGGCGAGCGCGCCCGAAGAGAGGACAGGCAGCCGCTGATACGGACGGTCCTGCTTGCAGTGCTCGTAGTGGTCGCGTGCAAAGTGAGTACCAACCTCGACCAGGTGATCGCGCTTGACATCGGCCTCCCCTACGGCGGGCAGGTCGAGGTCGGCGATACGCTGGTGCCAACCGCCCGCGCGTTGAACGGCCACGGCGACTCAGTCGGGGCCGACATCGTCTGGGTCGCGCTCGACACCACCGCAATTCGGCTGATCGACACCACCACGGGCGCAACAGAGGGGAAGGCGGTAGGATCGGGCGACTTGCAGGCGCTCGTGGAGCTGCTGCGGTCGAATCCGATCCGGGTAACAGTGGTCGCGCATCTCGATTCGGTGCTGCCGCTTGGTCCGACGCTGGACACCGTCATCGTCGCGGCGGACTCGCTATCGGACTCGCTGCGCGTGCAACTGTTCGCGACTCCGTCGGCCGCGGTCGGGCGCCGAGTGATATTCACGGCGACGGCGTTTCCGGCGAGCGGTCCGCTGTTCACATTCGTGCCAAACGATACGGTTCTGAGCAACGGTACCGGGGTCGCCGCAACGCGCGTGCGGCTCGACCCGGCCAGTTCTCTTCCCGACTCGATTATCGTTCTCGCGAGCGTGAGCCGACCCGACGGAACGCCCATTCTCTACAGTCCGGTGAAATTCGTCGTGAAGTATCTCCCATGAAAAAGGGAACGCTGACCCAGCTCTTTTTCACTACTGTGGATCGACATGCCGGCCTCCCAGCGGCGTTCCGGTCGAAAGTGGGAGGCGCCTGGGTCGCGATGACACACCGTGAGGCGCTGGATCGCGTTCAGGCGATTTCGCTCGGCCTGCGCGAGCTTGGCGTCGCTCCGGGCAACACGGTCGCGATCATTTCCGAGAACCGCCCCGAGTGGGCCCTCGCCGATTACGCCTGCCTGGCCACGCGCGCCGCTGATGTCCCCATTTATCCGACGCTCACCGCGAAACAGACCGAATACATCCTGAAGGACTCGGAATCCGTCGCGGTGTTCTGCTCGACCGCCGCGCAGCTTGAAAAGGTGCTGCAGGTCAAAGGCTCGCTCCCCCACCTGCGGCACGTCATCGTCTTCGACGCAGGGGCCGCGGCGTTGCGCTCCCCCCCCGCGGCAATGTCCCTGGCGGAGCTCGAGGGCCGGGGCCGGGGGGCCGCCGGCCGTTATCCCGACTGGAGGCACGAGGCGCTGAGCGCGCAACCGGACGACCTCGCGACGCTTATCTATACGTCGGGCACCACCGGCGATCCCAAGGGCGTGATGCTGACGCACTACAATATCTGGTCGAACGTGCAAGCCTGCCTGCAAATCATCCCCATCGGCGGCGGAGACGAGTGTCTTTCGATGTTGCCGCTGTCGCACAGCTACGAGCGGATGGTGGACTATACCCTGTTCCAGGCGGGTGTGATCATCAACTACGCCGAATCGTTCGATACCGTCGCGGCCAACCTGCAAGAGGTAAAACCGACGGTCGTGCTGTCGGTCCCGCGGTTGTACGAGAAGGTCTACGCGCGGGTGCTGGAGAACGCACTGTCCGGCAGCGCCATCAAGCGCTCGATCTTCTTCTGGGCCAAGCGTGCCGGAGAACAGTGGGCGACGTTGTCGCTCGCCGGCGTTCCCGTCCCCGGCGCCCTGGCGATCAAGAAGAAGCTTGCGGACCGGCTCGTGTTTTCAAAGCTTCGGGCCAGAACCGGGGGACGGATCCGCTTCTTCGTCTCGGGCGCGGCCCCGCTGTCCGCAGACATCGCGAAGTTTTTTTACAGCGCCGGGCTCCCCGTCATCGAAGGCTACGGCCTGACCGAGTCGTCACCGGTGCTCACGCTCAATCCGCTCGACGGGATCAAACTCGGCACGGTCGGCCGCGCGATTCCCGGCGTCGAGCTGAAGATCGCAAGCGACGGCGAAATCCTGGCGCGTGGGCCGAATATCATGCAGGGCTACTACAAGCTGCCCGAGGCCACCCGCGAGACGATCAACCCGGAAGGCTGGCTGCTGACCGGCGACATCGGCGTGCTCGATTCGGACGGCTATCTCAAAATCACGGACCGCAAGAAAGAATTGCTGAAGACCGCTGGCGGGAAGTTCATCGCACCGCAGCCCATCGAAGGAATGGTCAAACGCAGCACGTTCGTCGCCAATGCCATGCTCTATGGCGACCGCCGCAAGTTCCCGATCATGCTCGTGGTGCCGAACTTCGAGAACCTGGAGCGTTGGGCGCGCGAGCGAGGCTTGAGCTACGGCACGCGCGCCCAGCTGCTCGAGCTGGCGGACGTGAAGGCAAAGGTGGAGCGCGAGGTGATGGGGTCGCTGCACGACCTCGCCAAGTTCGAGACGCCGAAAAAAGTGGTTCTGCTGGAAAGCGACTTCACGATCGAGTCAGGCGAGCTCACGCCCACGCTGAAAGTGAAGCGGCGAGTGGTCGAACGGAACTACAAGACCCAGATCGATGCCGCGTATGCCGCCGACGACGCACTGGCAGCCGTGATCGAGCGAAACTAGCGCTTCTCGCCCACCCAGAGTCCGCGTTCCGCCGCCATCTTCACGAGCCCGATCGGCAGTTCGGGCTCTTCGTTTTCGACCACGAACCGGCGACCGGGCAGCAGCACCCGATGCGCTTCGACGAGCCACGGCGAGCTGGCGAGATCGGCCCCCACGACGACGCCACGCGCGACGGCGCTGCGCAGCGGCACACGCTCGTTCGCGTAAACCAACGAAAGCGTCGGCTGTTCTTCCATTTCGAGGGGCGCGTTGACGCCGACGAAATGGATGCCCTCCAGGAGGCCGCTGAGCCGAGGCGCCTGGCGCACGGCAGAGCCGATCAGCACGACGTACCCGCCGGGTCCCGACAGCTCGAGCAGCGCCTGCAGCTCGGCGGCATCGGCGGACGGCAGCGGTGACGGGGGGTTGTAAGGGGGCCGGGACCCGGACGGCTTGTCGCTCGCGACGCGCTCCTGGCTGCGCCGGAAGTTCACGATCCCGCGCGAGATCGGGTACTCCTTGTGACAGACCGGGCAGCCGATCAGCCCGGACCGCACCATGCGGTCCCGGATCTCGCCGGTCGAGAGCACGAGCATCTCCTCTCGATGGGGCTCGGGGCAGCGCAGCATCTCGGTCAGCTCGATGTGCATTCGAGGCCGTGCGTCATCCCCTGGGTGTGTAGATCGCTGGCAGCAAGCGGATCTCGGTCACTGCCACGTGCGCGGGCTGGGTTACCGCGTACACCACCGCGGCGGCCACATCCTCGGCCCGCATCATGTCTTTGCGCTTGGTGAAGCCGGGCTTGGAATCCGGATCGACGGCGGTCCAGATATCCGTATCGACGGGGCCGGGCGAAACGAGCGTCGTGCGCACACCGGTCTTCGCGGTCTCCTGCCGGATCACTTCGTGCATGCCACGCAATCCGAACTTGCTGGCGGCGTAGGCGGTCGATCCGGAGAAGGCGATGTAATCGGAGATCGACCCGATGGTGACGACATGGCCGCTGCCGCGACGCACCATCTTCGGCACCAGCGCGTGCGTGATGAGAAACGCCGCCGTGAGGTTGGTCGCCAGGGTGGTCGTGAAGTCCTCGTACGTGGTCTCCGCGAGCGACTTGATGAAAAAGACGCCGGCGTTATTCACGATGACGTCGGGTACGCCCAGCTCCCGCTCGACGCGCGTGACGGCACGCTCGACACTGGCGGGATCGGTGACATCACACGCGATGTCGGTGCGTCGCTCCGCCGTCGCGTCGCGCACGCTGCGCGCCAACCGGACGACATGCATCCCGGCGGCCCGCAGCGCGTCCGCCACGGCGAGCCCGATGCCACGCGATGCGCCCGTCACGAGCGCAATCTTCACAGCGAGAAGTTGCCGCCGTGCACGAGCCTCAGGAATTCGTCGCGCGTCTTGGCGTCGTCCCGGAACGCGCCGCGGAGCGAGCTGGTCACCGTTTTGGAGTTCTGTTTCTCGACGCCGCGCATCATCATGCAGAGGTGGTACGCTTCGATCACGACACCGACGCCCAGCGGCTTCAGGACCCCGCACAGGGCCTCCGCGACCTGGTCGGTGAGCCGCTCCTGTACCTGGAGGCGGCGCGCGAACACTTCCACCACTCGCGGGATTTTGGAGAGTCCGACGATCCGACCGTTCGGGAGATACGCCACATGCGCCCGCCCGAAGAACGGCAGCATGTGGTGCTCGCACATCGAGTAGATCTCGATGTCGCGCACGCAGATCATGCTCTCGTGCTCCTCCTCGAACAGCGCGTCGCCGATCACCTCGTCGACGTTCATGCCGTAGCCACGCGTCAACCACTTGAGCGAGGCTTCCACGCGCGCCGGCGTTTGTCGCAGCCCTTCGCGTGTCGGATCCTCGCCGAGCTGCTCCAGGATCTCGTGCACGAGCGTTTGAAACGGGATGCCCACCGTCGTCGGCTCGGTGTGCGTCTCGTGGAAACTGTGCAGGCTCGCGGACTTCATTTTGTCACGTGCCATGGTAACTTTGGACCTCCGTGCGATTCCTAAAGCTACTTGCGTGGGTAACGCAGGCGGGAGGCTCCGCCCTCTCTGCGCTGTGGACCTTCCCGAGCATCCTGCTCTCGGCATTTCTGGTGGCGTGGGGCGCGGAAGCCGCGCAGTTCATGATTTCGCAGGGCCTGGCGCTCGCGATCCTGGCGTGGCTGCAGACACTTCCCGAGTTCGCGGTCGAAGCCGTCATCGCGTGGGAGGCCGGCGAGAACCCGGAGCGCTCGCACCTCGCCATTGCGAACCTGACCGGCGCGATCCGCCTGCTGCTCGGGCTCGGCTGGCCGATGATCTATTTCGTTTTCGCGTTCTTCGGCCGGCGCCGCGGCGACCGCGCGCCGGCCATCCAGCTGCACAAGGAGCACGCGACGGAGGTCGTCGGGCTGCTGCCGCCCCTGCTGTACTTCATCATCATCATCGTCAAGCAGACGATCACCTGGGTCGACGCCATTATCCTGGTGCTCCTGTACGTCGCCTACCTCTGGGCGCTGCTGCGGCATCCGCCGCACGACGTCGAGCAGATCAGCGACGCTCCGCGCATCTCGCAGTGGGCCTATCGCCAGCGGGGCTGGCGCCGGCACGCGGCCATCGGCGGCCTGCTCGGCGCGGGCGGCTATCTGCTGTATGTGACCGCGCACCCGTTTCTGGAATCGATGCTCGCGCTCGCGGCGATGCTGGGCGTGAGTCAGTTCGTCCTGGTCCAGTGGGTCGCGCCGTTCCTCTCCGAGTTCCCCGAAAAGGTCTCGGCGTTTCTCTGGGCGCGGCGCGTCACGCACGCTCCGATGGCGCTGATGAACATGGTCTCGAGCAACATCAATCAGTGGACGATCCTCGCGGCCATGATCCCGCTCGTGTACGGGTATTCGCATTATCACCACACCGGGACCTGGGCGGCATTTCATTTCGACGCGGAGCAGCGGCTCGAGATCATATTGACGCTGCTCCAGACGACGCTGGGAATCGTGGTGCTCGCCAACATGGAGTTCGACTGGTTCGACGCGACCGCACTGTTCATCTTGTGGCTGGTCCAATTCCTCGCCCCACACCTGCGCGAGGAGGTCAGTCTCGCGTACGCACTGTGGATTGTGATCTTGCTCGTCGGATTCGTGATCCAGCGCCGGGCCTTGCTCGCGCCGAAGTACTTCTGGGAATCGATGACGAAACCGCGAGGGGAAAAACGATCGGCCGGCGCTGCATAACGCAGGCCGGCCGGTCGGCTACAGAAGGAACGGAGAGGATTATTGAAGCCCGAGAGTAATGACTGGTCCCTCACCACGAATTCTGTCTTCCCCAATCGAGGGGGCGTGACATGGGCCGCAGTATCTGGGTCCACTATCGAGCCTGTTGGCTCAATAATTTGACTCCCCGCTCCTGCATACTAGAATAGGTTACGGATCGGAAAGGTCAATCGCCCTGAATCTCACATTCCTGGTCGCTGTCGTGATGCTGTTCATTTGGCTGCTGCTGTTGTTTGTGTTCCACGTTCCCAGCGGCACCATTCACCTTCTGTACGCCGGAGCGGTGATTCTGTTCGCCCGGCGGGTGCTCGTGGGCGCCCCTCGATTCGTTTCGTAGCTCGGTAGTTTCTTCCGCTCCTAGATTTCCCAGTTCGAAAACACCACACCACGCGTTGCATGCTGCTCCGCGTAGCCCTCGTACGTCATGCGCAGATCGGTCCAGCGGACCCGGTATCCCCGCGCGATCAGTCGTCGGAACGCGTCGCCGTACCGGCTCTGGCAGCGAATGGCGATGCGGCGGATGCCGGCCTTGGCCGCGGCCGCCTCCACGGCACTGATCGCCGCGTCAAATGACGCCTCATCGCGCGCGCCGAGCTTCAGCACCCGCACTTCGTCCCGCGCCCGGCTGTCGGCGAGCGGCGCCGAATGCCACACGGCGAGCGCGTCGATCCCCCTGTTGCCTTCGACCAGCGACGTATCACCGAGCCCGAGCTCGGCGGTGAGCAGGACCTCCCGGGAGAAATCGATCCCCGGCACCAGCTCATTCAGCAACTCGCGTGCCGCGTCCATCACCGCCTCGCGTTCAGCGGCCGAGCGGTGCGACAGAAGCGCCGGCGCTGGATGGCCGCGCGTCGCGATCTCGTTGGTGAGTGTGATCGTGAGATAACCGGGAATGAAGCCGAGCCGCGCGTAAAACCCGATGTTCTCTGGCGTGCGGGGCATGGTTTCGAGTCCGAGCGTGGTGACCCCGCGGTCGATCAGCCAGTCGGCCGCCGTATGCACGATGGTTTTCCCGACGCCCGTGCCCTGCCGGTCCGGGCGCACCGCGAGCGGTCCCATCCACCCTTCGCGGCCCGCCTGATGGGCCACATTGAACGCCGCGATGTCGCTGCGCTCATCGCGCCAGACCATGGCGCCTTCGCCCGCATCGAGCAGCGCGTAGCGCCACACGAGCGGATTCAGCTGGGGCACACGGACGCCGATGAGCCCGTCGCGGCGATAGCGGTCGGTGAACGCCTCCGCAAAGACGCGATTCAGCGACTCGATATCGCGCTCCGTGGCGCGCTCCGGCCCCGTTATCCGCGTGTCAGGCAGCCACGCTCGCATCGGGCGGTCCCAAAGTAGCGGTATCGTCGCGGACGACGCTCGACCCCGTCGTGGCGTCGTACGAAACCCGAATTACACGGTCCAGTCCATCGCGCACCTGTTCAATGTGCGTGATGAGGATGACCTGGGGGAAGCGATCCCCGAGCCGGCGCAGCAACGACAGCACATGCTGGCGCCGTGATTCATCGAGCGAGCCGAAGATCTCGTCGAGCACGAGGAGTGACAACGGCTGTCCCGCGCGCTCGGCGATCATCTGCGAGATCGCCAGGCGCAGCACCAGATTCGCGATGTCTTCTTCCCCACCGGAGATCACCGGTTTCGGCACGCCCTCGTCCAGCACGACGACGCGATAGTCTTCATCGAGGTCTACTTCGTCGTAGCGCGCATCGGTCAAGTCCGCGAGGAAACCGGATGCCAGCGCGCCGATCTCGGGCCGCATCGCCGCGTTCAGCTCGGCTCGCAGATCCGAGAACGCGCGGTCCAGCTCATTGTGCAGCCGCAGCTCGATCTTACGCTCGGCGATCGTCTTCTCGCGCGCGGCGCGCTCCGCAGCGCGGCGGTCGGTTTCCCGCACTGCTGTTTCGGCCGCCACGAGCTCGCCCCGTGACTCCGCTACCGCGAGCTCGGCGGCGCGCAGGGCGTGCGCCGCGCGATCATGGCGTTCGCGCGCCGCCTGAAACTTCTGCTCGGAGAATCCTTGGGCCTTCACCGCATCGCTGAGCTGTCTCACCTGCTCCTCTCGGGCCGAGAGCGCTTTTTCCGCGAGCTCCGCCTCCCCCACCAGCGCCTCAGCCCGCTCGGCG
>DATFEG010000070.1:0-149499 GCA_035251445.1 Gemmatimonadales bacterium | reverse complement strand
TCCGGCGACTGTCCCCTACACCGTCTCTCTCACATGTCATTCAGTTCGACCGAATCGGAAAGGGTGCGCTCAGCTACATACTCGTCAGTGATGGAGATGCCGTGCTCGTCGATCCCGGCCGCCATCTCGCCCGCTACGAGTCCCTGTTCAACGAAGTCGGAGCGACGCCGGCGGCTGTCGTCGACACGCATATGCACGCCGATTACCTCAGCGGCGCGCGCGCCGCGGCGGCGCAGTGGAAGGTTCCCTACTTCCTCCACCCGGAGGACGCGATTTCTCCATACGACGGGCGTCCAGGGAAACTCGCGTTCCAACCGCTGAGTGACGGCGATACCATCGTGTTCGGGCGAGCCACATTGCGCGCCGTTCACGTACCCGGCCACACACTCGGGAGCATCGCGCTCATCGCCGACGAAGGCATCGCGCTGACCGGCGATTTTCTCTTCGTGCAGTCAATCGGCCGGCCGGATCTCGCCGGCCGAGCGGAAACATGGGCACAGCTCCTGTGGCAGAGTCTGGAGCGCGTGCGCAGCTCCTGGCCCGGGGATTTTCTCATCCTGCCTGCCCACTATGCCGGCGAAAGCGAGCGGCGCGCCGACCGGGCCGTGGCAGCCCGTTTCGACGTCGTGGCCGCGACAAACACCCCTGTGGCCATCCAGGAGCAGGCGACATTCCTGCAGTGGATCGCGGACCATAGCACCACCTTTCCAGACGCCTACCGAACTATTAAGGAAGTAAACCTTGGCCTGGCCGAGGTCTCTGATGCCGACGCCGAGACCCTCGAATCCGGGCCCAATCAGTGCGCGATCATGTAGCCTAGGTCACGTTGTGCAATTCCCGCCGGGCCTGCCGTCTCTCATGGCGTCCCTAACCAGGTGTAGCCATGCGTACGTCGCCCGTGCTGGGAGTCGCCGTTCTCCTATGCGCCATTTCCTCCACCCTCTCCGGCCAGGGTTGGATCGATCCCCCTGTTCGTCCGATTCCACCCAACGTCATGGGACGGATCGAGCGTCTCCGCAGCGCGGTCCAGGTCAACGTATCGGGACGCGTGGCACGCGTGACGGTCGAAGAGTGGTTCCAGAACAACGGCTCCGTGATAGACGAAGGGATTTACCATTTCCCCCTTCCCGGAGAAGCCGTCTTCTCGAGCTATTCGCTCTGGCAAGGCGATCAGGAACTGCGGGGCGAGGCAATGGATGCCACACAGGCCCGCGCGATTTACGAGGCCATCGTGAGACGGAAGCGTGACCCCGCGCTGATCGAACTCGCCGGATATGGGCTGATCCGCGCGAGCGTCTTCCCGATCAATCCGGGTGAGACCCGCAAGATCACACTCCGATACACACAATTGCTCGACCGCGCCGGCGATGCCTGGCGCTTCCGCTACGTGGGCGATCGCAACCGGCAAACAGCGCCGCGCAGCTTCCGCCTGCAACTCGATAGCGCCGGGCGTTTCGGTGATCCGTTCTCGCCCACGCATCAGGTGCAGATCAACCGACGCGACAACCAGATCGACATCACGCTGGGCGACAACGCGAGCTCGGGGGGGGCCGATTTCGAGTTACTGGTGCCCCTCGCGCGCGGACTGATCGGTCTGTCGCTCGTGCCTCATCATCCCGCCGGTGAGGATGGCTATTTCATGCTGCTCCTCGCCCCCGGTGCCGCCACGAACGCGGCCCCCGTGCGTCGCGACCTCGTGGCGGTAATCGACGTATCAGGATCGATGTCCGGTGCAAAGATGGAGCAAGCCAGGGGTGCGCTCATTCAGCTACTCGGCTCGCTGCGCGAGGGCGATCGGTTCCGGCTGGTCGCGTTCTCCGGCGGCGTGCGCCGCTACGCGCAGGAGTGGACGGCGGTTACGGCGGATAGTCGTCGCGACGCCACGAGCTGGATCCGCAGCTTACAGGCAGAAGGCGGCACGAACATCGCCGGTGCACTCGCGGAAGCGTTCACGGCACCGCCGGCTGAGCAGTCACTGGGTGTGGTGGTCTTCCTGACGGACGGACAGGCCAGCACGGGTGAAACGGATCCTGAACGCATCGCAGAACGCGCCGAACAGGGGCGTGGCCGGTTCCGCGTCTTCGCGTTCGGTGTAGGGGATGATGTGAATACGTATCTGCTCGATCGGCTTTCCGAACGGGCGCGCGGGACGACCGAATATGTCCGGCCTGGTGAGAACATCGAGCGCGCAGTCGGTTCGTTGTCCAACAAGATCGCCAGCCCCGTGCTCACCGACCTGGCGCTCAGCGCAGGCGCGGGCGAACTGTACGATCTGCAGCCCTCAAGTCTACCGGACCTGTTTGCCGGTGATGAATTGGTGGTCTTTGGACGTTATCGGGGAGCACGGAGCACGGAGCAGTCCGTCACGGTGCGCGGTAACCGCAATGGGCGGCAGGAGGAGTTCACGACGAGGTTTGCCGATCCCGCTGATGATCAGGCGCGTTACATCGAACAGCTGTGGGCGTCCCGCAAGGCGGGCGCTCTATCGCGCGAGATACGGCTGCGGGGACAGGCGCGCGAAACGCTCGATGCACTTAAACAGCTCGCGCTCCGCTATGGCATTCTGACGGAGTACACGGCTTACTTGGTGCAGGAACCGAACCTTGCCGCGCGTCGCGAAGCAGACAGCCTGGGGGCGATGCCAGCGGCCGCGCCCATTGATCAAGCTGGCGCGAGCTCAGTGGGGCGGGCCCAAAAGGATCGATCGATGGCAAACGCCGCCCAACTCCAGGAGGTGGTGGTGACTGCGGCCGAAGACCAGTCTCGGTTTGATGCCGTGCTGCGTGCACGGTCTGGCATCAGCCCGACACAGCGTATCGGCGGCCGGCTGTTTATCATGCGCGACAGCACATGGACCGATCTGAACCACGGCGATTCGCTGCGGGTCGTCACAGTCGTACCCTACACCGACGCGTACTTCGCGCTGCTCAAGGCGCTGCCGGACCTGCGTGAGCCAGCTGCTCTCGAGCCCGCCGTCCTGGTGGCCGGGCGTCGCGCCAGCATCAAGATCGGAACGAGCGGCAAAACACGGTGGAACCCTGGCGAATTGGAGCGGTTGGTGAGGGACTTTCGCGGATAAGCACGGGCGGCGTGTGGCGTGCGGCGTGTAGCACGCCGCACGCTCTTCACGCGACACGCCGCACGTCAAATTATGCCCGACGACATCGCCGAAGTCTACCGAAGCACGTATCCAGCGCTCGTGCGCTTCCTGTATCGCAAGGTATGGGATGCCGAGCGCGCGGCGGATTTGGCGCAGGAGGCATTTGCCCGAGCTGTGGTGCACAAGCCCGAAAACGCACGCGGCTGGCTGTTCGTCGTGGCCGCAAACATGGCGCGGGACGAAGCCCGCCGGGCGGCGCGAGAGAAACGGCACCTGACGTTGCTCAAGAGTGAGCCCGACGCCGTGCATAGCGCGCCGGAAGATGAAATCGACGCGGACGCACAGCGCGCGCGAGTCCGGGAGGCGCTGGACCAGCTCACGCCGCGAGACCGCGAGGCATTGCTGCTGTGGGATGCCGGATTGTCGTATGACGAGATTGCCGCACAGACAGAATTAGCACGCGGCGCCATCGGAACTACACTGGCGCGAGCACGCCGGAGATTGGTAGAAGCTTATGATTCAGGACTCGAAGGAGATCAGCATGCCGCACGTGGATGAGGGGGCGCTGCACGCCTATCTCGACGGCGAGCTGCCATCCACCGAGCGCAAGACGGTGGACGCTCATCTCGCCGAATGCGCAAGCTGCCGCGCGACGCTCGCCGAGGAACGAGCGTTGCTCGAGCGGGCGAGCGCCCTGCTGGGAGCTGCTCGTCCCGCTGACCGGCCGGCGCCGCCGTTCGAGCAGTTGGGCGTTCCGCGCTCGCGGAAGCGGTCACCATGGCACGTTCGGATGCCGGTGGCCTGGGCGGCATCGATCGCCCTCGCGCTGGGTGTCGGCTACTATCTGCGCCAGCCGGCTACGGAGCCCGCGAACTCTGTCGTGGAGCCCAGTGAGATCGCGCTGTATGATCGCGTGGAACCGCAGCAAGACGAGGCGAAGCTGGAAACCGCGCCCGTGCGCCGCCAGGCGCAGAGAGCTCCACGGCCTGCCTCTGCACCATCGTCCAACGTCACTGTGGCCACCGCGGAGTCCACGGGATTGAAGGCGGAGGAAACAGAACGCGTGGCGCACCAGAGGGTGGCGGATTCGTTGGCCCCACGGGACGCGCAGCGACAGGAGCAAGCCGCCGCGCTGGGCGCTAGCCGTCCACCGACAACGCCGGCGGCCGGAGCCCGCGATGCCGCACCAGCGGCACCCACGCCGTCACAAGCCAAGGATTCGCTATGGGCGAATGCGCTGATTGTGGGCGGTGTCGCATCACGAGAAGTGGCGGAGCTGCGCGGCCGCGCTACCACCACCAGCTGGCCGATCATCAGCCGCGGCGCAGCGCGCTCGCTGCTCGGCACGGAGCCCGTCGGCCTGCCGGGCCTGGCGCGGCAGATCCGTCGCAGCCCGGCTCACGACGGCACGGTAGTAGTCGAGCAAAGAATCGATTCGGCAACGACAATTCAGATCTTCCAGCGCCAGAGCGGGATGGATTCCTCGGGGCCCGCCCAATCCTACTATCGCCAGCAGGAGCGGGAGATTGCACCGGCCGATCGACTGGCTCGCTATGATCGACTGGCTCGCTATGTGGGAAGACTGCGCGTCGAAATCGCGGGGCCGCTTACGGCAGATTCGCTCAACAAGCTCCTCGATCAGGTGCAGCCACTGCCCTAGTCGCCTGCCCCACGCCTCCAGGCAATCAGCTCGGCAACGACACTGACCGCGATTTCTTCCGGCGTGACCGCGCCGATCGCGAGCCCCACCGGGACGCGCACGCGGTGCAAACTCTTCGCCGGCACGCCGGTGGCGGTCAGGCCTTTGGTCACGACGGCCTTCTTCCGTTTGCTACCAAGCAGACCGACGTAGCCTGCGGGCGACGTCGCCACCCGCTCGAGTATGACGGCGTCGTTGCGATGACCCCGCGTGGCGATGACCACAGCGTCGGCGGCGGTCAGCGAATAGCGCGCGAGCGCGGCTTCGACATCGCCGGTCATGACCGCCGTTCCATTTGGAAAGCGCGCCGGGTCGGCATATTCGGCGCGATCGTCGACGACGAGCACGCGGAAACCGGCTGCCGCAGCGGCGTTCGCGATCGCGGTCCCGACGTGTCCAGCGCCGAACACAAACACGCGCGGCGCAGCCATGAGCCGCTCCTCCATGAAACGCCCGTCGGCGGTGAGCGTCGCTGCTGCGGTGGACGCGACGCGTGACAGCGGCTCAAACGTCTTCACCGGACCATTGCTCCAATCGGTCGCGGTGCGGACCAATCCTGACTCGGCCGTCGCGGCCGTCTCGAGGACGCGCACGTACGCCGCACTCGCTACGAGAGGCTCGACGAAGATCTCGACGGTGCCGCCGCACGAGAGGCCGAGATCACCGGCGAGATCGGCGTTCAAGTGGTGGGTCACGAGCGCGGGCCGGTGATGGGCCTGCGCGTCCAACGCCGCGCCAATCACATCCGCTTCGACGCAGCCGCCGCCGACCGAGCCGAGCAATCGTCCGTGCTCGCCGACGAGCATCTTCGTGCCCGCCGGCACGGGCGTCGAGCCGCGCACTCGCGCCACCGTCGCGAGGGCTGCTTGCGTGCCGGTCCTCGCCAAGTCAGCCGCGGCGCGCCAGATGTTCATGCTTCAAACATACGCGCGCCGCCGGCTGACAATGATCGGACATGGGGTGTCAACGTAGGGTTGAACACGCACTCCCGGTGGTTACTCCCCGGGGGCCGACCGCTGATAGCCGATGACCGATACCTACTGAGCTGTGATCGTGCCGTCCATCCCACTGTGGAGGCTGCAGTGGTATGTGTAGGTCCCGGCCTGGAGCGTTGCTTGATGGGTCCCAGACGTTTTGGTTGCGGCATTCGCCGGCAGCGGGGCCGGGCCGGTCAACCATATCACGTTGTGCCCATTGGATGGCGTTGCCCAGGTGAACGTAACCTGCCCTACCGGCACCGTGTTGGGTGTCGGACTAAAAAAATTGTTGCCTACTGTGATATTGGTGGAATTGCCACCACTGCCCGTCGAGTCGCTGCAAGCCGCAAAAACGCCGACCGCAACCATCACAGCTGCCAAACGTGCCATCGTCATAGGGCCCCCGGGTTGGAGTTAACAAGCCAACGCGCTACTCGTACACCGGGTTCCGAAAACTGATCGGGGGGCTGCTGTTGTACTGGAGACGGCTGGTTTTAGTGGTGCTCCCGCTCTAGGGCGTCGGCGGCCAGGCGTGGCGAAATGATCGGGTACCTGCTGGCGAACCCCGCCCACGAGAGGAAGAACAGTCCACCAAAGAAAAGCGTCGTACCGACCTCGGGAAGCCCGATGGCGGGCCCGGCGCCATGGTTGATCGCCGGCACGACCTCGAGATAGCGCTCCAGCCAGATCCCGACGAGGCTTACGATCGCAAATCCCACCATGGTGGGCGCAAACTTCTTCGGTTTCACACCGAGCAAGCCGATGAAAGGAACCACAAACACGAGCAGGAAGACCAGGATGCCGATGGGACGCCAGGCGCCGGTGAGCCGGTAGAAAATGAAGTACGTCTCCTCGGGCAGGTTGCCGTACCAGATCACCAGGTACTGCGACCACATCAGATACGCCCAAAACACCGTGAAGCCGAAGCACAACTTGCCCAGATCGTGCTGCTGGCGGGAGCTGTAGGCCGACCCCAGACCCATCGCGCCGCGCAACAGGATCGCCAGAATCGCCAGCATCATGAGCGCGGCGAGGAAACTCCCCATGAAGTAAAACGCGCCGAACAGGTTGCTGACCCACTTGGTCGACAGCGCCATGATCAGATCGTAGCCGAGCAGCGAGTAGCCGAACGCATAAGCGAGGATCAGGATCGCGGCCTCGCGCGCGATGCGCGGCGCGTCGTCCTTGCGGTCGACCGGCTTGCCCGACTCCAGCTCGCGCACATCGGGCGCCGTATCGTGACGGACAAAACGCCATGAGAGCCACGACAGCGCCGTGAGAATCAGTCCATTTCGAATGAAGAACCAGCGTGTGGTGAGCCAGCCGCCGATCTCCGGCCTCGTCTCATGCAGCCACGTAAAGATGTGATCGCGTCCGATGATGAGACCGATGAACAGGACGACGGTGACGCTCGTGAACGCCACGCCCGCCTCGGCGAAACGGATCACAACGCCCGACCAGTGCCCCTTCGCGAGTTTTTGCGTTGCGGCAAATACGACCATCCCCTGCGCCACCCCGGCCCAGAACACGAAGTTCGCCGCGTATGCCCACCACGTCCGCTCCGGATGAGCGCTCAACAATCCCATCACCAGCACGATGCCGCCGAGGATCGCGGCCAGACCGCCGGCCAAGGCGAACCGCGCAAGGGGAGCCGAGCGCGCCTTCTGGGCAAGCTCGGACCGGCTGATGGACGCAGCCGCGGCGCTCACCGAGTGCCTCGCGCATTCAGCTGCATGCTGCGCACGTAATTCACGACGTCCCAGCGGTCGTTGCCGCGGATCTTGTCGCCATATCGCGGCATCAGGCCGCGGCCCATACGCTGCGCGTCGACGATCATGCCGTAGATCATCCCGTCGCTCATACGCGGGCGCGTGGGATCGACGAGGGACGAGACGCCGGGCAGGGGTCCCCCGCCGCCCAGTGCGACGGGGCCGTCGCCCCGCCCCGTCTGGCCATGACATACCTGGCAATAGGTCTCGTAGACCCATTGCCCGCGATTGAGCGACTCGGCCGTGCGCGTACGCGGATTGGTCAGCCGGTCGGCGGTGGCGCGGGTGAGCGGCAGCTCGCCGCCCGACACCGGCACGGTACCGTCGACAGGCGGGATCGGCCGGGCGTATGGCTTGATGTTGCGCTGGTGGCGCATGGTGGAGAACCAGCCGACCTTGTGCACGACAGTGTCGGGATTACACCCGCAGAGCAGCGCGAGCGCGCTGATGAGGATCGTGCGCTTACCCACGGCGCACCTCGTCCGCGCCTGCACCGCGCAGTAACGCCTCGACACTGCCCGCTTTATCCGATTCTGTGGGGACGAAGATGCCGAACTTGTCGTTGGTGAAGCGGGGGTCATACTGGATCGTCCCC
Source organism: Gemmatimonadales bacterium (assembly GCA_035251445.1). GTDB lineage: Bacteria > Gemmatimonadota > Gemmatimonadetes > Gemmatimonadales > GWC2-71-9 > 20CM-2-65-7. Next base: position 141,359 of record DATFEG010000070.1, on the reverse strand, counting down.
AGTCGGCGCGCCGCGAACATCGAGTTCAACAGGATCCCGAGGATCGTCGACAACGCGCCGAACAGGATCGTCATTTCGAAAATGATGACGACGTACGGCGGGATCGCTCCGATCGGCTTGCCGCCGACGTTGATCGGCCAGTCGCCCGACATCCACAGGGTCAGCCACGCACCAACGGAACACCCGGCGATGCCCCCGATCAGCGTGAACATGCGAACCGGGCTCACCGGCTGGCCAAGGGCGTCCTCGATCTCATGCCGCGGGATTGGGGAGTAAACCGTGAAGTCGGTGTGATCAGCCGCGCGCAGCTTCTTGATCGCTTCGAGCGTCGCGTCGAGGTGCGAGAACACACCCAGCACGCCCGGGGTCGGCGGTGGATGGAAGATCTCGCGCAGCGGGCCTGGGAGCGGCATGCGAAGCTGACTCATGACCGATGCGCTGCCTGCCGCGCCGCTTGCCGCTTGGGCGGCGCGAGCACTTCCTTCACCTCTGAAATCGACACGGCCGGGAAGTTCTTCACGAACAAGAGGAACCACATGAAAAACCAGCCGAAGCTGCCGGCCATGATGCCCCAGTCGGCCCACGTGGGGTTGTAGACCGCATTCGCCCATGGCGCGTACGGCTCCCCGGCCAGCGACACCACGATGATGACGTAGCGCTCGAACCACATCCCGATGTTGACGAAGATCGAGATCACGAACAGCGCGGTGATGTTCGTGCGAATCTTCTTGACCCACAGCAAGAGCGGCAGGAACGCGTTGCAAATGATCATCGTCCACGTCGCCCACCAATATGGGCCGAAGGCGCGATACCAGAACGCCGCGCGCTCGTTGGGGTTGCCGCTGAACCACGCGATGAAGTACTCGCACACGTACGCGTAACCGACGATCGAGCCTGTCAGGAGGCAGAGCTTCGCCAGGTTTTCGTAGTGTGAAACCGTGATCAGCTCTTCGAGGCCGAACAGCTTGCGGATGGGCGTCAGCAGTGTGATGACCATCGCGCAGCCCGAGTAGATCGCGCCCGCGACGAAGTAGGGAGCGAAGATCGTCGCGTGCCATCCGGGCACGATCGACATGGCGAAATCCCACGACACGACGCTGTGTACCGACAGCACGAGCGGAGTGGCGAGCGCCGCCAGGTAGAGGTAGCCCTTGCTGTAGTGACGCCACTGCTCATTCGTACCGGTCCACCCGATCGAGGCCAGCGAATACAGCTTCCTGCGCCAGCCCGTCGCGAGATCGCGCACCGCTGCGACGTCGGGAATCAGGCCCATGATCAGGAACACGGTCGACACCGTGAAGTAGGTGCCGATCGCGAACTCATCCCAGATGAGCGGCGACTTGAAGTTCGGCCAGAGGCCGCGCTCGTTGGGGTACGGAATCAACCAGTAGAAGTACCACTGCCGCCCGATGTGAATGAGCGGAAACAGGCCCGCCGTCATGACCGCGAACACCGTCATCGCTTCGGCGGTGCGGTACACCGCCGTGCGCCACCCGGAACGGAAGAGAAACAGAATGGCGGAGATCAGCGTCCCGGAGTGCGCAATGCCCACCCAGAAGACGAAGCAGGTGATGTAGACCGCCCAGTACACCGGATGCGCGTAGCCCGCGAGCCCGAGGCCGTAGCGCAGCAGGTACAGGAGCGTGATGATGCCGATCGCCAGCAGGGCCACCGAGGCGCCCAGCAGCAGGAAGTAGCCGCGGGTCGGGCCGCCCAGCGTCCGCGCGATCGTCCGCGTGACGTAGTCGTAGGTCACGCGGGACGGCCCCGTCGCGTGCTCAGTCATGACTGGCGGGCCCAGGCGCGGCGGTTTCCTGGGCGACGACGCGCGCGAGATAGGTGATCGCGGGTTTGGTATTCAGACCGGCGAGCACGTGGTAGCCGCGCGGATCGCCAGCGAGCCGCGAGACCCGCGAGCGGCGGTCATTGAGATCGCCGAACACGATCGCGTCCGACGGGCACGTCTGCTGGCACGCCGTGACGATGTCGCCGTCACGCACCGTGCGGTTCTCGAGCCGCGCCTGATTCTGCGCACCACGAATGCGCTGGACGCAGAACGTGCATTTCTCCATCACGCCCTTCTCGCGAACCGTGACGTCGGGATTGAGCAGCATCGACAGCGGTTCGGGCCACGCTTCGAACTGGCCGTCTCGCTCCGCAAAGTTGTACCAGTTGAAATAGCGAACCTTGTAGGGACAGTTATTGGAGCAGTAGCGCGTGCCGACGCAGCGGTTGTAGACCTGAGCGTTCAGGCCGTCCGGTGTGTGGTACGCGGCGAACACGGGGCAGACCGGCTCGCACGGCGCGTTGCCGCATTGCTGGCACAGCATCGGTGAATTGACGGCTCCGTGGGGTTCGCCATCCTCATCGGTGAGCCAGTACCGCTCGAGCCGCAGCCACGACATCTCGCGCCCGCGCTCCATCAGGTCCTCGCCGACGGTCGCGATGTTGTTTTCGGCATAACACGCCGTCACGCACGCCGAGCAACCCGTGCATTTCGACAGGTCGATCGCGAGACCCCACCTCGGTTGCTCGCCTCGATAATCGCCAAGCTCGGTTTTCTCATACTGCCGCTCGGCCCACCACTCGACGGCCTCGGCCGCGTATTCCGGCGTCTCTTCGTGATGGAAGGGCGCCTGACCGGGCCGCAGGGATCTAGCCCGCGCGACGCCCAGCACTTCGACCATGCCGCGGCCACGTTCGCGTGGGCTCCCTTCGGTGGTGACGATCCGGCGATGCTCGCCGGTCTTGGTGGCGCTGGCGCGCACGACAAACGTGCGACCACCGTACCCGTTGACCTGCGGCCCCAGCAGCTCGAACGCGTTGGCGGAACGACCCTGCGCGTACCGGCCATATGCCGTGTGTCCCTGCCCCGTCGGCACCGCGAGCACATCAGGACGAATGGAGCGCGTCAGCCACGCGGGGAATTTCTGCGCGCCAAAGGGTGACTTGAGCAGCAGGAAGTCGCCGGTCGCGAGTCCCCATTTCGCCGCCGTATCCGGATGCACCTCGACCCAGCTGTGCCAGGCGATCTTCGAAACCGGATCGGGCAGCTCCTGCAGCCAGGGTTTGTTGGCGCCGCGGCCATCGTGGAGTACCGCATGGGGGAAAACGACGACCGTCTGATCCTCGGGCCCTGTTTCCTCGCCGGCGAGACTCGGAGCAACGGCGGACAGATCGGTTGCTAACCGCACGGCCCGGGTCGGCGCCTCGCCGTAAACGCCTCCCCTCGCCAAAGCGTCGAACACGAACTGATCGGGAGGGGCGGCGGCAGCCGGCGTGCGGCCACGCGGTTGGAGTGCCCGCCATTTGCCCTGGACGTAGTCCTTGAAGGTGCCGCTCCGTCCCGCGAGGCGGAGGACCACATCCCCCGTCTGGCGTGTGTCGAAGACAGGCTGCACAACGGGCTGTTGGAGCGCTGTGATGCCGGCGCGTGGTCGGGTGTCGCCCCATTGTTCGAGCGGGTGATGATCGGGCAGGATCAAGTCGCAAGCGGCCGCCGTCTCATCCATGTAAGACGAGAAGCTCACCTTGTACGCGACCTTGCCGAGCGCCTGCTGAAAGGCACCCGGGAGCGAGTGCGCAGGATTCGCTCCGTGCACCAGGAGCAGCGCCACACGCCCATCCGCCATGTCGGATGTCAGGGCGGCGAAATCGGCGAACGTATTCGCTGTGCCAATCGCCATGTCGGCGCCGAACTTGACGAGAGGCCCGACCGCGCCGGCGACGTAGTTGAGGATATTGACAGCGGCGACTGTCGCCGCGCCGTTCGCATACTGGGTCGCCATACCTCCGGCGACAGCCAGCCCTCCGCCTGAGCTCGCGAACTCGCGGGCGAGCCGCACGATGGTGTTCTGCTCGATCCCGATCGCGTCCGCCACGGCGCTGGGCGCATACCCGGACAGCAAGCCGACCAGACGACTCGCATCGGCGGGTAAGCGCGCGAGATGGCGCGCGACGATGACCTGCGCCATGGCCAGGGCGAGGGTTCCCTCAGTCCCCGGACGGGCGGCGATCCACTCGTCGGCGTTCATGCCCGTGAGCGAGAGACGAGGGCCGACGTAGACAAACTTGGCCATCGAGGCGCCACGACCGCCCTCAAACGCGTGCGCTTCCGTGAATCCGTTCTGAAACTCGACGGGGGAGATCCAGGTGTCCATGAAATCGGCGCCAAACGAGAGCACATACTTCGCGTTGGCAAAGTCGTAGGACGGTAGCGAGGCCGTTCCGAACGCCAGGCGATTACCGGCACGCAGCGCGTCGAAGTTGAACGCCTCGTAGCTGAGCCGCCGACCGCCAATCTGCCGCACCCACTCGTCGACGAGATCGCCGAACGATGAGACCTCAGCCCCTGTGATGAAGACGATCCCCTTCCCGCGCGACACAGTGACCTCGGCGCGGAGCCGCGTGATCGCCCCCTCCCAGTCGATCGCCTCGAACGTGCCGTTCGCGTTGCGCACCATCGGGTGCGGGATGCGATCGGGATTGTATAGCCCTTGCAGCGCCGCCTGGCCGCGCGCGCACAGCCGCCCGCGATTGATCGGCGACTCGGGATTGCCCTCGATTTTGACGGCGCGGCCCTCACGGATGCGCACCCGCATGCCGCAGCCGGCCGCGCACTCACGGCAGGTCGTCGCGTAGTACGTGGCGGTGCCGGGAATCTGGTCCTCAGGTTGGACCAGGTAGGAAATCAGTTTTTCCGTGGGCTCGGGTCCAATCCCGCAGGCCGAGACCGCCGCGGCACCGGTGCCGGTGACGCCGAGCACCTTCAGAAACCGGCGGCGATTGATGGCGTCAGTCATGTCAGTAGTGACAGATGCTGCAATCGCGCGTCACTTTCCGTTCAACGTGACAGCGGACGCACCACCCCATGCTGAGCGTCGATACCTGATTGACCTGGGCCATCTGCTGCACGTCGCCGTGACAGGTCACACACGATTCGGTGCCGAGCGCTTTGATATGCCGCATGTGCGGGAAGCGCACGAATCCGGGGACGGCGTAAATGCGCGTCCACTCTGGCGGTTTGCGCTCGCGCGAACTGGTGCGCAGCAGCTGCACCTGCTCGCGCTCGGCGCGCGCCGCCGCCGTGTCTCCTTTCACGCCAGCCCGCGTGCCTCCCGCGACGTACAGGTGGCACCCCATGCACGTCTGCAGCGAAGGAATGCCGGGCTCGCTCGAGACCGCGACCGAGTAGTGGCAGTACATGCAGGGGACCTGGTAGTCCCCGGCATGCACGTCGTGTCGAAAGAAAATCGGCTGGCGAGGACCTTTCAGGCTGCCGCTATCGGTGACGATCGGTGCTTGGGAACGCGGGGAAGCCGTTGGGGCCTGCAGGCCGTACACGACCGCAGGCGGGAGGGCGAGCATCAACACCACGACCGCAGCTGAACGCAGATGGCCTCTGTCGGCTAATCAGTAGTTCGGTTTCGGTGTGGGACGACTGCCTATCCGAAGGCCACCGAATGTATCTCTGAAACGGAACGCGGCACAAGTAGGGGCGCAGCATGTTGCGCCCCTACTGTTCGCGTTCGCGCCCCTGCTATTCGGGTCTCGCCAATAATTGGTATTTCAGTCGAACGACGTCGGCGAATGCCTGTACGGCGTCGAGATCGGCAAACTCCATCCAGCAATGCCGGACGCCGTCGCGCAACGCGCCGTCGCGGACCGCTTGCTTAATGAGGCGCGGCAATCCGTTCGTGGCGCTGATTTCCTGCTCTTCGAACCCGGACAACACGAACGTGCCGCTCACACCCGACTGCATCGGATGCAGATAGCCGAGTTTGCGCCCGCCGACTTCGTACATCCAGACCCACTTCCAGGTCATGCCGAGATAGACAACTTGCTCGGTGACATGGCGCAAACTGCGCAACTCCTCACGCGCTTTCTTGAACCGCTGCGCGGCCCGGGCGGGAAGGTCGCGAACCGGCTGATCCGGTTTGGGGCGCTGCCGGGGGCTCATGTAGAGATGCCCGGCCCAATAATCCGTGGTGGGCTTTATCATCGCGCCAATATTACTGGCACGGTCAAGAGCCGGAAACGGGTTGGATCGAGCAGCCTGCCGCACGATTGTTGAGGAACGACCATACGCCCATCCCCGCCCATCGTGAGCTTGATGACGTCACCGTTGCGGCCAAACCACCGGGCCGAGGGCTCCAGGTCCGAGGGATAGACGAACAGCGGCAGCGCAGCAGCAGCGAGGGCCGCTTGCGATCCGATGCCGGATTCGGGCATCGTCCCAGCCCAGAGCTGAGCCCCGTACTCCAAGGCAGCGCGGTAGATCCGGCAGACCTCGCTGAGCCCGCCCACGCGATGAACCTTGATGTTCCAGACCTTCGGTCCGTCGAGCGCGATGATCTGACGCGCCGCGCGAGCGTCGCGCAACGTTTCGTCCAGGCACACAGGCGTGTGTAAGATCTTTGCGAGACGGGCGTGACCAACAACGTCGTCGGGATGCAGCGGTTGTTCGATGTAGAGGAGGCCGGCATCGTCCAGCGCGCGCAGAGCGGCTTCGTCGCGGGGCCACTCGTACGCGCCGTTCGCATCGACGGTGAGTGGCAGGGACGTTCCCGCCATCCCCTCGCGCGCGGCCGCGACGGCCTCGGCGTCCCAGCCTGGCGCGACTTTGATCTTGACGCGCCTGTACCCGCGTTGCGCTGCGTCGTACACCCAGCGCGTGAGCATGTCGGCCCGGCGCTCCGGCGGGATACCGAGCGCGACACCGCAGGCAACGGTGCCGGCCGGCTCGACATCGAGCGCTTCTCCGAGCAGTGCTGCGAGCCCGGTGTTGCGGCGCTGTGCTTCGAGATCCCATACCGCGGTTTCGATCGCCGCGCGCGCGAACCAATTGCCACGCACACCGTCGCGCAGCACCGCGTCCACCGCGGCCGGCGCGGGCACGTCGAACTCCCGGCCCACCACGCGAGGCAAGAGCACACGCGCGATCATGTCGCGCGCGCCAGCGAGTGTCTCCTCCGAATAGAAGGGCAGCTCAAACGGCGGCGACTCCCCGTAGCCCACGTTGCCCGCGTCGTCGCGCAGAACGACGATCAGCGAGCGTCGTTCTGCAATGGTTCCGCCCGAGATCACGAAGGGCTCGACGAGCGGCAGCGTCAGCTCGAAGAGCTCAGCGCGAGCGATACGCATCGGGAAGGAGATCGAGGAAGTGCAGCTCTCCGCCGCGGCGCGCGAGGGACCCTGCGGCTTCGCGCTCCAGCAGGACCGCGATGAGGCCATCGCGGGGCTCGAAGACGAGCGCATGCAACGCGCGCTGGGTGCGCGATCCATGGGTTGCCGGATACGCCTCGAGCGGGAGCTGAAAAAAGGTATGGAGCTGGACCGCGGAGCACCCACGACGGGCGTACTCGACAATGAGACGGCCACTCGAAATGTTTCCGGTGCCGCAGAGACGGTAGGCAGCGGTAGGTGGCGGTAAGGGGCGGTACGTGTCCAGCACCCGAAGATTGCGATCACTTAAGTCGGGTCCCCCGTACGCGACACCACGCTCGGGATCGAATAGCCGGTTGAACACGACGAGTGCATCGGCGCCCGACGCGGCTTCCATCATTTCACGCTGAAAACCATCGTCGAAGCGGGCGTTCATCAACTTCAGCGCAAGGCGCACCGTCGCGTGATCGCGAATGCATGACGGAACCTCCTTCAGCCACCTCAGGATCTGCTGCTTCTCATCCGACAATGGGTCGCCGGCCAGCGTCGGTGAGAAGTCTTTCTCGAGCAGCAAGGGCGATGCGTCCCACGCGTGCGCGAGCGCACGGGTGGTAAACGCGTATTCCTCGAATCGAAAGGGCTCATGCAGCCGGGGGAGGTGGTACTTCACCGACGGCACGGCGAGCAGCCGACCGGCGCGTGCGAGGTCTCGACCGGCGCGCACCAAGGCCAGGTAGTCTTCGAACGACCGATCCCACCCCCTGCCCTTCCACGTCACCGTCCACCCGCCGCTCCTGCGCTCCACTTTCATTCTCGTCTCGTGAATCGCCCAAGCCGCCATCGATTGCGAGCCCTCGCCATCCTGCGCGATCACGGTCTTCAGCACTGCAAACGCGAGTCCGGCGTCCGCGTCGGTCTCGAGCTGCCCCGTGTTGAGCGAGAGCTGCCCCGAGCCCTTGCCGATGGGATGGGGGAGCGACTCGCCGAGGTAGCGCCCGGACAGATCGATCCTGTAGGTGTCGCGGACGTGCGCCGCGAAGTCGCGCGGCAGGTCCCGCTTGAACCGCTCGAAGTCTTTAGCGAGCGAAGCGCGAGAGTTGGAATTGCTCATCCGGTGCGGCGTCGTTCAGGACGAGACGCGCCACGAGCTCTCCCACTGCCGGGCCGTGTTTGAAGCCATGTCCCGACCCGCCGCCCACGAGCCAAGCATTGGCCGCGCCGGGATGGCGATCGATGATGAAGTGCTCGTCGGGGGACTGTTCGTACTGGCACACGCGCGCCTCGAGCAGCGGCGCGTCTTTCAGTGCGGGGAATCGATAGGCGATGTAGTCCTGGGCGGTCTTGAGGGCCTCGGGCCTCGGCACTCGCGATTCGGTCGTCGGATCGATGATTGGCCCGCGCGTATCGTCTGCGACCTTGAACCCGCGCCATTCGTTGCCCGGAATCCCGTACATGAACGTGGTGCCGTGGTCGGCCCAGACGGGCAGCGCTGTTTCCGTGAAACGCTGATCCCCCGGCGGTGTGCCGAAGAAGAACACCTCCTGGCGTGTGGCCTGGATGCGCTCGCCGATTACGTCCGGAAAGAGAGCGCCCAGCCACGGCCCAGAGGCAAAGACGAATTGGTCTGCCGCCAGCCGACCGCCGTCTGATAACGTCACGCTAGAAAGTTGGCCGCCACTTGGCGCCGGCTGGCGCACGGCGAGCTGCCGGTACTCGCCGCCCTCGGCGAGAAAACCGTCGAGCACTGTGGCGCAAGCGCGCCGCGCCGTGAGATAGCCGCCGTCAGGCTCGAAGATCGCCCACCGCACGCGATCGCAATTGATTTGCGGCCAGCGACGGACGACCTCGGGCCCCGTCAGCTCTTCAAAGCGCACCTTTGCGTCGCGCAGAATCGGCAGCGCGGCTTTTTCATACTGCTCATCGCTCTCCACCAGCCACAGCACGCCGATACCGTGGAACAGCGGGCGGTTCCAGCGCCGTTCGTGCTCCTTCCACAACGTCAGCGCGCGCACGGCCATTTGCGTGTAGACCATGCGCGATCCATACGTCGCGCGAATGACGCGAGTCTCGCCCCCGGAGCTGGCGCGCGCATTCCCGGGACCCCAGGCGTCGAGCAGTGTTACGCGCGCGCCCTGTCGCCGCAGAAACAACGCGGTCCACCCACCGAACGCTCCTGCTCCGACCACCACGACATGTGGCTTCTTAGTCATGCGAACGCGAGCTCCCTCATCTCTCGCTCCGAGCGCAACGGCCGCGCATGACGCTAGGAACGAGCGACGTTTCAACGGTTACCGCGTATCTCGCGGACGGCCCGCCGCACCGCGTCCCGGTCGGCCGGGGGCAGCGTCGGACCCCAAGGATCTTCATACGTCACGTCAGGGATCACACCGTCTGCCGCGAGCGCCCAGAGCATGCGGCGGATATAGCCCTCCACGGGCGCGGTAAACGTCACCGCCCCGAAGGCGTCTAACTGCGTGGTGAGGCGTAGAAAGGCGTTGTTGTCCTCGTTCTTTTTCGCCTCGAGCAGCTTCGCCTGGATATCGGTAAGCGCCGCGGCCATCCCGATCAGCGCCGCGCGCGCCCCCATCATTAACGAGTAGCCGAGGAATCGATCTTCGCCCGTGATCAGCAGCTTGTCCGGATGCTCCCGCATGACCGCCGCGATGCGTTGAAAGGTCATGACCGAATCGAGGGTCGCGACCTTGATCCCGATGACGCCGGGCAGCGCCAGGATGTCATGAAGCGTTCGGTCGTTGTAGTCAGTGCCGCCCGCCGCGGCGTAGAGATAGAACGCAATGACGGGAAGCTCTTGTGACAGCTCGTCGTGAAAGACGACAGGGTTGTCGCGGCGCGGAAGGGCGAGCAGCGCATCGGCGCCATAGCGTTTGGCATCACGCGCCATCGTAGGGCCGTTCGCGCCGGCCACAATGGTCTTTCCGGGCAACGCGGCGCGCCACTCTTGCAACACTACGCGGCGCTGATCCTCCGAGAGATGTGGCCCGCGGCCCGTATGCGCCCATACCGCCACCCCGGCGATCGCTTGCTGCGACATCCAGCGCGCGTACGCCCGCTGCGCGTGGAGGTCGATCGCGGCCCCCCGAAACGGCACGGGAACCGCGGGGACGAGACCCCACTCCAGACTGCGTTGGACCGTTGGAGGGTTGGACAGTCAGGCCACCCACGAAGTGAGTGTCTTCACGTTGCCGGATTCGATCGCGGTGCGCTGATTCGGAGACAAATCGAGAAGATCGAGCTTCGCGATGCTGTTCTCGGGAAGCCGCAGCGGCTGGCCCGTCCCGAAGACGAAGCGATCCGCCCCGATCGTCTCGATCAACAGCTCCAGGTGATCTTCGGGTGGACCCCAGATCCAGCAGATGTCCCACCACATGCGGCGCGCTTCGTCCGGCGTCGAGCCGAAGTGCACTTCCTCAATGAAGCTCCGATCCGCGTGCGTGACGAGCAGCCGGAGACCGGCATCGCTGCGAATCAGCGCGCGCACTGCCGCAGCCGGTAGTTCCCGGGCGTCGTCATTGGCATGGCGCTGGCGGCCGTCCTCGAGGCGCACGGCCAGCAGCAACGGCAGCCGCGCCGCGCCGCACGCGGCGGCCAGCGCACGCATCTCGCCGCCTGCCGGCTCGAGGCCGAGATAGTGAGGATCGCAGCGAACGGCCGGCGCACGGGCGTTTGCGGCATCCACAAGGACCTGGTTCCAGTGTGGCAGGCCCGGGTGCACCGTCGGCACCGGCTTGAAGCGTCCCCGAGGTTCCTTGCGCGCCGTCTCATACAACCAGGCGTTCCCTTCGGTAGGATCGCGCCAGAACAGACCCGGCAGGTGCGTCACCCACGCCGTATCGATCGCGACGCGATCCAGCGCTTTGGTCAATGCGTCCGGCGACGTGCCCGGCACCTTCCGCCACGGATAGGCGCCGAGGAAAGCGTTGACGTCGATGCGGGTGGAGGACGCCATCAGTCGGCCGGGAGTGCGCCGGGCGGGAAGATGCGCGCCGCGTTCTTCCAGCGGACCAATGCCAGTTCTTCTTTGGTGAGCAGGAGCTCGAGGTAGCGCAGCTTGGCCCAGCCCGTATCCATCGTGAGGTCGGTACCCCACAGCAGGCGACTCACACCGACGCTCGCCACGCATGCGTCGAGCATGCCGCCATCCACACCGCTCCCCGACAGATCCACGTACACATTGTTCACCGCGCGCACGGCATGCAGCGAGTGCAACCAATCGCCGCCACCGCCGATGTGCGCGAGAATGAACGCGACCTCCGGATGCCGGCGCGCGAGGGTACAGAGTTCGGCGGCATCCGACGCTTCCTGCCCCGGCCAATCCTGACGGCGATGCTGCCAGATGTGTTGCAGGATCGGCACGCGCCGCTCACGCGCGAGGTCGGCGATCGGGTCGAGCAACCGGTCGTCCGCCCGCCGGCTCGCGGCGAGCTTGATGCCGATCATCCCCGCGTCCAGTCCGCGGACAATCTCGGCGCGCGCATGTGCCGTGTAATTCGGGTTGACGCACACATAGCCGCGAATCGCGTCGGGGTGCTCGCGCTGCAGGGCCAGCAGTGCGTCGTTTCCTGCCGTGACATCGCGCGGAGAAGGAAAATAAATCGGCGACGTGAGGCCCCAGCTGCCGAGGATCGACGCGATGTGCACCGAGATCCCTATTTTGGCGCCCGCAGTGAGCCGGCTCACGTTGCGCTCTCGCCAGTCGGCGCGCGGCGTCCGGGCATGCAGAAAGTGCGCGTGGACGTCGATCAGCATCGTGAAAAGCTATGGCATAAGGGGTTAGGATGCTAAGAGTCAGGAGAAAATTTGGCTCTTCGGGGCCTCACCCCTATCTTGTGGCGCCACCTTGGGAGGGACGCTCGATGGAGACCATGACCAGCCGCGCTAGGGGTGTGTTGTTTGAGCCGCGATCGACCTTCAAAGAGGTCGAGTCCGAGTTCACGAAACCTGGCCCCATCTGGGGGAAATACATCCTGCCGCTGGCGGCGATCGGGCCGTTAACCGGCGCCATTGGTCGGCTCGTGTTCGGGCAACGCATCGGTGGGACAAGTCTGACCAACCCAGTTGCCCTGACTGAGGCCGCCACCTACTTCGCCATCTCGCTCGCGTTGATGTTGGTGAGCGTTTTCGTGCTGGCGCAGATCATCAGCCTACTGGCCCCTGGATTTGGCGGACAGAAAAACGACGTGCAAGCGCTGAAGGTTGCAGCCTTGGCGAGCACGCCGGCTTGGCTGGCGGGTTTCTTCAACATTCACGGCCGTTTTCTGATCATCGGCGTGCTCATTTCGCTGTACGGTGTGTACCTACTTTACGTCGGGCTGCCAACGGTCATGAAAGTGCCGAAAGATCGGGCGATGGGGTATACCGCAGTCGTCATCATCGCGGCGGTCGTCATCTTTTTGATCACCAGTACGTACACACTCTTCTAGACGTCGCGTAGCGCCTCGTCCAGAATCTCGAGGGTACGATCGACCGTACCCTCGTCGTGGGCGAAGGAAACGAAGTTGTACGCTGTCCGCTTGAACAGCACACCCCGCTTCGCGGCGGCGAGCGCCACCGCGTGCGCCTTTTCCTCGGTCGCGTAGTGCAGAAAACACATCTCCGCAATCCCCGCGACCTCGCCGATCGTTCCCGCGTGTGTGCGCTGGAGATCGTGGAGGCCGTGTAGCAGCTGCGTGCCAACCCGATGCAGATGACCGCAGACGTCTTCACGCTCGAACACCTCGAGCGTCGCCCGCGCGGCGGCGAGCGCGACGCCTTCCGTCGCCAGGGTGGACGAAATCCAGGTGCGGCTGGTGCCGGCCATCAAGTCGGCGCGCCCACCGACCGCCGCGAGCGGGAACCCATTGGCAAGCGCCTTGCCGATGACCACGAGATCGGGAGCGGGACTCACGCCGTACCGCTCCACGGCCCCCCCGATCGCGAGGCGGAAGGCCGTCTTGATCTCGTCGAAGATCAGGACGGCGCCAGCTCGCTCCGTTTCGGCGCGCAGCATCTGCAGCCACTCGCGCGCCGGCTCGCGCACGATGACCGGCTCGATCACAACCGCGGCCAGCCGGCTGCCCCGTGCGCGGATCATGTCGCGCCCGGCAGCCACATCGTTGAAGGGCAGCTCGGCAAACAGACCGCGCACGGCGGCGGGCACGCCTTCCGCAGTGCCCTGGCACCAGTCGAGCCAGCCGTGATAGCCGCAGCCGAGGACTTCGTCGCGTCCCGTCGCGACGCGGGCGAGCCGCACCGCTGCGGCGACGGCCTCCGCGCCGGTCTTGAGAAAGCGCACGCGCTCGAGCCAGGGAATGCGCTGCGCCAATGCCTCGGCCAGCTCTTCTTCGGCGACCGGTGGCAACGGTCCGACGACACCCGCGGCGATGGCGCCCTCGGCGGCACGATTGACATCCGGGTGGCCGTACCCCAGCGCGACGGCGCCGAGGCCCATGATGTAGTCCACGTATTCAAGGTCGGCGTCATCCCAGACGCGACACCCGGACGCCCGCGTCATGCGCGCGGGAGACCCGAACAACGCCTCCGGTCGCTTGCTACCGGTCGACGTGAAGCCCGGAACGCGCCAGTCGCTCACCGTATTTGGTCACCTCGATCGCCATCGCCCGGAGCAGCTTCACCTCGCGTACGTCGAGCGGCGCGCGATGGCCGATTTCGCGCACCGTGCGCATGACGCCGTCGGCATTGCGCGTCTTGAAGAAATCGATTGCGCGCAGCGCGTTCGCGACGTCGATAAACAGACGCTCCAAGTCGTCTGCCGCGACCGGCTCGGATGGCCGGCGCGGCGCCTTGAACGGCCGGCTCTCGGCCCCACGCGTCAGCGCCAGCTCGTACAACATGATGATGACCGCGTGCGCGAGGTTGAGGGAGGCGTATGACGGATCGCTCGGAATCACGACGACGCGATGGCAGCGATCGAGGACCTCGTTCGACAACCCACGGTCTTCGCGTCCGAACATCAGGGCAACGGGTCCCTCCTGCACAGCACTCACTTCCGCCGCGGCCTCCCGGGGGCGCTGCACGTTGCGTTTGGCCGTGCGACCGCGTGCCGTGAACCCTACCACATGCACGCAATCGGCGATCGCTTCCGCCAGTGTCTGGAACGTCCGCACGCGCGCGAGAATGTCCTGTGTTTGATGCGCGATCCCTTCCACTCGATACACGTCGTATTCGCGCGGGTTGACAAGCCGCAGATCGCGCAATCCGAAGTTTTTCATGCCGCGCACCACGTGCGCGATGTTGACGAGGTCCTGGGGCTCGTGGAGGACGACAATGATCATGGCCGGCGCCGGGCTTTCATACCACCAGCTCCAGGACACCGAATCGGGACGGATCCTGTCGATCCCCGCGCAGCCAGACCCACCCGCCGCCTCCGCTCCACACGAGCTGCCCCGTGCGCCGCATCCGGCCGGGAAGCAGTTCGTTGACAATAAGGTCGAAGCGCACGCGGGCGCCCGCGTGCGGGTGCACGCCCGGCGTGGAGGTCCACGGAATGCCGACGGTAACCCGGTAGCCACGATCGGTGCGACGCCACTCGCCGTGGACCAACGATGTGTCGACGGTGCCCCGCGTGTCACTCGTGCAGGCAACACGCACGCCCCGGCCGTCGACTTGGGGCACGATCAGGTACCCAACGGGAGCGCCGCCGTCTCGCTCAGCGTCGGCGGCGTCGATAAAGATCTGGAGGCCATCGGAATGGATGTCGTCGGGATCGTTGTCCAGTCGAAGCGGCTCGGCGTGTGGCGGTCGCAGGCAGAGATCCGGCTTAGTCACGTCCACGGCAAGGTACAGCGCGCGCTCGTCCCACGCCGCATAGGCAAGGGCGGAGAAGTCGTCCGGTCCTGGATAGGCGTCCTCGCTGCGACGGTATTGATCCTCGAGTGCCAGTTGGAGCGGTTCCGCCACTTCGAACCCTTCGAGCGTGCCATCGAGCGGTGGTTCCACACCAACGCGAAATGCCGGCGCAGTAACGGGCGTCGGCATGTCGATCTCGACCATCGGCTTGAAGGGGGGGCGCGCCTCGCGCGCGCCTCGCAAGACGACAGGCTGATGCTCGCCTGACTCGATCGTCCACTCCAGGTTGCCCGGACGATGGCGGTCCAGTCCGGCGGTTGTTTCGACCTCCACCACCTCGCCCCGGGTGCGCACCATACGCACCGTGGTCAGGCCGCTGTGCGCGTCGAGCACCGTCACGATGCGGACATTGCGGCCCCGGATGCGAACCACGTAGAACGTTTTGCGCGCCACGCCGCCGGGCAACGGTGGCCCTTCCGCTCGCAAGAGCTCGCCATCAAAAATGACGTGCGCCGTGAGCTGTGCGCCGTCGGCCGCGCGCTGCACCACAACCGGACCAGACGCATCGGGTAGGAACCGCTCGACGCGAGTCACGAACTCGTCGGCCAACTCAGCCGTGACCCACCGCCCTTTCGTGTCGATCTCACCGGCACCGCCGAAATGCCACGACAGCTCGACCAAATGTTCGTCGCGCACCGGCAGCTCGACCACGTCGACGAGATAGGACGGACCCGTCACGACGGTGCGGCTCAAATCGCCGGACCGTCCTCGGACCCATCCCCAGTCGCCTTGCTCGGCGAAGCATTCGCACCGAGTCTCATCCGTGAGTGATTCGCCATCGATCCGCGGAGCATTGTGTGCACGTGAGGAACGATACCAGAAGAGATCGCGCGTGACGTACCCGCCCGTTCCCGGATCGGGGAGCCAATGCACGCCATCGGCGAACAGCGTGAGGTGCAGTTGATCGGGATGACCGTGTCCGGCGCTGGTCGAGCCCGCCTCGAGACTGACGTAACGGTTCCCGCGGCGCAGCACAGCCAACCCCTGACTTTCGAGAAGGACACTCTGCGGCTGCCAGGGCTGCGCTGGAGCAGGGAGCTCGGGGAGCATTTCGAGGAGCGACCACCAGGATAACGAACTGCGTGCCCCGTGCGCCGTGCGTGGTGCGCCGAAATCGTGCAGGTAATACTCGAAAAGCTCCGGTTCCGGCGGGGGCAGCCGGTACAAGGCACCGAGCCATGGCAGGAGGTCGTTGTTGGGATCGGCGTCCACAGCCCCGCCACCCGACGCGAGGCCGGCGAGTCCGATTTCCCACAGCTCGAGATATGCAGGCTGCGCCAGCGAGACTCCAAAGCGCGCGTCTTTGCGTGCCGGAAATGTGAAATCGGGGAGCGCCGTCAGCATCGGAGCACGCAGCGCACTGGCAATGCGCGGGCCGAGGCGCTGGTCCGACCAGAAGTCGAGGCCCGCCAGTCGAGCCCATGACGCACCCGTCAGCAAGCCGCGCAACGCAAAGAGATGATAATTCTCGCCCTCGAACCACATGCCGTCGCGCCCATAGCCGCGCGCCGCGTGCGCGATGAGCCCGGTCTCGCCTTCGATCGCGCGCTGCGCCAGCTCTTCGTCCTCGAACCAGACCGCGACGGCAGTCAACGCGGCGTTGTTCCACGTCTGGCGGTTTGAGAATCCTTCGTCGTAATCGCCGATCAACGTCGCCGCTTCTTCGGCGACCTGATGGACTGACTTCGCCGTCGCATCGTCGAGCAAACCGGCCCCGCGCAACATCATCGCGGCCGCAAGGTAGTTGCACGTCCAGATGGATTCGATATACGTAGAAAAAAACAGGCGGCTGGGCCCCAGCACGTTGTCGCGATTCGGATAACGCCAGTAGCGCGCGGCGTAGGTCGTGAGAATCTCGATCGCGCGATTCGCGGCCGCGCCATCTTCCTGTTCCCCCAGGCCCGCGATCGTCGCGAGGTCGACGGCCCGTTCGGCAAGCCACAGGTGCTGAAAGCGGGCCCAGTATCGGCTATAGCGGTCGCCCCGCCACCTCTTGCCGCAACGAGGACACCGATGCTCGGTGGGACTCCAGGGATCGAACGTGAGCGGGATACCGTCGTCGGCGCAGACGCCGCCGTCGCTCGACAGCAGTGCCTTGTGCTCCGGGACATGCGGCATGCGCTCGAGCAATGGGCGCGCGCGCTCCCGGATGTGGCCGAGCAGTCGCTGAAGATCCGGCGAGGCTGCGACAACCTCCTTTCGTGCCGCCAGGTCTTCAGCCGTCACCACGAGCGCACCCCCTCTGCCGCCCATGACATGCGAAGCACGCGCCCGCCCGCGGCCGTCAATGCGCCTGCCGCGTCGCGAGCATCCCCCTTCATGATGAAGAACATCGAACCGCCGGCACCGGCCCCGGCCGCCTTGCCGCCCAGTGCTCCGGCGGCGGCCGCCGCCTGTTCGAGCCGTGCCATTTCTTCCGTGCGCATACCGGAATCCAGCGCTTGCTGGTGTTTCCAATTCTCGCTGAGCAGGTTCGCGACGCGCGCGAGGTCGCCATGCCGCAACGCCTCGACCATGGCATCTCCCGCAGCTTTGATACCGTGCAGCGCGCGTGTGATGAGGGGATCGCCACGTTCAAACCCCTGCATGACGCGGGAGATCGTGTCGCCGGAGACGCGGCTCTTGTTGGTGTAGCATAGCAGCGTCTGACGCGCGAGCGCGGCAGCGAACTCCCGTTCCAGCGTGAGGGGCTCGATGCCCACATCTGGATCGTGAAAGCTGAGCCGATGGAAGCCGCCCAGCGCGGCAGCATACTGATCCTGTTTTCCGCCGGGCAGCTGCGCTTCCACCGCCTCGACCTGCCACGCTTGCTCGGCACACTCCCGCTCAGCCCGAGTTTCCTGACGCGCCCTGGTCAGCGCAGCGACCAGAGCGACGCCCAGCGCTCCCGAGCTGCCCAGTCCCGAGCCCGGCGGAGCATCACTCTGCGTCGTCAGTGTGAAGCCGCCCAACACCGGAAGCATGCGGAGGGCGGCCTTGAGCAGCGGCAATTTGCCGCCCGCTGCGAGTCCCCCAGAGTTCCCGAACTCTAGTGTTTCGCCGAGCTCCTCCGAGATGAATCGCAAGACCTCGCCACCCATTCGGAGAGATACGTGTGCGCGCAGATCGATGGCGCCGTTCACGACTACGCCACCTTCACGGGCGGAGAACGGCGGGACGTCGGTCCATCCCCCCGCGAAGTCGAGCCGCATTGGAGCTTCGGCGTGGAACTCCGTCGGGAGATCACGTCGTCTCATGGCGTCACCCGCCAGCTCGCGACCGTCGGCAACTCGCCACGGACATCCATCAGCACACCTCGCACGCGTCGGTTCATGCCTTGCACGCCCCGCGGGTGATACAACCAGGCGACCGGCACCTGCTCCGCAAAGACTCGCTGTGCCAGCACGGGGTCCGTCGGAATTCCGACTCCGGTCACGCTATCGAGCGATTGCAGAAAGCCGAGCCCTGGGTCTCCGGCGATGCCGGCCACTGCGGCGGTGAAATCGTGGCGCGGTCCAAAGACGAGACTCAAGAATGTCGAATTCTCGAGCTGCCGAATCGTGACGCTGAAACCGACCGCGTTCAGGCGCGCTTGCAGCATCTGTTCCAACGCTCCTTCGCCGCTGCCGACGGTCAGCAGCTCAAAACTTCGCGCCGCAGTCGGCAGCGCCGCAACGAGGCGGCGCGCCGAGTCGGGGGCGACCGGAGTGTGGGGTGGCGCGACATACTGGGGGAGACCGGGTGGCACGGGCCCATGGGCCACGGTCGCGAGTCCAAACAGGTAGCCGTCCACGATTTCTTGACGGTCGATCGCCAGGGCAGCGGCCAGCCGCGCCCGTCGATCGTTGAAGGGAGGGCGGCGCGTGTTGAAGACGAGACCATAGGGAAGAACCATCGGATATTCGCGAATCGCGAGCCCGTGATGACGCCGCACGAAGGCCACGTGCTGTGGACTGATCCCCGCAAAATCGAGCTCTCCGGCCACGAGCGCGGACAGTTTGACCATCGGTTCATCGACAACCACTACCGTCAGACGATCGACCTGCGGCGGCCCACCCATCGCGGCGGGAAAATCGGGATTCCTTGCGAACACCCAGCGACGGTTCGGCTCGTGCGTCACGAACCGGAAGGGACCGTTGCCCACGGGAGTCACGTTCCAGGAGCTTTCGCGGAGACGCGCATGCGGAACACTGTCGAGGAGATGGGCCGGCAGAATCGCGAGATCGGTCAGAACGAAAGGAAACTGTTCGATACGCCGAGCAAAGCGCAGCTCCACCGTCGCGTCGTCGAGCGCGGTAACCGAAGCAATGGTCTGCAGCTCTGCGAACCGAGGATATCCAGTCGCGGGGTCGCGCGCGGCGTCGAGCGTCCAGACGACATCTCGTGCGGTCGTCGGTGTGCCATCGTGCCAGCGTACCTCGGTTCGCAGCTCGAAAGTGAGCGTGCGGCGATCGGCGGACCAGCGCCAACCGCGAGCCAGATAGGGTCGCGGCACGAGCGACGAGTCGTAGCGCGCGAGTGTCGTGAGCAAGACGTAGCGTTGCACCTGGCGTGCGAGTGGGTGGTTCGTGAGCAACGGATTGATGCTCTGCAGATCGGCACCCGATGCGAACATGACGGTTGCGCCGCGGCGCGCCGCCTCGTCGCCGCACGCGGACGCCACACACAGAGCGACTGTAAGGAGGACGGGTCCCCACACGTGCGACACGTCCGCATTCTAGCGGCGCACGAGGGGCGGCGCGAGATTCCCGCCGATGCTCGCCAGGCTGGCCCACCGACTGGTCGCCGGTTTCGCCGTCGTGCTCGGCGTCGTCACGCTCACCTTTGTTCTCCTGCATGCGGCCCCCGCCGATCCGGTCGAGCTCATGCTGGGTCCGACTGCGACCGGTGAGCAGCTCGCGGCGCAGCGGCGCGCATTCGGACTGGACCGGCCCCTGCCCGAGCAATTCACGCGCTGGTTGAGTCGTTTCGCCCAGGGTGATTGGGGGACCAGCATCGCGAAGGGCCGGCCCGTGCGGACAATCCTGGGCGACGCGTGGCCGGCTACCGTACGGCTGGTGGCGCTGTCGCTGGTGCTCAGTTATTTGGTCGGGCTCTTCATCGGCGCGCTGCAAGCCGCGCGCAACCGGTCCCGGACGGACACCGTGCTCTCCGTTGCGACCGTGGGGTTGTTCGCGCTTCCCGGCTACTGGCTGGCACTGATGCTGGTGCTGGTGTTCACGTATTGGGCGCGATGGCTGCCGGCCTTCGGCGCGAGCGGGCTCGACGCCGACGATCTCGGCAGGGGCGCGCAGCTGATGGACCAGCTGCGCCATCTTGCGCTGCCGCTCGCTACTCTCACGCTCATCGGAATCGGCGGCGCGGCGCGCTTTGTGCGCGGCGCCATGCTCGACACGCTGAGCCAACCGTTCATCACGACGGCCCGTGCCAAGGGATTGGCACCCCGCCACGTGATCGGCCGTCACGCGCTGCGCAACGCGCTGACCCCGGTCGTGACGCTCCTCGGCCTGTCGCTGCCGGCGCTGTTCTCGGGTGCGGTCTTCATCGAGGCAGTCTTTGCGTGGCCGGGTGTTGGCCGGGTCCTCGTCGAGGCGGTGCAAGCGCGCGACTACCCGGTGGTAATGGCTGCGACTGCCGTGAGCGCGGTTCTTGTTGTCGCGGGGAATCTCCTGGCCGACGCGCTGGCGGCCTGGCTCGACCCGCGCGTGCGGAGCGCGCCGCCCGCATGACGCGTCTGCTGAGAGATCGTCGCGGCACCTTCGGCACGCTGGTGCTGCTCGTCGTGATTCTCTGCGCCCTCTTCGCGCCGCTCGTGACCAGCGGCGACCCCGCCGCTCAGCGCGACATCGTTGCCACTCGTTTCGTGCCGCCGCTCTCCACCGACGCGCACGGACAGTTTCATCCGCTCGGGACGGACCGATTTGGACGAGATGTGTGGACTCGGCTGGTCTACGGGGCCCGCGTCTCGCTGGGCGTGGGCGTGGTCGCGGTGCTCCTATCGATCGTGCTCGGCGTGGTCATCGGCGCCATCGCCGGTTTCTGGCGCGGACCGATCTCGCTCGCCCTCCTCGGCATTACCGACTTCGCGCTCGCCCTGCCGCGCCTCGTGCTGCTTCTGCTCCTGGCAGCGCTGTGGCAGCCCAGTACGACGCTGGTCATCGCCGTGTTGGGGCTCACGGGTTGGATGAGTGTCGCACGGCTGGTGCACGCTGAGGTTCGCGCGCTTGCCGTCCGCCCGTTCGTCGAGGGCGCGCGGGCGGTAGGCGCGCGCCAACTGCGCGTGCTCCGCCGCCACATCCTCCCGAACGCGCTCACGCCCGTCATCGTCGCGGCCGCGCTCGGGGTCGGCAATGCGATTACGCTCGAAGCCGGGCTCTCTTACCTCGGGTTGGGCGTACAACCGCCGACGCCATCGTGGGGGAACATGATCACGTCGGGTCGGGACGTGCTGGTGAACGCTCCCTGGGTAGCCATCGCGCCGGGCGTGGCGCTCGCGCTCGTGGTCGTTGCGTGCACACTACTCGGGGACGCGCTCCGGGATCTGCTCGATCCTCAGTCCGCGGTACGCGGTGAGCGGTAAGCGGGCAGCTTTCCCGCGCACCGCGCACCACTCACCGCGAGCTACTCGAGGCGAGACGCGACAGTGTCGCTTGATCGATCTCGTGACCACCGTCGTACAAAACTCGCTCGTACGGGATGTCGTGCTCGCGTAACCGCGCTTCCGTCGCCGCGACTACTTTTGGCGTGAAATACTCGTCGCGATCGCCATAGACGAGGGTGAGCCGGCTATTCCGTAGCCGCTCGGCAGCGCGACGATCGGTCAGGTCGAGATCGGGTGGCACCTCTCCACCCCAGATGATCAGTTGATCGATGAGAGCGCCCGCTCCGAGTGCCGCCCAACGACACACGGTGGCCGTTCCCTGCGAGAATCCCAATGCCGTGACCTTGGCCTTGCCTTCGGCGACCTGGCGCTGCAACGCGTCCAGATACCGAACGTAATCGTCGATCTCGTGCAGTCGATCTTCCTTCGTCATCCAGCTAGCGCCCACGCGCCGCTCGGCGGGGCTTTCGGACAGATAGAATCGCGATAGCCCCTCTGGGGCGACGACGCAGCGCTGCTGGTCCGCGATCGCACGAAACCGCTCGAGGAATCGGGCGGCGAGCTGTCCGTAGCCGTGACAGACGATCCACACGTCTGTCGCTTCCTGGAGGGAGCCGAGGGTGAAGTAGCGTGCCGTGCGCACCGTCGTGAGGACGTGTTCCCGCATCAGGTCACCATAATCGAGACGATTTCGCGCGGCTCGGCCACGAACCGCACCAGGTTCCCGCGCTGCTCCAACACGAGCGCGACGGCTTCGCGCTCGTCAGCGCGCACGCGATGCGCGGTTTTCACGCCGGCGCTGAAGTGCCAGGCGCCTGCAACCTTGCGATTGGTCGCGTTGTAACAGCGCAGCACCATCGGCGATCCGATTTGCGCCGGCTTCAGCGCCGAGAAGACGAGCCCCTGCCCTTCCAGGGCAATGTCCAGGGGCGCGAGCTGGAGGGTTGCGGCATCGCGCAGCCAAAGCGAATTGAGCGGGAGAAACGCGTCCTCCCACAGGTGGGGCAGGAAATCACCGCGCTCGATTTCCGTCGCACTCACGGGCACCAGCCCCAAATCGATTCGCGTCGTGCCAAGACACTGCGCGGCCGGAATCGGAGTCGGCCAGGCCGCGTGACCGGGCCGGGTCGGCAGGTCGTTCCGCGACAAGTCGCCGATGGCACGCAACAGTGTCAGCAGCAGGTCTCCGCGCGCCGTCCATTCATATTCGAAGAATGACGGGGCCAGTACGGCGAGCCCTCGACCGGCGCGGGCAGCCGCGACGAACCGCTGGGCCGGCGCCGTCCGCACCGGCGTTTCTCGCGGATACGCTCCCGGCTCGACGGCAACCGCGTTCCGCTCGACGGTTCCAAACGCCGTGCCCGCATTGACCGCTACGCCCTCGAGCGCAGTCGGCAGCCGCGCGCGGAGGCGGTGATACATAGCGCGATTGTCGATCTCGAGCGTCGCCCGCAGGATGGGACTGTCAGCATACAACTGCAGGAGGAGCCGGGCACCGACCGCCCGGGTGACGTCCCAGCGCGCTTCCAACGCGGCCACCAGCGGGCCGTCGGCCAGACGGCGCACCGTGATCGGGCCCTGACTTTGGGTAACGCGGTCGCGGGCAGGCGGGGCATAGGTGTACGCATCCCCCGCGTCTCCGGCATCCTCCAGGCGCAACAAGTCGCTGTAACGCTCGTTCCGCCGGCGATCGACGATCGTGATCGCGCCGTTCTGCTCGAGCGTCACTTCCACGAACCGGTTTTGGAGCCCGCGGCCGCGAACGCGCGCCTCGTCGTCCGTTTCCGGCGACACCGGGCCGCCTGTGTGCAGCGAAGCGAGGCCTAGTCCCGGCACAGTGGGAGCACGAAACGCGATGCGTACCTGGTCCACTTCGTCCTGATCGGGATAATGCCGCGTCGCATCGGTCCGCTCGTGTGTGACGCGCTGCGCCAACACCTGCACCGGAATCGCGCTACTCTTCCCACCGCTCGTCGCATAAAGCGCGAACGGGCGGTACCCCGCTCCCTCGCGCGGCGTTCGATCGCCAGACGGAGGTCCGACGAGTATGTCGCGGCGGAAGAATGTGACATCGGCAATAGTTATCCCACCGCGCGGCCGCGGCGTCGGATTCCACAACACCAGCGTCGGATCGGTGACGACTGCCTGCTCGCGCGCGGTATCGGGATCGTAACCCGTGAGGGCATACAACGCGTGGCGTCGCAGCGCCGCGGCATACGCGGTCACTTCAGCGAGGCGCCGTTCGGCCGCCGCAGTCACCTCGTCGGCCGTAGACCCGCAGATCGTGTCGTGGAATTGGGTGCGCACCAGGATGCGCCACGCGGTCTCGAGCAGCGCTCGAGCGTCGGGGCCTGTCCTGTAGCGGGCGAGCGCGCTGAGCGGTTCCGCAATGCGCTCGACGAATAATTCCACCGTCCCGTGACGGCGCTTGAACGGCGCGCGCGTGCCGTGGACTCCCTGCAGCGTCCACGTATACCCGTAGGACCAGCGCAGCTCTCCAGCTATGGAGCGCGCGGTGGTGCTCTCGGCGGCCTGAAAGAACTCGTCGAGCCGCGAGATGCGAAACGCGCTGGCCGGCTCGAGCTCGGCAAGAATGTCGCGGAGCCTCGGGAGTGCTGGGTGCGGCGCGTGATGGTCGGCGCCAATGAAGACGGGAATGTGTTTCCCGGCCGCGCGCTGCACGAGCACCGCGCGAACTGCTTTCCAGCGCTCGGGTAGGCGCGAGCCGGATCCGGGCAACGCAGCGCCGATTTCGTAACCCTCCGGCGGCAAGTGCCACAGCAACATTTCGCGACCGTCGGGCGCTTTCCACCGAAACCAGTCCTTCTCCTGTCCCGGCTCGCCGCCCAGCCCGCGCCAGAGCACGCCGAACTTGATGCCGAATTCGCGCGCCAGGGCCGGCAGAGCGCCGGGGTGACCGAACGCATCGGGGGAATACAGGACGTCGAGCCGGCCCCCTCCTCCCAGGCGCTCCGCGTCCACGGCACCGAGCAGCAGGTTGCGCACCAGTGATTCCCCGGAGGGAATCTGCTCGTCGGAGAGCACGTACCAGGGACCGATCTGCAGCCGGCCGGTCTTCACCAGCGTTTTGATCTCGCTCTCGCGCTCCGGTCGCGAGCGGAGATAATCCTCGATCAGTACGGTCTGTCCATCGAGCAAGAAACTGCGGAAGGATGCGTCACTCTGGAGTCGCTCGATGAGGTCTTCGACGAGCGGGATGAGTCGAGCATGAAAAGCGGCTTGCGGCAGGAACCATTCACGATCCCAGTGGGTGTGCGGGATCAGATGAAAGATGTAGGCCCCGGCGCTCACGGGGTCAGCAACGCGATGTCGGCGAGGCTCGAGAGATGGACGTGCGCCACGCGACGCCCTCGTGCCAGCAATGCGCGCATGTCGCCACGCGCTTGCGCGCGGTGCAGCTCGCCGAACGTCCACCCCATCTCGGGAATCGACAGATCTTCACGCGTGTCGCCGGTGATGACGAGGAAAAGCCCGGTGTTGGGCCCTCCTTTGTGCAACTGGCCGGTCGAATGTAGGTAGCGCGGTCCAAAGCCGAGCGTGGTGGCGCACCGGAGCGCCTTGCCCCAGGCAGCGCGCACGTTTTGCAGCTGTTCGATCACCTGCGGTGTGGGTGGCAGATACGCGAGGATCGCGAGGTAGTCACCGGGCTTGCACTCGCGCCGCAACGCTTCGGCCGAGAGCGTGGATAGTGGAGCGTTCTGCTGCGAGCCGCCGCCCGTCAGCTCGGCGCGGGCCAGCCGTTTAGCTTGGTCCACGTCCGGCTGATCGAACGCATTGACGCCCAGACGCTCGCAGAGGGACTGGGTCGCGTATTCCCAGCGCAGGAACTCCACGCCGAGATCGAGCGGATCACTGGAAATCGTTTCGGCTCCCAGTGATTGCATGTCGGGCAGCATGACTCCGACGGGGTCGTTCACGATCGGAATCACGCCGCGCTCGTCTTTGCCGGAGCTCTCGGCGATCAACTGCTCCACCCAATGCGCCAGCCAGGCGACTTCACGAGGTGGTGCGACGATCAGCTTATTCCGGCCGGCCATGGCCCGATCGGCGATGGTGACGCCCAGCGCCCTCGCCGCGCCAATATCCAAGCGGCGCGTCCGCTCGAGCACCGTGCGGCCATCGATTCCGGCCAGCGCGGCCGGCAGCATGCCGATCGCGGTCAGCGCGGAATACCGGCCCCCCACGCCCGGCGGGTGCGGAAGGATTGCCCGGAATCCCCGCTGGCGCGCGAGGGTATCGAGTGGGCTGTCGGTTTCGGTGATAGCCACGAATTGCTCGGGACGCGCGCGTTCCAGGAAGTGATGACAGAAGGCAAGGGTCTCGACCGTATTCCCTGACTTGCTCGCGATGATAAACAGCGTCCGCGAGAGATCGTGAGCGCGCTCGACCCTGCGCACGGCATCCGGGTTGGTGCTGTCGAGCACGTGAAGAGTGCTCTTCTGAAACGTTTCGGCGAGCACGTCCGCAACCAGACTGGAACCACCCATCCCGCAGACGAGCGTCTGGTCCAGACCGCCGGCTCGCGCGGCTCCCGCCAGCGTAGTGTGCGCGTCCCACTCCGCCAGCGATTGCTCGGGCGCGGTCATCCAGCCGAGGAGACTCATTGGCCGCGTAACTTAATGACGATGGATAACCTCGCCCATGCCTTGGTCGGCGCGGCCCTGGGGCGTGCCGTGGCCGACCGTCACGTGCCTCGCGCCGCAACTATTGGCGTGATCGCGGCCAACGCGCCGGACTGGACCGAGCTGTTCATCGGCCTGCCCGGGACCGCAGCCGACTTCCTGCAACTCCACCGCGGCATCACGCACTCGCTCCTGGGCGCCATCGTGCAAATCATCGGCCTGACCCTGCTGATCCGCGGCGGCTGGTGGTCCGTGGCGCAGTGGCTGCAACGCCGCGGCCGCGAGGTCACGGTGCCCGCGTGGCGATGGGTGGCGGTCTGTGTCGGTGTGACGGTGCTGAGCCATCTCTACATGGATTGGCAAGGATCCTACGGGTGGCGCCCCTTTCTCCCCTGGAGCGGCCGCTGGTACTACCTCGATTGGGTGGCAATTGCTGATGTGTTCTTCTGGCTGGTCCCGCTCATCGGGCTCGCGTGGGGCGCGGCACGGCACTGGATCCCGCTCTCCGGGCCACTCGCGATTGGCGCGTTCATCACCCTCCTGATGATCTCGAACGCGTCCATCGTCGCTCCGTGGGTCTTCGTCATTTCCGGCGCGCTGTGCGTGATCGCTCTGATCGGATGGGCGCGGTACTGGTTCGGACCTGTGGCACGCCAACGCGCGTCGATGCTCGCCTTGATGATACTCGCGCTCTATGCAGGAGCCCAAGGCATTGTGGCGCAGCCGCGCAAAGCACGCATCCGGCAGCAAGCCGTTCAGCGTTTTGGTCCGGACGCCAAGTGGGCGGCACTTACCAGACCCGGCCGCCCGTTCACGTGGGTGGCGATGCATGCAAGCGCGGACACGGTGGCGACCGGGGACTGGCTCGCGGCCCGCCATCTCCGGCTTCCCGCAGTTCGGCGCGCGATCGAGACCACGGCCGAAGGCCGCGCGATGGCTGAGTTCGCGCGCTTCCTGACAGCCCACGTGGACTCGGCGAGCAAGACGATCTATTTGTGGGATGCGCGATTCGCGCGGACGGGACGCGAGGAGTGGGCCGCGCTCCGCGTTAAGCTGGAGTGAAGTCGCTGAACACCAATCCCGACCCGCGGCGATCTTTCAGCTGGCGACGGGGTTGGGGCGACCGGCGCTCGATCAGGCTGCGGCGCTCGATGCGCGCGCGTCGCTCCACAAACACCACGAATGTCCGGATCCGCCGGTCTGCGATGCGCCGGTCGAGACCGGAACGCCGGTCGGGTCTCACACGGCGCTCCAGGCGATGGCGAAACTCGCGATACTCGTTATTCATTCGCGCTCAATTTGTTGATTCCTTCGACCTCGTGCCAGCAGAAGGCTCGCCACCAACTACATTTCGCCGCGCGTGAAAACACCTGACCGCCGCTTGACGCCCCCCGGCTCCGCAAGGCCGGTGGCGACTGGGGAGTTACAGACCCCTCCCGCCGAGTTACTCGACGAGGCCCTACGGGCATTGGAGCCCGCTTTCCGGCTCGACAACCTCGTCGCGCTCTCCCTGGAGCGCGCCCTGTACCACGCCTGGGATCGTGTGCTCAAGCGCGCCGTCGCGATTCGGCTGCATCTGATCCCTAACACCCCAGGCCGCGCCTGGTTCATGCGCGAGACGGAAACGCTTGCCGCACTCGACCATCCGACGATCCGCCACGCCTACGCCGCCGCCGAGATCGGACCGTTCGTCTACCGCACTGCCAACTGGATCGAGGGCGAAAGCCTCGCCGATGCGCTGCGGCGCGGACCACGGCCCATCCCGCAATGTATGTCGCTGATCCGCGATTTGCTGTCGGCCCTCGAGCATGCGCATGCCCGGGGCATCATCATGCGCCGTATCGTCCCCACGACGCTCATGATCAATACCGGGGGCCAGGGCGTGATCACCGATCTGCGGTATTCGAACTGGTGCCTCCCCTACATCGAACCCCTGGCGTCCGACGACCCCACGCTCGCGTACATGGCCCCTGAGTGCCGCACCGGCGATCCGGGGGATCCGTCCAGCGACGTGTATTCCGTGACCGCGAACATCTATGCCGCGCTCACCGGCAATCCGCCCGATCTGGACCCTGCGGCCCTCGTGCCCCCGCGGCAGCTCCGCGCCGCTATTCCAGCCGCCGTCGAGCGCGTGATTACACGTGGACTCTCGGCGGTCCCCAAGCAGCGCTATTACACGGCGACCGAGATGCTCGAAGACTTCGTGAGCGACGCTGGGACATTTCAGGTGCCGGCGGCCGCGCCCGCGGTCACGGAGAAGGGGTTCGAGCGAAGACTGCGGCGCGCGCTCGGCGATGACTACGAGCTTCTGGAGGAAATCGGCACCGGCGGATTCGGACGCGTGTATCGCGCCCGCGATCTCGCACTCGAGCGCGACGTCGCGATCAAAGTGCTGCATCCTTCACTGATCGCCGATCCCGGCGTGATGGAGCGCTTTCGCCGCGAGGCGCAGCTCGCGGCGCGGCTGCGCCATCCCAGCATCGTGAGCATTTACGACATCACCGGACGCGCCGGCCTGACGTGGTACTCGATGGAGTACGTCCCGGGTTCGAATCTCGCGCTTGTCGTCCAGCGGCACGGACCGTTCTCCCTGGCGCAAACCGAGCGGCTCCTGAAGGAAGCTCTCTCGGCACTGGATCACGCGCACGGCGTCGGACTGATCCACCGCGACCTCAAGCCGGAGAACATGCTGATCGAGCCCGACGGGCGGCTCCGCATCACCGATTTCGGACTCGCCTTGGCGCTACGCGGTGGAGCACGGTTCGGTGGCGCCACCTCGCGCAGCGGCACGCCGCAGTTCGCGGCGCCCGAGCAGCTCCTGGGCGAGCGCGTCGATCAGCGCGCCGACCTCTATTCGCTGTCGGCGGTGGCGTATTTCGCCTTGCTCGGCCGGCCACCCTTCACCGGCAAGACCCCCGAGCAGATTCTCGCCATGCAGACCACCGATGAGATCCCGTCGCTCAGCAGCGAGCGGCGTGACGTGCCGCGGGAGCTCGAAGAGGTGCTGCGGCGCGCGCTCCGGAGCGATCCCAACGAGCGGTTTCACTCGGCCGGGGCGTTCAGCGCGGCGGTAAGCAGCGCATTTGGTGGATTCCTGCGACGGCTGGCCGCGCTGTTTCGACCGGAAAGTTGACCGTCTGGCGCCCGCGCGGTCCGGTGATGATGTTGGAGATACCCATTACCACGAGGCGCTCATGCGCGTTTGCTACGGATTGTGGCTCGCATTCAGCGTCGCTTGCGGCGGCAGCAGCACATCGTATTCGAGTTCTCCACCCCCGCCGCCACCCGGGCCTCCACCCACTCCACCACCACCGGCACCCGGAACGGTCATCGTCGCGATTACCGACTATCAATACACATCCGATACCATCACAATCGCAAAGGGCACGTCGGTCCGCTGGAATAACAATGGGCCCTCACCACACAGCGTGACGTCGGACGCTGCCGTGTTCGTCAGTGGCACGTTGGCCGGGCCTGGTGTCGACGCGTACGGCACCCCGATGGCCGGGGCGCAGTACACGCGCGTCTTTTCAGCGGGAGGGACCTTCCCGTATCACTGCGAGGTGCACGCGCAAATGCACGGCGCGGTGATCGTGACGCCGTAGCGGGCTAGCGCCAGCGGAAGATCTTCAGCGCGATCACAAAGCTGACGGCGCCCCAAGCGCCGACGATTGCAATGGGCGCGCCCAGCGCCGTGACTGCCTCGCCATCGATCATCACGGCCCGCAACACGTCGTTCAACGCGGTGAGTGGCAGTGCCTTGACGAACGGAATCATCGCGTCGGGGAAGCGGGAGTAGGAAAAGAACGTCCCCGACAGAATCCACATCGGCAGCATCACCAGGTTCATCAGCCCGGAGACGCCCTCGATGGTTTTCGCCCGACTCGCGACGAGCAGCCCCAACCCCGCGAACGCGAACGCCCCGAGGATCGTCACGCCGGCGAGCGTCAGGAATGATCCACGAACCGCCACACCGAACAGCAACCATCCGAACCCGACCAGCGCCACCACCTCGAGGATGAGGAAGACGAGGCGCGAGAGAATGAAGCTCAAGAGGTAGTGGCTGCGACGCATCGGCGTCGCCATATAGCGCTTCAGCAGTTTCTTTTGGCGTGCCTGCACGACCGAGAATCCAACGCCCCAAATCCCGCTGCCCAGCAGGTTCATGCCGAGTAGTCCCGGGATCAAGAAATCGATGTAGCGCGATCCCGGCGCGGTGTCGCGGTCGTCGCGGATCGCAATGAGATCCTGCCGGCCGCGCGCGCGCTGCAGCACGTCGTCGACCTCGAGCCGCGCGAGACCGCTTTCCGTCCGGGTCGTGTCGTAGCGATAGACGACCGGATCGCCAGGGACGATCAGCAGCGCGATTCGGCCGGTGCGGAGCCGCTGCCGGCCCGTCGCGCTATCCAGCACGGTCGCGACGAGCCGCGGTGACGAGTCGAGTGTGGCCGCGAGCGCACTGTCCCCGAGCCCCGGACTCACCCCGACCTGCAGCTCGCCTGGCCCCGTACTGCGGAACGCGAGGCCCAGCGCGAACGCGAGCACGATCGGGAATCCAAACACCCAGAACACTGCCTCGGGCTCGCGATAGAACTCGCGCATACGCGCGAGCGCCAGCTGGAACATCGGATGCTCACGTATCACGGAGCTGTCGTCCCGTGAGCGCGACGAAGACGTCGTCGAGCGTCGCGTGGTGGGTCGTAAGCGATGAGAGCTCGAGACTCCGGCGTTGCAGCTCCGACAGGAGGGCCGGCAGCGTGCGGTGCAGCTCGGTCACCGTCAGCGATAGGCTGCCGGTCCCCGAGCGGGCCGCGGTGACGCCGATCAATCCCCGCAATGCGTCCATCAGGCCGTCGGGCATGGCCTCGACGAGAGCGAACTCCACCACGTGCTCGGCACCCAGCGTCGCGATCAGCTCGCGCGGCGTGCCGAGCGCGATCACCTTGCCGTGATCCATGATCGCGACGCGGTCGCACAGCCGCTCGGCTTCCTCCATGTAGTGCGTCGTCAACAGCACCGTCCCGCCGGCGGCTCGGAAGCGCCGGATGATGTCCCACAGCTGACGCCGCGAGTGCGGGTCGAGTCCCGTTGTGGGCTCGTCGAGAAACAGCAGCTCGGGCTTGCTGACAAGGGCGCACGCGACGGCGAGCCGCTGTTTCTGACCACCCGAGAGCGTGTTGACCCGTGCCCGGCTCTTTTCCTCCAATTCGACCAGCGCAAGGACTTCCTCGACCGTATGCGACTGCCGGTAGAACGAGCGAAACAGCGCGAGCGTCTCGCTCACCGTGAGCTTGTCGGCAAGCTGGGTTTCCTGCAGCTGAATGCCGAGCCGCTCGCGCAACGCCAGGCCCTCGCCCCCCTCGCGCCACGGTGTCCCGAGGATCTCGACGTCGCCGCTATCGGGCGCAGTCAGCCCTTCGAGGATCTCGATCGTCGTGGTCTTCCCCGCCCCGTTGGGACCCAGCAGGCCGAAGCATTCGCCGGCGCCGACCGTGAGATCCAGTCCGGCGACCGCGGTGACGTCTCCGAAGCGCTTGGTGAGGGCGCGACAGCTGATTGCTACGATGGGTTTTTCTCTTTGTCTGTCCCGGCGGGCATTTCGCGCGCGGCCTTGAGCGCCTGGTCGAGCTGCATGACCATACTGTTCAATCCGTCCGCCAACGCGCGAAGCTTCATGTTCAGTCCCGTCCCGCCGCGGCCCGCCACCACCGCCAGATTTCCGGCGACGTCGGGAAGGGTCCCGAGGTTGGCGGTCAGCGCGCGCTGGCGCATGTGCGAGAGCTCGCGGGCGATGCTGCCACAAATGTTGTTGATGATGCTCGCCTTCGCGGCGCGACTCGATTCGAGCTCGGCCACGAGCTTCTTCACGTGATCGAGCGCACGCACGTATTGCTGCAGTTCTTCAATGCGACGGATCTGACTGGCTGACTGCTTTTGAGGAGGGGCCACCCTAATTCCGGGGCATCAGGGCATCGGTACGCGCGCGGCCATCCACCAACGATAGCGGCGATATCCCCAGCAGCGCAGCGAGAGTCGGCGCGATGTCGACCGTATTCATGCGGGTGGCGTAGGAGCCCTTGCGAATCCCCGATCCCCAAAAGATGATCGGCACATGGGCGTCGTCGTCGGAGGGCTGGCCGTGCATTGCGACCGGCACGCCGCGATCGCCCCAAGCCGAACCCGGCTGAAGGGAGACGGTCAGTGCAACGCTCGCGTCCGGCGTCAGGTGATGCAGCCAGCGTCGCGCGACGGGATCGGAAGCGGTATCGGCGCGCGCCAGATCGGCGGGCTTGATGATGCGCGCCACGCCCGGCACTCGCAGAATCCGCGTGGTCAAGACATCGAGGATGCTGTCGGTCCTGATCCCCATCGCGGCGAAGCGGCCGTTGTCCCGCATCAGCAGCATCCCCGACTCGAACTCGAGCCATCGGCGCGACGTGGCGGCAACGCGATCGAGCTCGGCGTTCACCGCCGTGATCAACGTATCGAGGACCACGTCGTAGGCCGTCCCCCCTTTCGCGCGGGTGCGCGCCGGAAACGACGTCACACCATGATCGGATGTCAGGACGACGACCACGTTATCGCGGCCCCCCCCCACCCGGTCCGTCACACGCTTGATGAACCACGCGAGATAGCGGTCAAGCCGCAGCACTTGATCATGCAACTCGCGCGAGTCGGGTCCGAACAAGTGTCCCACCGCGTCGGTCCCCGACAGGCTGACCGCGAGGATGTCCGTCCCTTTCCGACCCAGTTTTAGCGCTTCGAAACCGTCGAGGGCGAACAGCAGCGTGAGCGAATCGATTGCGGGGACGCCGGGCAGTGCCAGAGCAGCCCGGAGGCTGTCAGCGGGCAAACGATGGGGGAAAACGACGTTGCTGCCGCCGTTCTCCCAGGGCTCACTGTCCGGCTCCAGGTACGCGCTGTCGGGGAGCAGCGGCGTCCAGGTCATGTTCGCAGCCTTGAACGGCAGGCGACGCGCATTGAAGGCCTGCACCCATGTGGGGAGGGTGTCGGCATAGTACCGGCTCGTCGTGAACATCCCCGACTGATACCAATAGACCTGCTCCTTGGCGAGCCCAATCGTCAGGATCGCGCCGCGATCCTTACGGCTCACCGACAGCGCCCGCGCCGTTGGATCGGCGGCCTTCAGCCAGTCGAACAAAGTCGTGCCGCGGAAGCGTCGCGGCGACGCACCGGATCCGGCGATCCCGATCAAGGGGGCCAGGGTATCCTGAACGCCCTCGGAATTCCGAATGATGCCGTTGTGCGCGGGCCACGTCCCGGAGAGGATCGTCGCATGTCCCGGCGCGGTTTCTGTCAGCGCGTGATCCTGATAGCCCTCCGTGAAAAACGCGCCTTCGTTTGCCAACTGGCCAAGCCCACCCGTCAGCTGACTCTTCCAGCGGGTGAAGTAATCGGGGCGAAGCTGATCCACGGTGATGACGACGATCAGTCTGGGCCGTGCGGGCGGCACGACCGAATCTGCTATCGGCAACGATGCGAGGAATGCGAGAAGACCGGCGGAGTGCATGGTGCAGAAGGTAGTGACGGTCAGGCGGTTGCCGCCACCTGGTGGGGCCGTTCGCGAAACGCCAGGACGGCGGCGAGCGCCACGATGCTCGCCGCCAACAACAACGGGACACCATGTCCGAGCGCCGCAAACGCCACCGTGGCAACCACGGGTCCCACGATGCTCACGATGCCGCGAAACGTCTGTTGTGCGCCCATCACCAGACCGAGCTCGTGGCGATCAGTCCGTTGACTGACCAGCGACGTGGACGCGGGAAACAGCAAAGCGGTGCCCATGGGCACCAGAATCAGGAACAGAATGAAGATGGGCAGCGCCTGCATGGGCGGCAGGATCGCCGCGGGTAACGGCATCAGCGCGAGACCCAGCAGCAGCGCGATCGTTCCGATTTGCATGGTGCGGATCTCACCGTAGCGAGCGTTGAACCACCCCACCAACGTCGCCCGCATTACCACGCCCACCACGCCAAAAATCGGGAAAAAGTACCCGATCGTCCGCGCGCTGACGCCGAATGTGTGTTTGAGATACAACGCCAGTACACCGATCACGATGTTGAGCGCGAGCATCCCGACGACATAGATCCAGATGACGCGATGTGCCGGGGTCGTGGGCTGACGCACAATTTCCCACAGCGCCTGCCGCACCGGCCGTCCTTGCGGGATGATCACCCGCCCGCTTTCGGTTTTTGCGTGCGGAGCGCGTGACTCGGGCAGCCAGGCCCACGCAAAGACGACATTGATCAACACCAGCACCGCGGCGACGAGCCCCGGGGTCTCGCGGCCGAAGGTGAACGCCGCCGACCCGATGAACGGGCCGATGACCACACCCGCGCTCGTCGCCGCGGACAACCAGCCAAGCGCCTTCGCGCGCTCCGCCGGCGCCATTGTGTCGGCGACGTAGGCTTGGGCGACGCCCGTTGTCCCGCCCCCCAGCCCCTGCACGATTCGGGATGCGAACAACATCCAGAGGCTGGTCGCGACGCCGAATATCACGTACGCAAACGCCGACGCCCCAAGACCGATGAGCATCGCCGGCCGCCGGCCGTAACGGTCGGAGAACGTGCCCCAGATGGGCGACGAGATGAGTTGGGCCACGGCAAAGGAGGCGATCAGGGGCCCGACGAGCCAATCCGGGGCTTTCAAATCGAGCGCGTAGAACGGCATGAGCGGCGCGACGAGCATGAGCCCCATCATGTCCACGAAGCAGACGGCCATCAGCACGCTGAGTCGCTTCACCGTCTCGCACCTACTCCCAGAACCAGCGCACTGACGATCATCAGCACCACCCCAAACGCCGCCGCGACGCCGGTCTCGGCGAGCCGCAGGCTCGAAAGGATTTCGATCGAGATAGGACGCGTCTCATAGGTGTACAGCACGATCGAGGCCACGATGTCTCCCAACCCGGCGACGAAGGCCAAGCTGGCCCCGGCGGCGAGACCGGGACGGAGCTGGGGAAGCGTCACGCGCGCGAGCGTGCGCGCGCGGCCGGCTCCGAGGCTCGCTGCCGCTTCTTCCAGCGAGGGATCGAGCTGGCGAAAGGCCGCAAGCAGGCCGCGGCCGGTCAGCGGCAATCCGCGCACGAGATACGCGAGCGGCAGAATGACCGCGGTCCCGACCAGGACGAACCGCAGCTGCAGCGGCGCGTGGGTGCTGAAGGCGATTGCGAGCGCGATGGCGAAAACGGTTCCCGGCAACGCCCACGGCAACACCAGCAGACCCTCGATCACCTTGCGCAACACCACGCGACGGCGGACGACGAGCCAGCCGGCACCGAGCGCCAGAGCTACTGCCGCGGCGGTGCTGGCCGTCGCCATCCACAGCGAGTTCAGGAGCGGGCGGAGTCTTTCGGGTTCAGCAAACAGGCGACGGTAGTTCTCCAGGTTGATAACCGGGGGCAGGATTTCCGTCGTCCACGCGCCGTAGGGCACGAGCGAGACGAGTCCCAGCGTGAGATGCGGCAGCAGCATAAGCACTGCGAGACCCCAGCCCGTAACGGTGGTCAGCCGGCGGATGCCGGCGCTGCGAATCGGTCGGGGGCGTGGCGCGATCCCCTTCCCCAGCGCCACGAGAATGTCATCGCCTTCGGTGCGCCGCAGAATCACGAGCGCGACGACCGCGACGAGCGCAAGCGCAACCGTCTCGACCATCGCCAGCGGCAGATCGCCGTTCAGCTTGGTCGCGACGATCTGCGTGGTCATCACGCGAAACCCGCCGCCAAAGATGTACGGCGCGCTGAACGAGCCCAAGGCGGTCATGAAGGTGAGCATCGCGGCGCCGACGAGGGACGGCCGCAGTAACGGCACCACGACGCGCCACAACGTGCGCCGTCGGTCCGCCCCCAGCGCCTGTGCCGCCTCCAGCATCGACACGTCGAGCCGTGCCAGACCTGCGCGCGTGAACAGGTAGAAGTAGACGTACATCGAATAGGCGTGCACGAGCAAAATCGCGAGGGGACCCTGAAGCCGCCATGGCGCCTGCTCGAGCGAGAACAGCGCCTGAATCGTGCGTGCGACAAACCCTGATTCGCCGTACAGGAACAGGAACGCGATCACACCGACGAGCGGGGGCAACACGACGGGAAGCGCGATGATGGCGCCCAGCGTCTTGCGTCCGGGGAAATCGAACCACTCGAACAGGAACGCGAGCGGAATGCCGATCCCGGCGGCCAACACCACGCTCGCCAGCGAGATCCAGATGCTTGCCCAGAGCGCGGCCCACTCGACCCGCCGCGTAAGGAAATCGCGCCATGCCGCGCCGCTCGCCGCTTCGGCGCCCACGATGACGATGGGATAGATCACGAGCCACGCCAGCAACACCGTCACGACGATTGCCGTGAACACGCCCCGAGAAGGGCGGCTCATCGCACCTGCTCCGTATCCGTGTCCGGCAGCTCGATGACGCGCGTTGCTTCCACGTACACGCGCTCGTCGATGCGGGCGGCGTCCGGCTCCGCGAGCACTTCGAACCGTTCGCCGCTCTCACCCTCGACGAGAAAGAAGGTCACGGGACCGGTGTAACGCAGCTCCCGCACCACGCCTGGCAGCCCCCCGCTTGCACCGCCGAAGTGGAGGCGCTCGGGTCGCACCACGAGAACTTTCCCTTCTCCGGTCCCGCCGAGCACGTGCGCGGCGCGGCCGCGAAACACATTGGCGCGCCCTACGAAAGTGGCGACGAACAGGTTGACCGGATGCTCATAGAGCTCGGCGGGGGGACCCACCTGCTGCAGCTCCCCTCCCTCGAGGACCGCGATCCGATCGCCGAGGTCGAACGCCTCTTCCTGCTCATGCGTCACGAACACCGTTGTGATGCCGATGCGTTTGATGACGTCGCGCAGTTCGCGCCGCGTTCGTTCGCGCAGGGCGGGATCGAGGTTCGACAGCGGCTCATCGAGCAACAAGACGCGCGGCTCCGGGGCGAGCGCGCGCGCCAGGGCGACGCGCTGCTGCTGGCCGCCAGACAACTCGTGGACCTTGCGTCGTTCGTAACCGGCCAGATCCACCAGCGAGAGGGCCGCCGCGACCTTTGCGTCGACTGCTCCCCGCTCCCTGCTCCCTGCTCCGTGCAGACCGAAGCCGACATTCTCCCCTACGTCGAGGTGCGGGAAGAGCGCGTAATGCTGAAACACCATGCCAAACCGGCGTCGCGCTGGTGGCACGCTGGTAACGTCGTCGTTCGCGACCGCGATGCGCCCGCCATCCGCGGTTTCAAACCCCGCGAGCAGCCGCAGCATAGTCGTCTTGCCGCTGCCCGACGGACCGAGCAGCGCCAGGATCTCCCCGCGCGCGATGTCGAGCGTAATCGGTCCGACCGTGACGTCGGGGGACCAGCGTTTGCGGATAGCGCGGATTTCGAGAAACCCGCTCAACGAGGACCCGTGCCGCGCACGTGTTGGTCCCACCAACGCATCCACTCGGAACCGCGTGCGGCGAGCAGATTCCAGTCGACGTCTGCCACGACCATGCGGCGCCGCACGTCCCGCACCCAGTCTGGCAGCGAGTCGGCGGGAAGGTCGAGGCGCGCCGGCAGCCGGTACACCTCGCGCGCGGCCGCGAGCTGCATCTCGACGCTCCCCACGAAATCGACGAACGCCCGCGCGGCGGCCTGATGCTTGGCGCCACGAACGACGGCGATGCAGTCTTCGATGACGACCGTGCCGCCCCTGGGGAAGAGATAGCCGACCGGCATACCGCGGCGGCGGCTGATCAGCACATCGGGGAGATCCCACACCGTCACGAGCGCTTCCTGCCGGGCGACTTTCTCGCTGATGAGCGCCGGATTCTGCTCGTATGCCTTGGTCTGACCGTCGAGCCGGCGCAGCCACGCAAACCCAGCGGCCGTATCGCCGCTGGCCTTGAGGCCGCGCTCCATAATGAGTCCGTAGACCGAGCGCATCGTCCCACTCGCGAGGGGATCACGGATGATCAGCTTCCCCTTCCATTTGGGATCGAGCAGATCGTCCCAGTCCTGCGGCGCCTCGGCCTGCGATACGACCCGTTCCGCATACAGAAAGACGACCGGCGTCTCGTACGCCGCGAAATAGCAGTCACCTTCACCGCGCGCACGCGGCGCAATTTCCCCAGCCCAGTTGGGCCGATAGCAATCGAGCAGCGAGTCGCGGGCGGCGGGCGCGAGAATCAGGGATGGGCCGCCAAACCAGACATCAGCCTGTGGGTTGGCGCGCTCGGATCGTACTCGATCGTATACGTCCTGCGAGCCCATATCGAGCCACCGCACATCGACGTCGGGATGCTGCGCCTCAAAGCGTTGCTCGAAAAGTGTGAGGAGATCGCGGCCGTGGGGGCTGTAGATGACTAACGGAGTACGGCGATCACGCGAGCAAGCGGTGAAAACCAGGAGCAGTAAGCACGGAGCACGGAGCAGAAGGCTCCTTGCACTCCTGCTCCATGCTCCGTGCTCCGTGCTCTTACGGAACATTGCGCCGCTTGAGTCCCAGCAGATTCACGAACAGCCGATACGCACCCGGCACCCCCGCAGGCAGTTGTCGGAAAAAGCTCAGCCCCGTGTACACGTACGTCCCGCGTCCCACGGGCGCGACGAGCAGGCCTCCCTTTAACTCCTGCGGCGGACTCGGCGGCGGGTCGTGCGTCTCGAGCAAGGGAGCGTAGGTCGTGTCCCAATCGCGGGCAAAGTACAGCCCGCGCTCCTGCACCCATCCCCGCCAATCGTCCGCGCCGATCTCGTTGGGATAGTGAAAGGCGGGGTGGTCAGGCGCGAGCAGCGTCAGCGGGGCGTTCTCATCGGTCACGCGATCGTGCGGTCTCGCCATGCGCAGCGGGTACGGAGCGAACCCCCCATCGACGAAGGGATACTGCTGGTATTGCACGATCAGCAGTCCGCCATTCCTTGCGTAGTCGAGCACGCGGCCGTTGTTCGCAACCAGTGCGGGTTCGGTCTCATACGCGCGACTGCCGATGACGATCGCGTCATAGCGCGACAGGTCTCCGCGCGCCAGGGAGTCCGGAGCGATCAGCTCAAGCGGTACGCCGACTGACAGCAGTGCTTCGGGAACGCGGTCAGCAGCACCGCGCACGTAGCCAACCAGCGAAAGCCCTGGCAGTAGGAGGTCGGCAACACGAATCCGTGCAACGGATGGTCGTGTAATCACACGCGGTCTGATATGCGCATAGTCGATGATCTCGAGCGATCCCGCCGCACGCCGTCCGTCTTGACCAAGCGCCGCCAGGGCCAGCTCGTAGAGGCCGTTTTTCACCGAGTCGGGTGGCCTCACAAGCGGGATCCCGACGCTCTTAGTCTCGTCTTCGCGAACGAAGGTTAGGCTCTCCGCCGGAACCCCCGAGGACCATCCGCGTGGCGGTGTAACCGCTATGCGTCCGGCTGCGGCTCCTTTCGTGCGATTCGTTACCGCCGCTGTAAACCCCACCCCAACGTGAGTGCCACCGCGAAGGAGATCCTTCAGGGTGAACAGCCGCTCCTCGGGTTGGATCGCAACTTCGAAGTCCCGCGTGACAAAGATGGGCCGCCTGACCTCGCCGATCCCCTGATCGCGGTAGCGATACACGACCTCGCGTGTGAGCGTCACCAACTCGCCGGCGATCGCCAGCCGCACGCGCGCCGTCACCGGCGGCGGCTCGAATGGCATACCCCGCACCTCCGGCGACACCGTCGACCAGTCGTATAAGCCGCCCCGACTGATCAGCGGCCGGCGCAGGAAATAGGGCTGCGTGCGCTCGGCGTCGCGTGCGACCGTAAGCACGAAGCGGCGCGACAGGACGGAGCCCGGGGCTAGCGCCGGCGCGCCCAGCTCGAGTCGCTCGAGCGACCAGCCGCCCGGCGCGTCGATCGCCACAGTGTCGATCCGGACAGCGCTGTCACCCGCGTTCCAGATGCCGACTTCTGTCTGCAGACGCTGCCCCGGCGTGACGATGCCGTCGTCCGCGGTGGCATCGATGGTCACTCCGGCGGCCGTCGCGATGGCGTGCTCGAGCAAGCTCCGCTGCTCCACGTCCGCAGAACCAAGTAGCCGCAGCGCGCGAGTCAAATACGAGACGGTCGCCGCGGGTCGCCAGGGTGTGAGCGCGGCACGCGCGGAATCGATGAGCGCGCTGAACCCCGCGACATGAATCGTCGTGTCGATCCCGGCAAACAGCGAGCCCTCGGCAGGGGGGGAGCCGCTCTTCGCCGCCACGAGCGCGACACGCGCCGTTGCGGGTCCCATCCGTTGCAGCTGTCCCATATCCTGGGAGCGGTGCCGGCTGCGACTGGCCATAGCGACCTGGAAGTAGGACTGGCCGAGGAGCGGATCGAGCCGCCCGACAGAGAATGCGAGCGTCGTCGCGCTGGTATCAGAGCGCGTCGACCGGTAGAGCTTGACCGGACCGCCCGCGGAATCGCGCATGAGGTCGAATGCCTGGCGGGCAATCATCCCCGACACCTGATGGTGGCCGTGGCCGTCCGCCGGCGTGCCGGAGAACACCGCGATTATGATCTGGGGCCGGAAGCGGCGGATGATCGCGACGACGTCTTTCAGTATCGAGTCCCGAGGCCAGAAGCGGAATGTCTCCTCCGCGGTCCGAGAAAAGCCGAAGTCGTACGCGCGGGTGAAGTATTGCCTGGCGCCGTCGAGCTCACGCGCCGCGAGCAGCTCCTCGGTGCGAATAACCCCGAGCTCGGGGCCGAGCTCGGGTCCGATCAGGTTTTGCCCGCCCTCGCCGCGGCTGAGCGAGAGATACGCAGCCTGCGCCCCCATCCCCCGGGCGAGAAGGACGAGCAGCTGCGTGTCTTCATCGTCGGGGTGTGCACCGATCATCAGGACCCGTTTGTTGCTGCCGAGCTGGCGGAGTGTGTTCGTCAAAGCGGCGACGCCGCCGGTGCCGGCCGGCGCAAGCTGCGCAAAGCCGGCACCGGCGGCGCCGATACTAAGGAAGAGCGCTAACCCGAGCGATCTCACTATTGAGAAAGGTAAACGACGCCGCCCTTCATAACGAATTTGACCCGTTGGAGTTCCGTGATATCGCGCGTGGGATCGCCGGCAACAGCGATGATATCCGCAAACAATCCCGGTGCGAGCGCGCCGATGTTCTGTTCCTGTCCGAGCAACGCGGCCGCCACCGAAGTTCCCGACTGAATGGCCTGCATCGGCGTCATGCCGTACTGCACGTAGTACTCGAGCTCTTTCGCCTGATTGATCGCGGTCCAGGGGAAGCCCCCGACGTCCGATCCCATCGCGATCTTCACACCCTTGCGTAGCGCCCGCGCGAAGGCGCGACGCTCGAGAGCCACCAGCGCGGGCCAAACGCCTCCGCGGGGGGTGACATACACGCCGACGGTGACCGTGGGTACCCAGTACACATTGTTCTTGACCATCGCATCCATCAGCGAGTCGGTCAGACCGTGGCCGTGTTCGATCGAGCTCGCACCCGCGCGCAACGCCGCCGCGATGCCATCGGTGCCGATCGCATGCGCGGCCACTCCACGGCCCAACCGGCGCGCCTCGTCAACGATGGCTTTGGCTTCCGCATCGGTGAAGTTCACCCAGCTGCGCAGCACACTATCGGGCGTAAAGAAGTAGCGGCGGTCGCTGTAGTACTTGATCCAGTCCGCCCCATGCCGGACCTGCTCGCGCACCGCGAGCCGGGCATTCTCGACTCCATCCACGACCTGCACACCATGCGGCAGCTCGATCTCCCAGTTGGGCGTATTGATCGGGTACATGCCTGTCGGCGCCATCGCCCGGGTCGAGGCGAAAATGCGCGGCCCGGGAATTTCGCCACGGTTTACAGCCAACTTCACGTCAACGTCGGCATACATCGCACCCTCCGTCTCGACATCGCGGATCGCCGTGAATCCATGCTCGAGCGAGAGGCGCGCG
Organism: Gemmatimonadales bacterium; assembly: GCA_035251445.1. Lineage (GTDB taxonomy): Bacteria > Gemmatimonadota > Gemmatimonadetes > Gemmatimonadales > GWC2-71-9 > 20CM-2-65-7. Next base: position 99,229 of record DATFEG010000070.1, on the reverse strand, counting down.
TTGCGGGCGGCGAGGATCGCTCTATAAGGGATCGACTGCTTGAGGAGCTGATCCTCATACTCTTGTGAGGTGATGTCGCCCTGAAGCAGAAGATGGGTGTGCGTGTCGATTAGACCCGGCAGGACGGTCATCGATGTGAGATCGATCACCTCCGCATTACCGGCCTGCGTCTGCACCTGGGCGAGCGGGCCGACTGCTTTGATCCTTTCGCCTTCGATGAGAATTCCTACATTGGGGGCCGCTTGGTTAGACCGGCCGTCTACCAGCCGCCCCGCTTTGATGAGCCGTGTCGCTGGAGGCTTGGCGGCCGAAGCAGGCGTTTGAGCAGATGTCGCTGACGTGACGATTGTCGCACACAGCGAGAGCAGCAAGCCGCGCATCGGCTGAACTCCGGTGAAGGGCGCGGTGAATGTACGTCCATTTCCGTCTTCCACCATGGAGGGCTCTGTATGTCGGTCCTCATGACATGCGATTGTGGGTCGTCATACGATTTGAAGGACGAGTTCGCCGGCAAACTGGTGAAGTGTCCCCACTGTGGCCGACCCTCGCGCACGCCCAGCGTCGGAACGGCTGTCGCCGAGGGCGATCCCGCCTTCGACCGCGACATCTTCCTGCTTCGCCAGCAGCTGCTGCGGATCTCGGCGAAGTACGACGTGGGTGACGAGCAAGGCAACAAGATCATCTTTGTCGAACGACCCGCGCACCTTCTCCGCAACCTGGCTGCAGTGCTCGCTGCGTTCGCAGTCATCATCGTGGCGATCGGTCTCATCGGATCGCTGGATAACACCGCGGGGCTGGCGACCCCGATGCAACTGATGGCCCCGATCGTTGGACTGCTGCTCATCTTCGTTGGTGCGCCGGCTGTCGGCATCGCGTTGTCGGTCAAGCGGCACGTCACGTTCTATCGCGACGAGTCCAAACGCGAAAAGCTGCTCGACATCCTGCAGGACAAGAAATTCCAGCCCATCACCATGACCTATACCGTTCGAGACGACCGCGGCCGGGCCCTCGCGCGGCTCGGGAAGAATTGGCTGTACAATATCTTTCGGAAGCGGTGGTACGTGTGGGCTCCAGCCCCGTCTTCCGGCGGCGGTCGCCGGCTCCTGTTTGTCGCCAAAGAAGACTCGATCATCTTGTCGCTGCTGCGTCGCTTCCTCGGACCCATGTTCGGACTGTTGCGCACCAACTTCGTGTTCATCCCGGCCGGCACCGAGGATGTGATCGGAGAATTCAAGCGCAAATTCACCATCCTCGACCGCTACGTGCTTGACATGAGCGCCGATCCGCAGCGGCTCATGGACCGTCGCATCGCGATCGCACTCGGCGTGATGCTCGATACCGGAGAGCGGCGGTGACAGCCGACCCTCCGGACACCTCCGGAGACGCGGACGAGCCAATCCTCATCACGCCGGAGATGCTGGCGCCGCGCCGAGTTGCGCCGCCCAGCGACGGACGGATCGACTTCGAGCGCCACATGCGGAAACTGCCGCCGCTGGTCATTGCGATGATGGGCGCGAATGTAGCGGTCTTCGCATGGGAAGTCGCGGCGGGCTCGTTTCTCGACGGCAAGGAGCTGATCGAGTCGGGGGTGGCGGTGGCCAATTACGTCAACCCGCTCGAGGCAGGCGCGCTGGTGCGAGCGAACGTCCTGGCGGGGGACTGGTGGCGCGTGTTCACGGCCATGTTCCTGCACGCGAGCCCCGATCATCTCATTGGCAACTTGATCGCTTTCTACATCGTCGGCATAGCCTGCGAGCACGCATTCGGCACGATGCGTACGGCGCTCGTCTATGTGGGGAGCGGCGTGACCGGCGCTGCTCTGAGCCTGGCCGCCAGCCCCGGTCCCTCCGTCGGCGCATCCGGCGCAATCTTTGGCGTGCTCGGCGCGGTCATCGTCACCCTGTACCGCCATCAGCGGCATTTCTACGTTCGTGACAAGCGCATCGGCGTCGTGCTTGCCGCGTGGGCCGCGTGGCAACTGATGACGGGCTTCCTGACGCCCTTCATCGACAACTTCGCGCATCTTGGGGGCCTATTCGGGGGAGCGATGGCCGCGTTGGCGCTTGCGCCAACGCTGACCGCGCCGGCGCGCTTCATAAAGGCGCGCAGTAACTCTCCTGTGCCGTCGGGTATTAGATTGAGACCATGACGGCCGGCCTGGCTGAACCGAAGCGCAGAGTCACTGCGGAAGAGTCGCGCGAGGTCGCGGAGGCGGCGCGCGAGCAGGCATGGGCGGCGCCCAGCTTTGTCCGTGAGCTGTTCCTCGGCAAGCTGCGGATGGATTTGATTCACCCCTACCCCGAGCAGGACCCCGAAGAAGTCGCCCGCGCCAAGCCGTTCCTTGATAAGCTCGAACGTTTTCTCCGCGAAGAAGTCGATTCCGACCGCATCGACCGCGAAGGCGAGATCCCCGACCAGGTCATCGAAGGCCTCAAGAACCTGGGTGCGTTCGGCATCAAGATCCCGCGCGAATACGGTGGTCTGGGTCTGTCGCAGCTCTCCTACATGAAGGCCATCGAGCTCGTCTCGTCAGTTGATGGCTCGCTTACTGCCTTGCTCTCGGCCCATCAGTCGATTGGCGTCCCGCAACCGCTCAAGATGTTCGGGACCGACGCGCAGAAAAAGCGATACTTCCCGCGGCTCGCCAAGGGTGCGATTTCCGCGTTTGCGCTGACGGAACATGGCGTCGGGTCCGACCCGGCGGCGATGGAGACCAACGCCATTCCGAGCGACGACGGCGATGCGTGGATCCTCAACGGCGAGAAGCTGTGGTGCACGAACGGCACGAAGGCCGAGCTGCTCGTCGTGATGGCGCGGACGCCGTCGCAGATCGTCAAAGGAAGTGAGAAGAAGCAGATCACCGCGTTCATCGTCGAGACGGACTGGCCTGGGGTGGAGATCGTGCATCGCTGCCACTTCATGGGCCTGAAAGCCCTCTACAACGGCGTCATTCGCTTCACCAATGTGCGCGTTCCCAAGGAGAACGTGCTCTGGGGTGAGGGAAAGGGCTTGAAGCTGGCGCTGATCACGCTCAATACCGGCCGGCTGACGTTGCCGATTTCCTCCGTTGCGGCCGGCAAACGCTGCCTCGAGATCTCGCGGCGCTGGGCAGCTGAACGTGTTCAGTGGGGTCGTCCCATCGGCCAGCACGATGCGATGGCGCAGAAGATCGGCACGATGGCAGCGAATACGCTCGCCATGGAAGCGATCGCCGAGCTCTGCGGCGCGATGGCGGAGCGCGGCGGCGCCGACATTCGGCTCGAGGCCGCGATTGCGAAGCTCTACAACTCCGAGGCCGGGTGGCGCATCATCGACGATACCGTCCAGATCCGCGGCGGCCGGGGCTACGAGACCGCGGATTCCCTGCGCGCGCGTGGCGAGCAGCCCGTGCCGGTCGAGCGCATCATGCGCGACTTCCGCATCAATCTGATCTTCGAAGGCTCTTCGGAGATCATGCACCTCTTCATTGCGCGCGAAGCGGTCGACAAGCACCTACACGTCGCGGGCGATCTCGTCATGCCGCGCAAAACACCGGCCGAGCGGCTTGCCGGCCTGGTCCGCGCGGCGGCGTTCTATAGCTGGTGGTACCCGACGCGGTGGCTCGGCTGGGGTCGCTGGCCGCGCTATTCGGAGTTCGGCGCGCTCGCCCAGCACCTGCGCTTCGTCGAGCGGAGCTGCCGCCGGCTCGCGCGCGGCGTGTTCCATTCAATGGTCCGCTTCGGACCGAAGCTCGAGCTGCGCCAAGCGGTGCTGTTCCGGCTGGTGGACGTGGCAGCCGAGCTGTTCGCCATGGCTGCGACGTGCTCACGGGCGCAGCGGTTGTATGAGCGCGATCGCGCCACCGGTGCTCGCGCCGTGCGACTGGCGGACTTGTTTTGCCGGCAAGCGCGCCGCCGCGTGCGCTCAAAGTTCAATGGTTTGCGGCGGAACGAGGACGTGCCGACCTACAAGTTCGCACAGGAGATCCTGGCGGGCGAGCATCGGTGGTTGGAACGGGACATCGTGGAGCTGCCGGAGTAGGCTGGACCGTTGGACGTTGGACAGTTGGACGCTCTTACGCCGCCTGGTGTGCAATCACGATACTTTTCAGCCGCTCGGGGGAATCGTCTCCGGGATCGCCGTAAGGACTGGGATGACCCTGCGGCTCCATCGTCACGCTCGGGCACACGAGCGTGTACTGGCGGGCTCTGATGCGCTCCACCGCCGGTTGGGCCGCCACGGGCGCCGCGATCACCACTTCTCGCGCGTGCAGCCGCTCCACCGCCTTCGCCGCCGCGAGCACCTTCCACGGATAGACAATCTGTCCATCGACGATGACCGCGGTGCGTCCCTCGAGCTTCTTCGCCGGCCGCTGTGTACGAAACAGCATGAGGTCCTGCTTGACGCGGGCGCGCGATTCATCGAGCGCCGCCTGGAGCTTTTCCAGCAGATTCATTCCTGGCTGGAAATCGGGGTCCATCTCGGCCGGCGCCGATTCCGCCATCGCCCCCACCGGCGCCAGGTTCGAGCCGAGCTTGATGAATGACACGATCACGACGTCGAGCTGCGCCCCCATAGCTGTCGCCGCGTGGGCCGCGATCTCGACCCCTTCCGGCGTGACGCCGAGCAGAATAGCCGTCTGATAGCCGCGCGTGGCGAGCTGTTGTCCGAGAAGCGCCCCCGCGGCGGAGCGTGTCGGATAGAGACTGGATCGGGGTTGAGCCACGGTTTGCGAAGATAAGACGGCTATCGGCTATCGGCTATCGGGCTTTCCTGATACCCGATAGCTGATAGCCGATACCCAGTTATCTTTTCGACTTCCAAATCCAGGACACCGTAGTGCCGAAGGACACGCTCACCGTCGTCGACAATCGCACGGGCAAGAGCTACGAGCTCCCCATTCAGGATGGGACGGTTCGCGCCGCCGATTTCCGGCAGATGAAGCACCGCGACGACGATTTCGGCCTGATGCTCTACGACCCCGCCTTCATGAATACGGCGGCGTGCCGGAGCGCGATCACGTTCATCGACGGCGACCAGGGAATCCTGCGCTACCGCGGCTATCCGATCGAGCAGCTCGCCGAGCACAGCACGTTCCTCGAGACGGCGTACCTGCTGCTGCACGGGGAGCTGCCGTCGGCGGCTGAGCTTGACGCTTGGGTGTATCGGGTGACGCATCATACGATCATCCACGAGAACATCAAGAAATTCATCGACGGCTTCCACCATGACGCGCATCCGATGGGAATGTTCGTGAGCGCGGTCGCCGCGTTGTCGACGTTCTATCCGGAAGCCAAGCGAATATCCGACGACAAGTCGCGCAACAATCAGATCGTGCGCCTGATCGCCAAGACGCCCACGCTGGCGGCGTTCGCGCACCGCCATTCGATCGGCATGCCGTACGCGTATCCAGACAACGATCTGAGCTATACGGGCAATTTCCTGAACATGATGTTCAAGACCACCGAGGTGAAGTATGCGCCGCACCCGGTGCTCGAGCGGGCGCTCGACGTTCTCTTCATTCTTCACGCCGATCACGAGCAAAACTGCTCGACCAGCGCGATGCGCGGCATCGGATCTTCACATCCCGACCCCTACTCCTGCATGGCGGGGGCGGCTGCAGCGCTGTACGGGCCGCTGCACGGCGGCGCCAACGAGGAAGTGCTGCGCATGTTACGGGAGATCGGCTCGATCGACGCGATCCCGGCCTACATTCAGCGCGTCAAGAAGGGAGACGTGCGCCTGATGGGCTTCGGCCACCGGGTGTATAAGAACTTCGACCCGCGGGCGAAGATCATCAAACAGATCGCCGAGCAGGTGTTCGACGTCACGGGCAAGAACCCGCTCATCGATATCGCGATCGAGCTGGAGCGCATTGCTTTGCAGGAGGAATACTTCGTCTCCCGCAAGCTCTACCCCAACGTCGACTTTTACTCGGGGATCATCTACGAGGCGATGAAGTTTCCTGTCGACATCTTCCCGGTGCTCTTCGCGATCGGGCGCACGCCGGGTTGGCTTGCCCAGTGGCAGGAAATGCTGCTGGATAAGGAGCAGAAGATCGCCCGGCCCCGCCAGGTTTACACCGGCCCGGCCCAGCGGGATTATGTGCCTATCGAGAAACGGAGCTGAGGTCTCCTATGCCCACTTACGTGCTGCTGTCGAACCTGACAGACGAAGGCGCGAAGTCGCTGAAGAGCAACCCGAAGCGACTGCAGGAAGTCAACAAGGAACTCGAGAAGTACGGGGCGAAAGTCACCGCGCAGTACGCCGTCCTTGGTCCCTATGACTTCGTCAGCATCGTGGAGTGCCCCGACAATGAGACCATTGCGCGCGTGTCGGTCGAGCTGGCATCGCGGGGAACTATCAGGCTGCTCACGCTGGCCGCGACGCCGGTCGCGAATTTCATTCGAAGCCTGAAATCGAAGGACTGACACGGCGGTAAGGGGCGGTAGGAGGCGATACCGCCCCTTACCGCCCCGTTATCGCCTCCGCCTCCTACCGCCTCTTACCGCCCCTTCTCGGCCTCATCGACCGCTCGGGTTTCGGCGATTCCACCAAAGTGGGCCGCGGCTGCAGCGGCGGCACAGACGGCTCAAAACCCGGAATCACCTCGCGCGGAAAGTTCTGCCCGATCAGCCGTTCGATGTCCGCCATCAACAGCCACTCGTCCGGCGAAATGAGGGTGAGCGCGAGGCCGCAGGCACCCGCGCGCGCCGTGCGCCCGACGCGATGCACGTACACCTCGGCATCGGTGGGCACGTCGAAGTTCACCACCATGCGGATACCGTCGACGTCGATGCCGCGCGCGGCGATGTCGGTCGCGACCAGGATCTCGGCGGTGCCGTCGCGGAACTGATTCAGCGTCCGCAGGCGATTGCTCTGTGCCTTATCGCCATGCAACGCGTTGACAGGAATCCCTTCGCGCTTGAGAAACATCGCCAGCTTATCGGCGCCGAATTTCGTCCGGGTAAAAATCAGCGTCTGGCCGGCGGGTTTGGCCTTGAGAATGGCGGCCAGCGCGCCGCGCTTCTCCACCTTATCCACTGCGACGATCACGTGTTCGATCCCTTCGGCCGCCTGCGCGCGGCGGCCGATCTCGACGGAGGCGTGCCCGTTCATCGCCCGGCGCGCCAGCGCGTCCACCTCGGGCGACACCGTCGCCGAAAAGAGCATCGTCTGGCGCTCATCCGGTAGCGCATTCAGAATGCGCCGCACGTCGGGAGCAAATCCCATGTCGAGCATGCGATCGGCTTCGTCGAGGACCAGCACCTCGAGCCGCGAGTAATCGGCGTGGCCGCGTTCCATGTGATCGAGCAGGCGGCCGGGCGTAGCAACGACGATGTCCACGCCGTGACGCAAGGCGCGGGTCTGCGGGTCCATCCCGACACCGCCGTAGACGGCGACACCTTTCAAGTGTGTATGCCGGCCGTACGCCCGAATGCTCGCGGCGACCTGCTCGGCCAGCTCGCGGGTGGGAACGAGAATCAGCGCGCGGAGCGTGCCGCGCGGTCCGGCCGATAGCCGCTGCAGGATGGGCAGCACGAACGCCGCCGTCTTGCCAGTGCCGGTCTGCGCGGAACCGATGAGGTCGCGCCCCGCGAGCGCGAGCGGAATCGCTTCCGACTGGATGGGAGTGGGATGCGCGTAGCCCTCATCGGCAACCGCGCGCACCAGTTCGGGCGCCAGGCCCAGTGCTGCAAATGGCATGTACTGCTCCTTCACTTACACACGCGCGCCCCGAGGTGAGCCAATCTCATCTCGACAAAGACGCTGCTTCAGTTTTGAACCTGAGGGAGAAGTACCGTGCGTGTGTTCAGCGACGGAGTCCCTGAGCGGGACTTCCAGGAAGGAGCCAGCTCGCGGTTCTATGCGGGGACAAATGTAACTACAAGACGGCGACAAACAAAGAACGTAAGGAGGCGCCAAGACGCCTAAGACGCCTAAGTGGTTAACAGCGGTCAGCTTGTAGCTGTTTACCACTCAGGCGTCTTGGCGTCGTAGCGTCTTCTCAGTTCGGGTTGCTATTCGCCTTGGCAGTCGGTTCAGTGCCCCACCACCACATCTTCGGCAGTGTCCGCTGGCGCGGCCACACCTCGGCGAGCGTCTCGCCCTCATACAGTCGGCCGTTTTTCATCACGTAGCGGACGGTGTTCGTGTTATGGATGTCTTCGAGCGGGTTGGCATCGAGCACAATCAAGTCCGCCAGTTTGCCGGGGTCGAGTGACCCGAGGTCCTGCTCCCTCCCGATGGCGTTGGCTCCGTGAATGGTGCCCACGCGCAGCACGTCGTGATTGGACATCCCGCCGGCGGCCATCGCCCACAGCTCCCAGTGGTCGCCAAGCCCGTCGAGCTGGCCGTGACCGCCCAGACCGACCCGGCCCCCGCCTTTGAGAATGGCGTTCGCCGCGGCGGCGATGCGGGGATATACGTGTTGGTTGTCGCGCACCCACGGCCGCCGCTCGGCACGCCGGTCGATCTCCTCATGCGGGATGTAGCGGCGCACTTTGGCGTTGTCGTGGATGTCGAAACGCTGGTAGAAGTAGTTCTCCGCCCACGGACCGCCGTAGGCAACCAGCAATGTCGGCGTATAAGTGATGCCCGACTGGGCGATCAGCTGCACGGCGTCTTTGTAGAGCGGCATGATCGGATAGCTGTGCTCATGACCAGGATAGCCATCGATCACCGCGGTGAGGTTCATCTTGAAGTCGAGCCCGCCTTCGATCGTGGGCATCAGGCCGAGCTCCTTGGCGGCCATGATCACCCACTGGCGCTGTTTGCGATTGCCGGTCATGTACATCTTGATCGTGTTGATGTTGTAGAACTCGCTGTAGCGCCGTAGCGCATGGCGCGCGTCCTCGAGGCTCTTGAAGTCCTCGTCCCAAAACACCCCGGGGCCCGTGTGATAGATGCGGGGGCCGAGGATCTCGCCGGTTTCGACCAGATCGGCATACGTGAGAACGTCGGTGGTCGCGGTCTGCGGGTCGCGCGTAGTCGTTACACCCCACGCCAGATTCGAGAGATACTTCCACACCTGCGTTTCGTGGATCCCCCAGGTGGGCCAGGGATGTGCGTGAACGTCGACAAATCCGGGGATAATGGTCTTGCCTGCCACATCGATGACGCGCGCGTTGCCGGGGGCGCTCCCACGCGGACCGACCGACACAATGCGATTGTCCGTGACGACGACGTCGCCATTCTCGATCACCTCGTCACCCTTCATCGAGATGATCCGCGCCCCGCGCAGCACCACCGATCCTTTGGGCACGTCGCGAGGGACTCGAATCGTGACATCGCTGCGTTGCGGCTCGTACGCGGGCTGTTTGCCGAGTGAATCGGAGCGCGAGCGCAGCCGTTTCTGCACTGAGTCGGGCAGCGCCTTGAAGGCGTCGGTCTTCAATGAATCGGCGCGGATCGAGTCGGTGCGCTGCTTGACTTTCTCCATCGAATCCGCAACCGCGGGATCCCACTTCAGGAACGAACGGCCGATAGACCAATACGCCTGGGTTCCGCTGGGCATCCATCCAATAAAGTCCCCGCCGACCATCGTCAGCCGTTTCGTGGGGAAGGCGGCCGACGATGGATCAGCCACGTTGACGACGGGGGTCTGTCCCCCGATGACGGGGAGTGTGACCATGTAGACGTAGTGGCCCACGCCAAGCCCGCCCGACGTAACCAGCACGCGATCGGAGTCGGGGCTGATCAGAATCTCGGCCGCCAGGTCGGGCTCGGCCCCGGGTCCCGGGTAGGTGTAGCCTGTCACGCGGATATGAGCTCGGCGATCGGTCCCGTCGTAGCGCATCGAGACGAGGCCCTCGGGGCCTTCATAGATGTAGATGCGGTTCGGATCACGGCTGAAATGCGGCCGCCCCCACGCGTTGATAGGAGAGATTCGCGTCAGCGCGCCACCCGCCGACGGCACCCAATCGATCTCGTAACCGGGGGCGAAGTGTTCCTGCGTTCGGGGCGCGCGCGGTCCCTTCACGACGACAATGCGCGAGCCGTCCGGCGACCAGACGGGCGTGTCGTAAAACGCGGTGTCGGGGGACAGACGCACGGGCCGGCTGCGGCCGTCCGCCTTGATCTTGTTGAGTGTGCCCCCGTGATCAGTCCAGGTGACATAGGCCAACCACTGACCATCGGGTGACCAAGCCGGCACCTGCTCCTTCACCGTATCGCTCGTGAGGCGGCGCGGTGTCCCGTTCGGCAAGTCCATCACGTACAGCCGGTCCAGCGCGCTGAATGCGAGACGCTTGCCGTCAGGCGAGGGCGTCGCGTTGCGGATCTGGCGCACCAAAACCATCCCCGTATCGACACGGATCGGGCGGTGCACCATTGGGCCGATCTGCTGATCCACCTTCGCGGTGAACGGGATTTCGGTGACCTGTCCCGAAGGAATTGCCACCCGATGAACCTTGCCGCCGAAGGAGACAATGATCGACTGATTGTCCGGAGTGAACGAGTATCCTGGATAGAGGTCGCGTGTGAAGCGCGACTCCTGGTCGTCTCTCGTCACGGGGTACACCAACCATTTTTCGTCACCGCTCGTCAGATCGCGCAGCCGAAGGCCCGTTTCCGCATCATGGCGCGTCGCGTACACGAGCCACTTGCCGTCTGACGAAAGCGCCGGCCGCATGCCGCTGCCGTACACATCCGTTTGCGTGAACAAACGACCGTTCTGGCGGTCGTAGATGGCAAGCTGCCACAGGGGATATTGGAGGTTGTATCCGAATCCGCCGCGGTGACGCGATACCCAGATGTAGCGCGGATCTTTGCCGAAGGCGGGGCCGAGCGTGTTCATCGGAGGCGGCGTGTTCGGGCCGGCTTGCACCCGCAGCATCGCCGCGCCCGATCCGCCGTCCTTGTGAATCAGCCAAAGCTCGTAGACACTGCCAAGGACGCCGGCGGTGCGCGAGACGACGATGTACTTGCCGTCGGGCGTCCATTCGGGCGAGGCGTACAGATTGTTCGTGCCTTTGGTCAGCGCCTTGCTATTTGACCCATCCGGGTCGGAAAGCCAGACGTTCTCGGCGCCGTTTCGATCGGACAGGAAGACAATCCACTTCCCATCCGGCGACCAGCGAGGCTGGGAATCGAACCCCGGTCCGGAAGTGATCCGCGTCGCCGTGCCGCCGCTGATCGGCATCGTGTACAGATCGCCCAGCAGCTCGAACACGATCGTTTTGCCGTCGGGCGAGACGTCCAGGGAAAGCCACGTGGCTTCGGATGTCTCGAAGCTCACGTTCCGGCTCATCTGCAATGGTAGGGAATCAAGCTTGACCTTCGTGGTGTCGCGTTTCGTTGTGTCTGGAGGTGGCGGAGGAGGTTGTTGAACGGCCAAAAGGGCTGTCATGACAAGGAAAAGCATGGATTCTCCGGAGGAAGAACGACGGCATGGTGGAACGAGGGAACCTGAATCGGATTTGTGCGACGGTCAAGAAGATGGGCGGTAGGAGGCGGGAGGAGGTGGGAGGAGGCGGGAGGAGGCGGTAAAAACGAAAACGGTCCGGTTAACAGCACCAGACCGTTTCTCCCGCCGCCTACCGCCCCTTACCGCCCAGTTTTCAGATGCTCAGCGCCCTCACCTGCCGCGGCGCTGGCTCCTGCGATCGCAACACAATGCGCATCGCGTGAGTATCCAGATCGATTTCCCAGCCGGCGATCCGGGGCCGAACGAACTCATCCGCATCCGCGGGTGTGAGGCCTTCGGGCGTCGCGTCAAGGAATTCCATCAGCTTCATGCGCATCTCGAGGTAGGTACAGCCGTCCCGGCTCGCCGCGATGCGGATCCCTACATCGTCATCGAGCTGGCGACGCACAAACCCCTGCGCGACTTCCAGCAGGCGGCCGACGATCACCCGCTCCAGCATGACGCCATCCTTGCGGACCAAGCGTCGGTTCAGATTGCGGGCTCGGACGGGGTCGAGCGCAAGCGCCAAGAACTGCCGCCGGATGTCGGGATGAGGCCGGCGGCGGCTCTTCGTCTCCCCGTCCCGCTCCGCCTTGGCGCAGGTCGGGAGATCGTTGCGGTGGAGTTTGAGGAACTTGGTCATCGGAGCGTAGACGTCCATCCGCCCGGGAGCCGGGGGACGCCGCCGTCCGGCAACAAGGTCAGCGATATACACTTCGGACACCTGAACCGCATCCGCCAACTCACGCGGGGTGCGCTTCAATTCGCGCAACCGGCGCCGTACGAGCTCGCCGACTCTGACGGGGCGCTTCAGGGGGAGGGCTGCCGCCATTGAACACTCCTTGGGTTTCGGTGTGAAACGCCCGCGGATGCATCAGCAATGCACCCGCGGGCTGATGGACAGACAATATCGCTAAATACGGGCCAAAACGGTAGTTCCGAGGGCTTAAGTCGCCGGTTGCGATGCCTCCGGCGCACGGAATCCAATGCGCGGACGTCCACTGGCTGGCGCGCGCGCGTCCCGACTTGCCACCCAGACCCGGCGTTGATACAGTTGTATCAATAATGGATACAACTGTGAGCTGGCTGCGGAGACGACTCACGACCCTGTGGTCGATACTCTCCGAGATGGGTCGGGCGGCGCCAGCCGCACAAGCGAATTCGCGTGTCCTTCCCGCCTACGCGGCCCTCGCCCGTTATCAGAACCGCGCGAGCCACCTCGAGCCGCGCCTCCGACTGCTCGCGACCCAGCTCGCGGCTGAGCGCAGCCGGTGCCGGTGGTGCATCGACAAGGGACGCCACCTTTGGCTTGAAGCGCAGCTACCATTGGATGCGTTACGCACCCTGCCCCACTACCAAGCGTGTGCGCTCTTCTCGGAACGCGAGCGTGTCGCGCTGCGCTTCGTCGACGCCCTGACGTGCTACACCGAATCTGACGGCGGCCATGACACGTCCCTCGAGCTGGCGGCCGCGCGCGAGCACTTCAGCGAGCCCGAAATCGCGGCCCTCACGGCCGCGGTGGCAGAGATGCATTTCTTCAATCCGATCACAGGCGCGCTAGGGGCCGACGCCCAGCCGCGCGCAGTGCATGCCGCTGACAGCTCCTGGGGCGCTCCCATCGGCACATCGCTGCGGAGCTTCTGGCCGTGAAGAAACGAAGCTCCCATGGCGACCGCTGGTTGCTGCTCATCCACCAGTTGCCACCGAAACCGGACTACTTCCGGGTGAAGATCTGGCGGCGGCTCCAATCCGTCGGTGCGGTCGCGATCAAGAATTCCGTCTATGTACTCCCATTCACTGATGAAGCCATGGAGGATTTCCAATGGTTGCGGCGCGAAATCACGGCCGGAGGAGGAGAAGCAACCGTGTGCCGCGCGTCCTTCATAGACGGGATGTCAGACGAGCAAATGCGAGCGCTGTTTCGTCCCGATCACGCGCCGGCGGCACGGCCTGCCCCCGATGGGAGGATCACAGTGAATAAGCGCGGACGCACCTGGGTCACGCGACCGGATGTGCACGTCGACCGGATCGCGAGTGCATGGCTGATTCGTCGGTTCATCGACCCCAAAGCGCGATTCGCCTTCAGCGAACCGAAGGCCGGCATGGTTCGCTTCGATATGTACGACGGCGATTACACGCACGAAGGCGATCGCTGCACGTTCGAGACTTTGCTGAAGCGGTTTGGACTCGACACAGATACCGGCCTCCGCGCGATCGGCGAACTGGTGCACGATCTCGACTGCAAAGAAGACAAGTTTGGCCGCCCGGAAACGGCGGGCTTCGAGCGGATGATCAATGGGGTCATCAAACGCTACGCCAAAGACGACGCGCGCGTCGCCCGCGGTGCCGAGCTGCTCGATACCGTGTATGAGTCATTTCCGGCTGCGCAACAACGCAGCCGTACCCACTAAGGCAATCGCCGCGAAACTGAACCACTGGATGGCATAGGACAGGTGCGACCCGTCATCCAGTGCCGGGAGCGGCCAGCGGCGCGGCAGGCCGCGCTCGACGGGCGGGTCTGGCGCCTCGAGTTGGATGACGAACGGCAGATATCCCGTCGTATTCACGTCGCCCCGACCACGGGGAGGGATCACCGCGAGGCCAACAACCGTCGCGGAATCGGGCTCGCGATACAACGACCGATCCACGTGATAGGCATCCGGGGATGGGACCCAGCCGCGGTCGACGAGCACGGCCGAGCCATCGGCCAAACGCAGTGGTGTGACCAGAGCGACTCCGGGCGTGCCTTGGAAGCTCCGCCCCGGCCACGTCTGCTCGGCTGAGAAATCGTAGGCACCGTGGGCGATGACGCGCCGCTGTCGGACCGAATCCACGACGAAGGCCCCGGCGGCCTCGACCGCACCGACGGCCCTGCTCCCCAATTCCAGTGGGGGAAGCGCGCGCCGCGCGGCGATGAGCGCGTTCCGCGCCCGACGTTGGTCGAGACGCCTCAGCTGCCAGATGCCGGCCCCTACGCACACCGTCGCGGCAAGTACCGCCGCGACGGCGAGCATCAGATCGCGTCGCTGCACAGGGCGAGCTTCTCGGCGCGTGAGAGTCGCCGGATCGCCGCCTCGCGTTTCAGTGCGGCGCCACGGTCAGGCAGCGACTCGCGATAGGCCAAAGTGAGCGGCCGGCGGGATCGGGTATAGGCGCTCGCCCTGCCGGCCTCGTGCAGCGTCAAGCGGCGATCCAGGTCGTTGGTGATCCCGGTATACAATGAGCCGTCGCGGCAGCGCAGGAGATAGACCATCCAGGGCACGCGTGCAAGCTAGCGGGCCATCCGAAGCAGCGCCATTTTGCCGCGCGTGACGCTCGAGCGGCGCAGGATCCTCGCGTGGTGTCTCTTCGATTGGGCGAATTCGCCCTACACCACGCTCGTCGTCACGTTCGTTTACTCCGCTTACTTCGCGCAAAAGTTCGCTCCCGACGTGGTCACGGGCACCGCGTGGTGGTCACGCGGCGTCGCGATCGCCGGCATCGTCGTGGCACTGCTCGCGCCGCTGCTCGGCGCGATGGCCGACAAGAGCGGGCGGCGGCTCAGGTTTCTCTTAGCGACCACCACCGTCTGTGTGCTCGCGACCGGAACGCTGACCTTGGTCGCTCCCGGCGACCGGAGTGACGCTCTCCTCGCACTCGGGTTGTTCGTCCTGGCGGACATCGGATTCGAGCTCGGGATGCTGTTCTATAATGCCCTGCTGCCCACTGTCGCTTCGCCTGACAAGCTGGGCCGAGTGTCCGGTTATGGCTGGGCGCTGGGTTATGCAGGCGGGCTGCTGGCGCTACTCGTGGCGCTCGTGGGCTTCGTACAGACCGAGCGTCCGTGGTTCGGCGTATCGCGAGACGCCGGGGCCAACATTCGGGCGACTTGCATGCTGGTCGCGATCTGGCTTGCCATCTTCTCGCTGCCGCTATTTACGACGCTCCGAGAAGAACCGCGCGCGCCCACCCGCGTCGACGTACGCGCGATCTTCGCCGAGTTGGCTCAGACGTTCCGGAACGTGCGGCAGTTTCGCGACGCCGCGTTGTTTTTGCTGGCACGGCTGATCTTTAACGATGGGTTGGTGACGGTGTTCGCGTTCGGGGGGATTTATGCTGCCGGAACCTTCGGCATGACTCTCGCTGAAGTCATCCAGTTCGGGATCGCGATCAATGTGGCCGCAGGGGCCGGTGCCTTTCTGTTTGGGCATGTGGACGACAAGATCGGCGGCAAGCGGACCGTGCTCGTAAGCTGCGGCGCGCTCGCGGTCGCGACGGCGCTAGCCGTCTGGGCGCCGACGCGCGCGTGGTTCTGGGTGGCGGGAATGTTGGTCGGCGTTTTTGCGGGTCCGAACCAGTCCGCGAGCCGCTCCCTCATGGCGCGATTCGCGCCACGAGGCAATGAAAACGAGTTCTTCGGGTTCTTCGCGTTCTCGGGACGGGTGACGGCGTTCGCCGGGCCGGCGCTCCTGGGCGTGGCGACTCAAGTTTTCCACAGCCAGCGCGCCGGGGTTGCGACAGTGCTGCTGTTCTTTGTCGTGGGTGGAGCGTTGTTGCTCCGTGTGGATGAACAGCGCGGCATCAGACAAGCTTCGCTTCGAGCGTGATGGCGACGTTGTTCTGAATAGCTTTCGAGATCGGGCAGTTCTTCGCCGCCCCTTGGGCCGCCTGGAGGAACGCCGCCTGATCGATGCCGTCGACTTTTGCGCGCACATCGAGCTCGCTCTTCGTCACCTTGGGGACGCCATCCACCGTCTCGATCGTGACCGCGGCCCGCGTTTCGACGCGCGTGACCGGATGGCCGGCCTTCTCGAGCGCGGCGGAGAGCGCCATGCTGAAGCACCCTGCGTGCGCGGCAGCAAGCAGCTCCTCGGGATTGCTCCCCTTTTTTCCTTCAAACCGGGTCCCAAAGCTGAATGCGCCGTTGAAAACACCGCTTTGCGCCTTGAAAGTCCCCTTTCCCTCTTTGAGTTTGCCTTCCCACGTGGCGACGGCATTACTGGTGGCCATGTTGAATTTCCTCTAGTGGTTGCTGGGGTCTCTAGAATCTGGCGATGCGCCCGCGCGCGCGCTACGCTTTATTGTCCCGATTCGGAGTACACTGATGGCAACGAAAAAGGCGAAACGCCGCTCCTCCCGGGCCCCGCGGGCGCGCCCGCCGGCGCGACGCCAACCGGAAACACTCCGCATCCGCAGCCTCAGTCCCTCCTTCACCGCGACGGACCTGCAACGCAGTATCGCGTTTTATCGCGACGTGCTGGGGTTCGTGATCGGGGAGGAGTGGCGCGAAAACGGGGAGCTGGCGGGATGCGAAATCCGCGCGGGCTCCGTGACGTTCATGCTGAGTCAGGATGATTTCGCCAAGGGACGCGACCGCCAGAAGGGTATCGGCACGCGTCTGCGGTGTGTCACCGCCCAGGACCTCGACAAGCTGGCGACGGAGATCAAAGCGCGCGGCGGCGTGCTCGATCAGGAGCCGCAGGACATGCCGTGGGGCGAGCGCATCTTCATGGTCTCCGACCCCGACGGCTTCAAACTGTCATTCGTCCAGGCGCCTTGACCCTCTCGTCACGCGCGCAGGACGTACTGCGCGTCGTGGCCGCCACGTTGGTGAAAGATGCCCCGGCCGACCTGAGCGTGCGGGTCGCCGGCAAGATTGCGAGCCTCCCGCGCGCCGCCGATCGCGCCGAGCTCGATCTGTTGCTGCGGTTGTTCGAGAGCCGCGTCATCAACTTTCTGTTCGCCGGAATTCCTCAACCCTTCACCCGAATGTCCTCCGAGCGCCGGGAGCGTTACCTGCGGGATTGGGCGACCAGCCGCATTCCGCAGCGTCGCAAAGCCTTTCAAGCGCTGAAGCGTTTGACGACGGTCGCGCACTACGCGACTGCGGGGGCGGGACGCACCATCGGCTACCCGGGTCCTCTCGGGCCACCGCCCTCCACACCCAAACCGATTCGACCCCTCGCCATCACCCGCGATACGACACTCGACTGTGACGTCGTCATTATCGGGTCTGGCGCGGGAGGCGGCGTGGTCGCGGGTGAGCTCGCGAAGCGCGGGAAGGACGTCATCGTGCTGGAAAAAGGCGGCTATCGGAACGAGGCGGACTTCACGCACGTCGAGGGAGAGGCGTTGGAGACGATGTACGACGCCGGCGGACTACTCACGTCCCGCGATCTCGGACTCGTCGTGCTGCAAGGGTCCACGCTGGGCGGCGGGACGGTGGTCAACTATACCACGAGCTTTCGCACTCCCGACGCGGTGCGAGACGAATGGGCACACCGGCACGACCTGCCCCACTTCGCCGGCCCGGAGTTCACGGCCTCGCTCGACGCCGTGGCACACCGCGTCGCGGTCAACACGGCGCACGACACACCGTCGGGACGCGACCGGGTGCTGATCAGGGGGCTCGAGCGGCTGGGGTGGCACCACGGGCTGCTCCCGCGCGACGTGCGCGGCTGCTCGCAGGACGATGCGTGCGGCTACTGCGGTTTTGGCTGCCGTCGCGGCGCCAAACAATCGACCCTGATTACCTACCTCCAGGACGCCGCCTCCCGCGGCGCGCGTATCGTCGTGAACTGCGATGCACGGCGGATTGTGCTGGAGCGTGGCCGCGCGACGGCGGTCGTTGCGCGGGTCAAAGGGGAGGGGGCGGGCGGGACCCACAGCGTGACGGTCCGGGCGAGTGCCGTCGTCGTGGCCGGCGGCTCGATTCATTCCCCAGCCCTGCTGTTGCGGTCGGGTATAGCGCCATCGTCCGTGGGCCGGCACCTGGCCCTCCATCCGGCCACCGCCGTCCTCGCCGAGATGGACGAAGACGTGCGACCGTGGACGGGGACTGTCCAAGCGCGCTACTCCGATCAATTCGCCGACCTGACCGACGGATACGGTTTTAAGTTCGAGACCGCGCCGCTGCATCCGTCTCTGCAGGCGCTGGCGGCGCCTTGGGAATCCGCAGCCCAGCATCACGCGTGCATGGCACAGCTGCCCCATACGGCGCTGGTCGGGATCCTGTTGCGCGACCGGTTTGGGGGGCGCGTCACAGTCGATCGTGATGGCAATCCCATTGTCGATTACCGACTCTCTCGGTATGATGGGCGCCACTTACGGCGTGGACTGGAAACGGCAGCGGAGCTGCTGGAAGCCGCTGGAGCCCGAGCAATCTGGGCACCGCTGGCGCGTTACGTCGGCTATCGGCCAGGTGGCAGTCGCGCGCGTCAGGACTGGCTCGCGCGCGTGGACGCAGCGGGCTGGGGGCCGAACGAGCTACTGCTCGTCACGTTCCACCAGATGGCGTCGTGCCGCATGGGTTCGAGCGCGCGCAACTCTGTGGTGGATGCCGAAAACCGGGTGTGGGGTATGCAAAATTTGTTCGTTGCCGACGCGAGCACCTTCCCTAGCGCGTCTGGCGTGAATCCCATGCTTACCGTGATGGCGATTGCACACCGCGCCGCGGGCCTTATCGCGGCTCACTAGGAGAACTGCATGCTTGCGTTGCTGATCGCGCTACAACAGCCGGTCGCGGATTCTTCCCCGTTTCGACCGCTCCCCATACCGCCTCCGACGACGGTTCGTAGCGCGTCGGGAGCGCCCGGCCCACGGTACTGGCAGCAACGCGCCGACTACGCCTTCGAGGCCACGTTGGACACCGCGACCAACACTTTGCGGGGCCGCGGCCGCATCTACTACACCAATCGCTCACCGGAGACGCTGTCCCACGTCTGGGTGCAGCTCGATCAAAACCTCTTCGCGAGCGGGTCGCCGTCCAAGGCGCCGCCGCCGCTCAAATTCGCGGGCGGTGTGGTGTTCGACTTCACCGGTAGGGGTTTTGTCGGTGGCATCAAAATCGATCGGTTCGCCGTCGGCACCCGGCGACTCAAGACCACCGTTCAAGGCACGATGATGCGCGTCGAGCTGCCGCGTCCGCTGGCCCCTAAGCAAGCCATCACGTTCGAGGTCGCGTGGCGTTTCCCCATCCCGCCCTATGGCGCGGGCCGCATGGGCCGCGTCGGCTCGCGATTTTACGAGATCGCCCAGTGGTATCCGCGCATGGCGGTGTACGACGACGTGCACGGCTGGAACACCCTACCCTACCTCGGCGCTGGCGAGTTCTACCTCGAGTTCGGCGACTTCGACGTAAGTCTGACGGTGCCGGCCGGATTTCAGGTCACGGCAACCGGGGCGCTCGCGAATCCGACGGTCGTTCGGACGCCGCAGGAGCGCGCCCGGCTTAGAGGCGCGTTCGAGAAACCCGGCCAGGTTGTTTCGGTGATCACGCGGCAAGAAGCCGTCGCCAACGCAACCCGCCGGGTGCCCGGCACGCGCACGTGGCGGTTCACCGCGAGCAACGTGCGAGATTTTGCGTGGGCCGCGGGGCCTGACTTGCGGTGGGACGTGAGCGTATGGAACGGAATTGTCGTGCAGACCTTCTACCACCCGGACGCAACGCCGTGGGAGGAGGCGAACAATATGCTGCGGTTTGCCCTGCGCCATTTCTCGGGCGCATTGGGGCAATACCCGTGGCCGCAGATCTCGGCGGTTGAAGGGCTGGTCGAAGGGATGGAGTACCCAATGGTCATTTTCTGTCCCTCATTGCAGAAGCGCGAGGATCAGTTCTGGATCCTGATGCACGAGCTGGGGCACCAATGGTTCCCGATGCAGGTGGGATCGGATGAACGACGCTACCCCTGGATGGACGAGGGCTTCAACACTTTCGTGGACTACTCCGCGGCGGAGGCTTTCTTCAAGGGAACGCCGTATGCCGACACTGTGCGGCGCGAACTGCTGAGCGCCTACGCCGCCACCGCGCTTCCCGACAGCGAGCAGCCGATGATCACCCCGCCCGACGAAGTCCGCGAGCTGTACTGGGCGGCGTATCAGAAGCCGGCGTTGATGCTCACAATCCTGCGCGAGTCGGTGCTGGGCCGTGAGAAGTTCGACCGCGCGCTTCGCGAGTACGTCCGGCGGTGGAAAGGCAAGCATCCCCAGCCGGCGGATTTCTTTCGGACGATGGAGACCGAAACCGGGCGGGATTTGGACTGGTTTTGGCGCGACTGGATTTACACGACGGCTCGAATCGATCACGCGGTGAATGAGGTCCAACGCCAGGGCGACAGCACGTTCATCACCCTATCGAATCGCGGACAAATGGTTCTTCCCGTGCAGCTCGAGCTACGCTATGGCGATGGAACCACCGAACGTCGCGACTTGCCGGTGGAGATGTGGAATCCCGGCAACGAATTCACCTACCGGATGGCGGGACCGAAGCAGCTGGTCGGCGTCGTGATCGATCCACGACGAGTCTATCCTGATAGCGATCGGGGCAATAACAGCTGGGGCAGGTAGCTCTCGGCTACCGGCTATCGGCTATCGGCTACCAGATAGCTGATAGCTGATAGCCGATAGCCTTCAGTGAATCCCACCACTCCCGAACTGCTTCACGAGATCCGCGAGCACAGCTTTCGCATCCCCGAATAGCATCCAGGTGTTGTCCTGGACGTACAGCTCGTTGTCGATGCCCGCGAAACCGGGATTCTTGCTGCGCTTCACCGCCAGCACCGTCTTGGCCCGGTCTGCGTCGATGATCGGCATGCCGTAGATCGGCGTCGCTTTGGCGTAACGCGCGGCGGGATTGACCACGTCGTTGGCGCCGAGCACGAGCGCCACGTCGGTCTGCGGCATCTCGGGGTTGATCTCGTCCATCTCGACCAGCGCCGAGTAGGGGATGTTGGCCTCGGCGAGCAGTACGTTCATGTGCCCGGGCATTCGGCCGGCGACGGGATGGATCGCGAATTTCACGGTGACGCCGCGTTTGGTCAACGCGTCGAAAAGTTCGCGCACTTTGTGCTGGGCCTGCGCGACGGCCATGCCATATCCAGGAATGATCACGACGCTGCGCGCCTGGTCGAGCAGCTGCGATGCTCCTTCGACCGTCTCCTGCTTCCAGACTTTTTGCTCGCCGCTCGCAAGCGCGGGCTGAGTTTTTCCAAAGGCGCCGAACAGAACATTGGTGAACGAGCGGTTCATCGCCCGGCACATGATGATCGACAGAATCAGGCCGCTCGAGCCGTCCAGCGCGCCGGCGGTCACGAGCAGCTTACTGTCGAGCACGAACCCCATCGCCACGGCCGCGAGGCCGGCGTAGGCATTCAGGATCGAGATCACCGTGGGCATGTCGGCGCCGCCAATTGGAATGATCAACAGCACGCCGAAAATCGTCGCCAGAACCGCGATGGCGATAAATGCCTGGCTCGCCCAAGCTGCGTGCGGATTCAGCACGACCGCGACGCCCAGGCCGACTGCAATTGCGAGCACTCCAATGTTTACGACGTTCTGACCCGGATAGGTCACGGGACGCTGCGGGATCCAGCGGACTTCCTGCAACTTGCCCGCGGCCATCAAGCTGCCGGTGAATGTCAAAAAGCCGAGAATCACCTCGAGCACCAGCGCGCTCATGCGGAACGGCGTGATGTGACCGCCGCCAGGCTCGTTGATCCAGAGGAAAAACTCCGCGGTGCCGACGAGCCCGGCCGCCAATCCACCGAAAGCGTGTGAGAGTGCGGTTCGTTGCGGCACGGCCGTGAGGGGCACCCGCGACAGCGGCACGCCTACCGCGAAGCCGAGGATGATAGCCCCGACGATCCAGCCGTGATGGAGGATCTCGGGCTGGATCCAGGTCGCGATGACCGCTACGGCCATGCCCGTGACGCCCGCGATAACGCCGCGCCGCGCCGTCTTGGGATCGTTCATCCAATACAGCGCGAAGATGAACAGCGACGTCCCGAGGACTGCCGAAAGCTCGCTGACGAGGTGCATTACTGCTTCTTGAACATCTTGAGCATGCGGTCGGTGATCATGAACCCGCTGACGATGTTGGTCATCGAGGCGAACAACGCGACGGCGCCCAGGATGCGAATCGTGAGGGGATGATCGGCGCCCGCGACGACGATCGACCCGACGACCGCGATGGCGGAAATGGCATTGGTGAGCGACATCAGCGGCGTGTAGAGCAGGCGCGAGACCCGGCGTATGACACCGAGGCCGATGAATGTCGCCAGCACGAACACAAACAACATCGATCCGAAGTCAGTCATGTTCTGCGTACCTCGCCGGCATGGGTGACGCACGATTCGCGGATGATTTGGTCCTCGAAGTCGAGACGCAGCTTACCGTCCTGCACGATGTGGCCGAGAAAAGCCGAGAGATTCTTCGCGTACATCTGACTGGCGTGGAGCGGCACAGTGCTCGGTAGATTGAGCGGTCCCAGGATCGCGACGCCGTCCCGCACGATTTCGACGCCGGGTTGTGTGAGCTCGCAGTTGCCGCCCGTCTCGGCCGCGAGATCCACGATCACCGACCCTGGCTTCATGCCCTGCACCGCCGCGGCGGTAATCAAGACGGGCGCCTTCTTGCCGGGAATGGCGGCCGTCGAAATCACGATGTCCGCGTCTTTTACGGCGCCCGCGAGAAATGCAAGCTCCTTGCGATGAGTTTCTTCCGACAGTTCTTTCGCGTACCCCCCCGCCGTTTCCGCGTGCTCCTCGATCGTCATCTCGAGGAACGTTGCGCCAAGACTTTGCACCTGCTCCTTTACTGCCGGTCGCACGTCGAACGCCGAAACGATCGCCCCGAGGCGTCTGGCCGTCGCGATCGCCTGCAAGCCGGCCACCCCGGCGCCGAGCACGAGCACACGCGCGGCGGAAAGCGTGCCGGCGGCCGTCACGAGCATCGGCAGCACCCGTCCCGCCGCCGTCGCGGCGAGCAACACCGCTTTGTATCCCGCCACGGTTGCCTGCGACGACAACACGTCCATCGGTTGTGCACGCGTGATGCGGGGCAAGAGCACGAGCGTGAACGCCGTGAGCTTGCGTTGGGCTAGCTGGCGCACGAGGTCGGAGACAGGCTGAAAGAAGGCAACGAGGACGCTGCCTTCGCGATAATGTGTCAGCTCCGCGGGATTCGGCGGCTGTACTTGCAGCACGATGGCCGATTCACTGAGAACCGATATCCGATCACCGATGCCCGCTCCCGCGGCTCGGTAGGCGCCATCGGGAAAGTACGCCGCCGTACCGGCACCCTGCTCGACGATGACCTCGAAACCGCTCTTGACCAGGCGTCCCGCGACGTCAGGCGTAAGAGCGACGCGCCGCTCATTCGCGGCTGTTTCCTTCGGCACTCCGATCTTCATGGATTCAGTCGTAAGGGGGAGGGGTCAGGAGTCAGGAGCCGGCAGCGATGGACGACTCCTTTGTTGGGCCAGCATTCGCTCGGCGAAGTCCACACGCTCCGCCAGATCGCCGAACTGCTGGCGCAGCGCGTCGAGTTGCTCTTCCATCTCGTTGACCCGCTGCTCGGCCCGGCTGCTGAGCTCACGAAGCGCCCCCGGCGTTTCCTCGACTCCCCAATTCCTTAACGGGAGATCATGGGAATCCCTGAACTCGCCCGCGGCAAGCAGTACGACATCATAGAGCCACCACATCCCCAACCCGCCGAGCGTGCAGATCATGGCGATGGCAGACGTGGGCTTCTCGACGTAAAAGCGATGCAATCCAAAGAAGCCGCCGATAATGCTCAGTCCCAGGGCCACCCCACGCGAGCGCTTCGACACCTGAGGCTCCGGAGTGGAGAGGACAGCGTCGTCATCGTAGGCGTCGGGCAACGTCATGCCCGATACTATCGACCGCTTTCAGGCGGCAAGCAAGTGACGCAATGCAGGCTCCAGGCTGTCGTAGCAAAACCGAAAACCGGACTCGAGCAGTCGGGCTGGGAGGACCCGCTGGCCGCTCTGCAACATGGCCGCGCCTTCGGTGCCGAACGCCATCCGCAGCGCGAACGCGGGAACAGTCACGACCGCCGGCCGCCCCAAAACCTTCCCGAGTGTCTTGGCAAACTCACGATTGGTCACGGGGGTGGGCGACGTGATATTCACGGGCCCGGCGAGACTGGGTGTCGCCAGGACGTGCAGGATGCCGTTGATCGCGTCGTCGAGCGCGATCCAGCTGAAGTACTGGTTGCCGCTGCCCACGGGACCGCCCAAACCCACGCGAAACGCCGGCAGCATCTTGCCCAGACCACCGCCTGTCGGCGTGAGCACAACGCCAAACCGCAGGTTGTGAACGCGAATCCCGGTTGCGGCAGCGCCCGCTGTAGCGGCTTCCCAGTCGCGCGCGACGTGCGCAAGAAAGTCATCTCCCGCCGCGCTGCCCTCCGTCATCACCTCCTCGCCGCGATCGCCGTAGAAGCCCACGGCCGACGCGGCGAGCAGCACCCGGGGCGGACGGGTGAGCCCCGCGATCGTGTCAGCGACGAGCCGCGTCCCGTGCACCCGGCTCTCGCGAATGCGCTGTTTCTTTGCGGGCGACCAGCGGCCGAAGACGTTTTCACCGGCGAGGTTGACCACGACATCAATACCCGCGGTCTCCAACCCGGCGTGGTCGATCGTGCCCGCTTCCGGATCCCATGAGAACGCGCGCTCGCCCGGCGTCACACGACGCCGTACCAAGGGCACCACCTCGTGTCCTTCTCGGACCAGCCGCGGCACAAGCGCCGAGCCGATCAGGCCCGTCGAGCCGCTCACCACGATTTTCATTCGGGAAGAATCGCTTCAGCCTCGATTTCAACCAGCATGGCTGGATCGACGAGACGCGTCACCGCCACCAGCGTCGAGGCGGGGCGAATCTGTCCGAAGACCTCGCCGTGCGCGCGACCGACCGCCTCCCAATGCCCGATATCGGTCACATACATCCGCGTGCGAACGACGTCGGCAAAACGGGCCCCCGCCTGCTCGAGCGCCCGTCCGATGTTCCGCAAGGCTTGTACCGCCTGCGCATAGGGATCGCCTGTGCCGACGATGTTCCCGCCCGCGTCAGTGGCCGTCGTGCCGGAGACGTGGACGACGCGCCCGATCCGAACCGCCCGCGAGTAACCAACCATCGGCTCCCACGGAGCGCCGCTGGAAACGTTCTGCCTGATCATCGCCCCTCGCCGAGGGGGGGGGGCGCTGCGTTCCACGTGACGTGCGAGGGCATGCCCGTCAACTTGGCCTCCGCGATCCGCTCATCGGTGGCGCGGACGATCTCCTCGACGGCACGCGGAGGGGTGAGGAACGTCACTCCCCCGACGCTTGGCGCCGCGACTTTGCCGTCATTGGTCCGGAGCTCGGCAAGACCACTGTGCAGCTTTTCAAGCACAATGCGGGCGGAGGCAGCACTGGTTTCGGGCAGGAGGGCGATGAATTCGTCGCGACCGAGCCGGGCGACCATGTCCGTGGCTCGCAGGGCTGTGCGCAGTGCAGCGGCGGCGGAGCGGACCAGGTCATCCCCGACACGCGAGCCGAGGTCTACGACCGCCACGCTAAAGGGATGCTGGTAGCGCCGCGCTCGCTCGATCTCGGCACCGGCAGCTTCGCGGAACGCCCGTGCGTTGCGGACCCCGGTCAGGTCGTCGATGCGGGCAAGCCGGCGCTCGCGGGCGAGAGACCGCCGGAGCGCGATGACGGCCCACATGAGCCCGCCGATCGCGATAATCGCCAAAATGATGACGGCGAGGCAGTTCCGTAGCATTAGCTCTCAAAACCTATCGACGCGCAAAAGTTACAACAGACCCTACCGGGAGGGCCGTCGCCAGTGCAATCTCCGAGTTCAAATGAGAGGGAACGCCCTATGAGTGAGAAACAGAAGTTTCAGGAAGCGTGGGACAAGGAATCCGACACTACGCTCAAAGTGTTGAGAGCCTATCCCGAGGAGAAGACGGACCTAAGGCCACACCCGAGCTGTCGTAGCGCCAAAGACCTCGCGTGGGCATTTGTGTTCGATGGGGTGGCTGGATCGCAGGCCGTCCAGGGCGAAATGAAGTTCCCGCCGCCCAACATGCCGGAGAAGCCCTCGTCCTGGAAAGCGATGATCAGCGAGGTCGAGAAGGCATTGAAGGTCATGAGTGACAAAGTCCGGAAGGTGGACGACGCCCAGTTAAACACGACGGTCAAGTTCGTCACCGGCCCCAAGCAGATGAGCGACCTGCGCCGCATGGATGTGCTTTGGTTCCTCCTCAACGACACGATCCATCACCGTGGTCAGTTTTCTGTCTATCTGCGAATGGCGGGGGGTAAAGTGCCGGCTATCTACGGTCCTTCAGCCGACGAGAAGTGGAACTGAGCCACTTTAAGCGTAAGAAGCGGATAGATCGGAGCGGCACCAGTCACTATCGTGAAGGCGTGACTAGTGCCGCTGCTGTTTTCGCTCCACCGATCCTAGGTCCCGCCGAGCGCTGGCAGGCAGTGCTGGCGCGCGACCGGCGCTACGATGGCGCGTTCGTGTACGCGGTGCGCTCGACCGGCATCTACTGCCGGCCCTCGTGCGCGAGCCGCCGTCCGCGCCGGAGCCAGGTGACCTTCTTCGCGATCCCCGAGATCGCCGAGCGGGCCGGCTTCCGCGCCTGCCGGCGGTGTCATCCGGCGACGGCGAACGGCACGGACCCGGCAGTGGCGCTGGTCCGCGATGCGTGCCGGGCGCTCGACGCCGGCCGCAAGCCCGCGGTCACGCCTCGTCGGCTCGCGCGTGCGTTCAAGCGCGTGCTCGGCATCACGCCGAGGGAATACGCGTCGTCGCGACGCATCGCGCGGTTCAAACAGGAATTGAAACGGAGGAAGCACGTGAGTCCCGCCCTCTATGAAGCCGGCTTTGGCTCGTCGAGTCGAGTGTACGAGCACACCCACGAGCAGCTCGGCATGACACCCGCCAAGTACGCCCGCGGCGGCGCTGGAATCGGCATCGCGTACGTTACGGTACCGACCTCGCTGGGCCGGCTCCTCGTCGCGGCAAGCGACCGCGGTGTCTGCCGCATCGCGCTCGGCGACGACGCCGCCGCGCTGGCAGCGGATCTCCTGGCCGAGTTCCCCGCGGCGCGAGTGGTGCAGGACAAGAGCGGTACCTTGCACGGCTGGGTCACGTCGATTCTCGCTTATCTCGACGGGCGGGAGCCCCACCTCGACCTGCCACTCGACCTTCGGGCGACCGCGTTTCAGCGGCGGGTCTGGCAGGAGCTCCAGCGGATTCCCTTCGGCAAGACGCGAACCTATGCGGACGTTGCCCGCAGCATTGGCCGGCCGACGGCGACGCGCGCGGTGGCGAGAGCGTGCGCCACCAACCCAGTGGCACTGGTCATACCGTGCCATCGCGTGGTGCGCAGCGATGGTGAGCTCGGTGGATATCGGTGGGGAGTAGAACGGAAAGGGATGCTTTTGGAACGTGAACGAAACGTCGAGGAAGACGCGTAGCGGCGTCTCCCTCGACGCTCAGCAGGTCACGTCTCCTTCACACCCAGCGCTTCAAAGACTCGACCGCGATCGTACTGCGATCCTATTGTCTGGGCAACTCCCCGGACCGCGGCGCGGATGTCGGAATCCAGCTTCACCTTGCGAATAATCGCGATGAGCAGCTCCGCGAGCTCGTGATCGGAGGAGATCCCTTTCGCCGACTCGAGCGCCGCGAGTGCGACCGGTCGAGACACTTCGCCCCGCTCGACGACGCTGCGCAGGACACGGGCGTGCTCATAATCGGAGTTGATGGAGCCGGCTGCCGCGAAGTACGGCGGCCGCAGCGCCTCATCGAGCTGGTACGAGCCGCCGATCTTGATCAGCAACTCCGCAAGCTCGTAATCGGAGTTGATCGATTGGGCGGACTCGAGAACGTCGGCCAGCATCGCGGGGGTCATCCCGGTGCGGCTGACGACCGCGTCCAGCACGCGACGGTGCTCGTAATCCGACGACAGTGAGTTCGCCGCCTTGAAGTACGCGGGCCGAACCGCCTCGTCGATCTTCCGGGCCGTATTCAGCTCGATGAGCAGCTCCGCCAGCTCGTAGTCCGAATTGATGTCGGACGCGGCATCCAGCATGGCGGACTGGCTCGCTGCCGTCAGGCCAGGCCGCGAGAGCGCCGCTTTCAGGACGCGATGGCGCTCGTAATCGGAGCTGATCGACTGCGCCGCCGTGACGAATCCCGTCTGCATCCGCTCAGTGAGCGGCTGGGTCTTCGAGATGGAGATCAGTAGCTCCGCAAGCTCGTAATCGCTGTCGATGGTCTGCCCGGCGAGCGTGACCAGCCGCTCGTATCCCGCAGGATCGAGCTTGCCGCTCTCGACGGCAGCCTGATAGTAAATACGCCGGGTGTAGTCGCCCGTGAGCTCACCGAATTCCTCGATCAGTCCCTCGATGCCCCGGGTCTCCAGAATCCAGCGTGCGCGCGCCTCGGCCTCATAACCGGTGCGGCGGAGCAGGAAGGTCAACGTCTCGGCGAGCCAGCGCTTGGCGTCCGCATCGAACGGACGGACTTCACCATCGATCTTGTAGATCCGCTCGTGGGGCCGAACCGTAAGACGCCGATCGTGCGTGCCGTAGTCGACCTCGATCACTAACTGGCCGCCTGATGGCACCGACGCGATGTCACTGAAATCCTTGGTGAACTGGAACTTTCCGAAGCTCGACAGACGAACAGTGCACGGACCTACGGTCGTCACGATGGTGAGATCGTCGTCATTCTCGTTCGTGCTACTCGAGGTGGAGCGCCGCGACTGGCTCCGCTCCGAGCACCCGCGCAGCGTGTCTACCGCGACCGCGCGAGTCACCCGTGACGGAGCCGATCGCGGCGGGGGCGCTGGCCGCGGCGTGCGCGCCACCACAGCCGGCTTAGGCATGCGGGGAATCGTGTCGATCTTCGTCGGCGCCGGCTCGGCCACCGGGGGGCGGGGCGCAGCCGCGGCCAGCGGCATGACGATCACGATCGCCGCGATCCATGCCGGCATGGCCGACCGGGCCGACAGCGTATCCCGGCGCCGACCCGCATCGAGCACGTCGATGAGGCGGGTGGCGAGCTGCGCCGGCCGGGCCATCGCCACGCTCGTAAGCGAGGTCGCACGGGCTGCTCGCAGGCTGCGTGCGATTTCGAGCAGATGGGTCGCATATGCCGAAGGCGTCGCGCCGGCGCGCAGCACCTGATCGTCACACGCCCGCTCGCGCTCTTCGCGCAGTCGCCGGGCCGCAAGCCAGACGAGAGGGTGGAACCAGTACACGGCGCAGGCAACGTGCGCCATCAATTGGATCAGGAAGTCATGGCGTTTGACGTGAGCGAGCTCGTGCAGCAGCACGTCCCGGCGCCGCTCGCGCGACCACTCGTCCGCCTCGGCCGGCAACAGAATCGCCGGCTGCCGAATTCCCCACGTCATGGGCATCGCGGGGCCTTTGGCTTGCAGTAGCCGAACGCGATTCTCGCCGAGACCCAGCTCACGCGACAGATCGGCGGCCAAATCGAGCCAGCTCTCATCCAGGAGTGGAACCATCAGCCGGTCGAGCCACCAGATGCGAGCGAGGCCCAACGCCAGGAGGATCAAGACGACGGCGACGCCGCTCAACCAGATGACGACGACCCAGCTTGTCCAATCGCCCTTCCCTGGCTCGATTTCCGCGGCCACCGCGATCGGCGCGTCCGCGGTCGCCGCCGGAGCTTGCGGCGTAACGCTCGCGACGGGCGCCAGCGCCGGCGCGCCCGAGATGCTTGGTGCCGCCTCTACCCGGGACACTTCGGCGACGATCGGCGCCGCGATTGCGTGAACGTCGAACCCAATCGGCGCCTCGAAACGCGGCCATCCCGCGAGTCGCCAGTTCGGCAACAAAGCGGAAGCGACCGGCAGTACCAGGACGCCACCACACGCAAGGGCCCACACCAGGTGTCGCAACGCCGCCGGCGAGCGGCGCAGCAGCCAGATTCCCGCGGCCGCGCACAGCAGCAGCAAGGTGGCTTTTACGACAGTGTCCATGAGAATCGCGATCATGTCAGCGGCCCTCCTTCCGCGCGTCGGCGATCAGGCGGCTGAGGCGCACAAGCTCCGCATCGGAAAGGCGAGTGGAAGAGAGATCGAGTAAGGCGGCGACGGCCTGTTCCGTCGATCCGTCGAAGAACGTCCGGAGCAGCTGGCGCAGCGCGGACTCTCGCGCGCGCTCGCGCGGAATTGTCGGAAGAAATACATAGCGGGGCCCGTCTTCTTCATGCCGCAGGTGTCCCTTCTCCTCCAGCACCCGCAGCAACGCGCGCACGGCGGAATAACTCGGCGGGTCGGCGAGCTGCTCGAGCACCTCGGCCGCGGTAGCGCGGCCACCAGAGGCGCTATAGATGACATCCATGATCTCTCGTTCACGACGGCTCAACTGCGTCTTAGGTTCCTTCGACATTCCGCACCATCCGCTTGATGTGCTAAAAAACCAGCATACGATGCTAAGAAACTAGCACAAGCGCAGAATGCGTCAAGCCCCGGAATGTTTCGAAAGGACTTCGGGTCGCACGCCGAAACCAGCGCTGGCCCGGACCTGCCGGGCCTGCCACAGGTGGCGCCGGTCGTGCGCCAGGATGAAATGGAAGTACGCCCCCAAGGGCAAGCGAACCAGGCGATTTACCGGTGAGATCGTCCTGATCCGGGCCAGATCAAGGCCGTCGGCCCTGCGCAGACGCTCGGCCAACTGATCACGCAGGCGAGCGAACTCGGGCAGAACGTCGGCCGCGCGGTGCGTCGTCCCCGCAGATTTTTTCATCGGGGTCTTCATGCGCCACCGCGGGGGTGGCTCCATCGAGGCAATCGCCAGTCGCGAAAACCACCCGTAGCGAAACGGCCCGGGCGACGTTTTCCCGTGGTCACGGCCTGTTGTAATGGCCCGATCAAACGCCGGCAGGACTAGGGCGATGCCGACATTGAGATGATTGAGGCACTGCGCAATGGACCAGCGTCCGGGACCGGGTTGCCAATTGAACTGCGATTCGGTCAAACCGGAGGCTACCGCTTCGCCCTCTCGCCTGATAGCGTCGAGTTGGTCTAGCATCTCCTGGAGTTCTGGCGTCATACCCAAATATGGCAAGCCCGGAGGTTCTATGAGTGCGTTGGCCGTTCCGTTGATACTGTTGTCCACCGTTGCACAGGCTGCACAAGCGCCGAAGGCCGCCCCCCGTGATCTCGTCGCCCGGGCCCTCAACGCGATGGGCGGAGAGTCCGCGGTCCGCGGACTCCGCAATGTGACGGTGACTTATTACGTCGCGAATTTCGGCCTCGGCCAGGAGGAAACGCCCCAATCGCCGCCGCGACCGACAGTGGTAACCGGCACGCAAACCATCGACTTCGCCGGTGGTCGGCAGCTTACGATGACAGAAGGCCGGGGCCCCGCCGGTAATGTCAATAAGATCCGACGCGTGATCGCCGGCGGCATCGGCATGACAGACGCCAACGGCACCCAAACCGCTGATGCGCCGCAGGCGGTCGCGAACGTCGAGCGGAACCAGCGCCGCTTGCCCGATCGCGTGCTCCTCGCGGCGTTCGACAATCCAACGACGCTGACCAGCCTGCCGGCGCGCACGTGGCGCGGCGAGTCGCTCGATGGCGTGCACTATGTCGGTGGCTTGGACACCCTCGATGTGTACTTCGATCGCCGCTCCGGACTGCCGGTGCTGATCGAGACTATCACTGATGATCCGATCCTTGGCGATCGCCGCACCCTCATCGCGTATACCCGCTGGCAGGATGGCGGCGGAGTTCTGTCCCCGCGACAGTGGGACGTGGACGTGAACGGCCGGCTGCAGACCGCTTGGGTTTTCACGGCGGTAACGTTCAATAGTACGATCGCCGATTCCATGTTCGTCATAACCGACTCGATCAAGGCAAAGGCGCAGCCCAGCAATCCCACGCCGCCGCCGATCACCGTCACGCTCGCTGAGCTCGCGCCCAACGTGTGGCGCGCCGAGGGCGGTTCTCATCACTCGTTGATCGTGGATCAGGGCGCGCGACTCCTCGTTGTCGAGGCGCCGCAGAGCGCACAGCGCATGCAAGCCGTGTTGGACACGCTGCGATCGCGCTTCCCCGGCAAGCCGGTGGGTTCGGTCATCAATACGCACCACCACTGGGACCATGCCGGCGGGCTCAGGACGGTGCTTGCGGCCAACGTTCCGATCGTGACCCACGCGCGCAACGTGAGCTTCGTGCGCTCCATCGGGACAGCGCGAAAGACCGTGCGTCCCGATGCGCTGTCGCGCTCGGGCAAGCCCTCGCGCAGCACAATCACCAGCGTCGAGGACAGCCTGGTCGTCGGCTCGGGTGAAACCCGCGTCGTCGCCTACCAGCTGCCGACGGCACATGCCGAGGGACTGCTGGCGATCTACGTCCCCGCGGCGAAGATCCTGTTTCAGAGCGATGTCGTGTCGGCCAACCCGAACCCGCCCGCTGCCGGAAGCGCCGAGCTGATCAAGTTTGTGAAAGCCCGGGGCCTCGCGGTGGAGCGGATGGCGGGTGGGCACGGTAGGGTCGCGGCCTGGACAGACATCGAGCGCGCCGCGGTGCCACCGACCACGGCACCGTAGGGGTTTAGGCAGGACGGCGAGCGCGGCTGAAGCCGCGGCTCGGAGCGCGGCTGAAGCCGCGGCTCGGCATCTACCGCCAGGCGGTGGTCCTACGTCGGATAACCGACAGATGCCGAGCCGCGAGTTTACGCGCCGTCGATCTACGAAGCGCTTCGTCTTGACAACTACGAAGGCCTTCGTATGTTGACCAGCATGGTCCGTCCCACAAACGCCGAACTGGCGATTCTGAGGGTGCTTTGGGAGCGTGGTCCCAGCACGGTACGCGAGGTGCACGCGGCGCTCGCCGCACCCCGCCCCCGGAGCGAGGCCGTCGGGTACACGACAATTCTGAAGTTGCTCCAGATCATGACCGAGAAACGCCTGGTAAAGCGTGACACCCGCGCCCGCACGCACGTGTATGCGCCTGCGGTCTCGGAAGCAACCACCCGCCGGCATCTCTTGTCTGATCTTGTGGATCGCGCGTTCGGAGGGTCGTCGCTTGCGCTCGTCCTCCAGGCTCTCTCCACGACCCGCGCGACACCCGCTGAGCTCGACCAGATTCGACGACTGCTCGATGAACGGATTGGAGAATCCTGATGAACGCCACCCATGCGTTGGGCTGGGCTCTCGTGCACTTTCTGTGGCAGGGTGCCGCTCTTGCTATTCTGCTGGGCATCGCGCTCACGCTCATGCGCGCCACCGCCTCCCGTACTCGCTACACGCTTTCGCTCCTGACCCTGGCGGCCATGTTGGTGGCACCCGTAGCAACGGGTCTGCGACTCCACCGGTCGGGGCGGGCGACGCCAACCTCGGTCAGCACAAACGATCTACTGCGCTCTGATGTCGGGACGCAACCAGCGATAGACTCCGAGTCCCCCGCCCTACCAACGGGCTCTCCCGCCACATCGACGCGGGATCGATCCGTTGCGCCCGCATCCAGCGTCGCCTGGCTGCAGGGTCTGCTGACCCCGGCGCTCCCTTGGCTCGTCGTGGTCTGGGCCGCAGGGGTGGTCCTCTTGTCGATTCGACTGGCACACGGGTGGATCGCAACACGGCGGCTCCGGACTCGGGGGACGTGCCCGACCGAGCAATCGTTGCAGCAGGTGCTTGCGCGTCTCGCCGCGCGCATGCGGGTGACCCGGCCGGTGCAGTT
Organism: Gemmatimonadales bacterium; assembly: GCA_035251445.1. Taxonomy (GTDB): domain Bacteria; phylum Gemmatimonadota; class Gemmatimonadetes; order Gemmatimonadales; family GWC2-71-9; genus 20CM-2-65-7. Next base: position 65,346 of record DATFEG010000070.1, on the reverse strand, counting down.
GCTCGAGTCGCTGCTCGTCGAAGTGCCGGCGGTTCTAGGTTGGTTGCGCCCTGTCATTCTCATGCCGGCCAGCGCGCTCACGGGGCTCACGCCTCAGCAACTCGAAGTCCTGCTCGCGCACGAGCTGGCTCACGTGCGCCGCTATGACTACGTCGTGAATGTTGCACAGTGCGTGATCGAGACTTTGCTCTTCTATCACCCCGCGGTGTGGTGGGTCTCGCGGCGCGTGCGCGCGGAGCGCGAACATTGCTGTGACGACCTCGTCGTACAGCTGTGCGGCGACCGGCACCTGTACGCCACCGCGCTCGTGACCATGGAACGGCTTCGCTCAGCGACGCCTCGCCTGGCGCTCGCCGCAACTGACGGCGCGTTGCTATCCCGCGTCAAGCGTCTCCTGATGCCTCCCACGGCGCGCGTGGAGCTCTTTCCACGCTGGGCCGCAGCCGCCGCCGGGGTCGTGGCGGTAACCATCGCGTTGCTCGCCACGCGCAGCGATAGGTTGACGGCGGAACCAGTGGAGTCGGCAGCCGCCGCGGCGGATACGACGCGCTCCGCCCCCGACACGGTCCTGCGCCACCCCGACCCCACGCAACCGCTCGCCCAACGCTGGGAGTGGGCACGCACGCAGGCACGGCAACTGGGCAAGCGAAACTACTGGATTGGGTACCAGATCTCGCGGCCCGAATGGCTCGAGCATTCGGTCTACATCGATCGCGGCACCGAAGTCATCGGTCATAACATCACGCTCAGCGGGCGGCTGTTCGGCGACTTTCAGGGGCTCATGTTCCGTGGCGTGCGTCTCGCGCCGCTCACCGGCTCAGCTGACTCCGACGATATCGCCATCCTGTTCGGCGTCGACCAGGGCGGGAAGGTCACGCAGGTCCACGTCGCCAGCATGTATCTCCCCGTCGATTTCCGGGGCCGGACCCTGCTCTGGTTGGGGCGCGCAACGGATGCGCAGAGTCTCCCGCTTGTCGAAGGCCTGTTTGCATCGGCGCAGCCCGACCTGCGCCAAGACATCGTCGCAGCCGTGGGGATTCACGGCACGAGCGACGCGGTCGTTCCGATCTTGATCCGCTGGCTCACGAGCCGGGAGCCGACCGATGTCCGCTCACAGGCAGCGGAGTGGCTCGGGTTTCACCCGCGCGCCGCGGCCGTCCTCGCTCTGAGCCGGGCGGCCCGCAACGACCCGGCCAGGGATGTGCGTCGCGAAGCGGCCGAAGGGCTGGGCGATAACACGCTGCCGGCCGCGACCGACTCCGCCATCGCGGTGGCCCGGACGGCCACCGACCCCGACGCCAGGCGGGAAGCGGTCGAAGGACTAGGACAAAAGGAAAACGACCGAGCCGTCACCGCCCTGGTGGCGATCGCGCAGAGCGATCCCGATGTGGATGTCCAGCGCGAGGCCGTGGAAACATTGGGCGAGGTGCCGGACGGCCGCGGGCTGGACGCGGTGCGCGACATCGCCCGTCGTCATGCGCGTTCCGACGTACGCCGCGAGGCGGTCGAGACCCTCGGGGAGAACCTGAAGGCTGCCGATGCGGTCCCGACGCTCAAAGCGATCGCGACCGGCGATCCCGATCCCGACGTGCAGCGGAAAGCGATCGAGACGCTCGTCGACGTGCACGGCGACCGCGGCGCGGCGTTGGCCGCGCTGACGGAATTCGCCCGCACGCATCCCAACTCCGACGTACGCCGCTCGGCGATCGAGACGGTAGGGCATCTCGCTCCGACGGCGGAGACGGTTCGACTGCTGTCGTCGATCGCTGCAGGCGACCGCAATGAAGACGTCCAACGACGGGCGGTCGAAACGTTGGGTGAAATCGGGGAGTTGGGCCTCCCCGCCGTGATCGACGTCGCCCGCACGCACCCCAACGGCGACGTGCGTCGCAAAGCGATCGAGACGATCGGCGAACACGCGCCGCCGGCGCAGGCGCTCGACCTGCTCAGCCAGATCGCGCGTCGCGACCCGAATCCCGACGTCGCCCGGAAGGCCGTTGAAGCATTGGGCGAGCTGCACGATGCGCGCGCCCTTGCGCTCGTGGCAAGCATCGCCCGCGCGCCCGGGAACACCGATGTCCGCCGTAGGGCAATCGAGACGTACGGAGAAGCCGCGTCGCCTGACTCGGCGCTGGCACTCCTGAAGAGCCTCCTCGCCGCGGACGCGCCGGAAGACATCTACTCGAGGGTGCTGGAGACGCTCGAGCAGCTGGAGGGCGGCGCGGGGATCCCGGCGCTCATCGACGCAGCGCGGTCACACCCGAACCGCGAGGTTCGGGCGGACGCGCTGCGTCGTCTGGCGGAGAGCGAGGATCCCCGCGCATTGCAGGTGTTCGACCAAACGTTGCGGAGACCTTAACGCTTCGGCGCGTCGCCTCCCACATTCGCCGCAGCATCGCTCCCCAAGCGGTGCTTCTGATACCAGCTCAGCATGTAGAGCTGAGTCCGCAAGAAGTTCGATGGCTTCGAGCTCGTGCCGTGGTACTCGCCGTTGAAGCGGAGCATCACAACGGGCACTTTGAGGTATTTCAACGCCGCATAGTACTCCTCGGTCTGCGGCATCGGCGTGCGCAGGTCGAGCTCGCCCGTCATGAGCAGCGTCGGCGTCTTGACGTTACCGACATAGGCTAGTGACGACTGCTTGATCCACTGCTCCGGTTTCTCCCAGAACGGGGCGTCGAAGAAGTTGTACGTGAACAGCGGCACGTCGGTCTGGCCGGCCATGCTCAGCCAGTTGATTACCGGACACCGCACCGCGGCTGCGGCGAAGCGGGTCGTATGCCCGATCACCCAGCTCGACAGCACGCCACCGCCCGAGCAGCCGCCTACGTACATGCGCTGGCTGTCGATGTATCCGCGCGCGACGACGGTATCGACGCCGGAGATGAGATCGTCGTAATCGACGCTGGGATAGGCGCGCTCGATCGCGTTGCCGAACGGGCTACCGTAGCCGGTGGAGCCGCGCGGATTGGTGTACAGGACGACGTAGCCGTTGGCCGCGAAGTTCTGGAACTGATAACTGAACGACACGTTGTACATCGCGTGCGGCCCGCCATGAATCTCCATCACGAGCGGGTATTTCTTGCTGGGATCGAATCCTGGCGGCTTCACGATCCAGCCCTGCACGCGCGCCCCGTTGGTCGAGGTGTACCAAACCTCCTCGACCTGACCGAGCTTGATACGCTCCAATACATCGGCGTTCACATTCGTAAGCTTGGTCGCCGGCTTGTTGGTCCGGAGGCTGTACCGCACGACATCCGGTGGCTCGTCGACATCGGTGCGTATCCCGACCGCGGTGAAATCACGAGCGATCGAGCTGAGCCCCAGCATCTGGACGCCGTCGGTAACCTTGCGCGAGCCACCTCGCAGGCCGGCGAAATGGACGTTGCTGGTGCCGCGGTCGCCGAGGGTGAAGTACACGCCACTGCCGTCCGGTGCCCACTCGAGGTTTCCGGGATCGCGATCGTACGTCGTCAGCGCGCGCATGCCGCTGCCGTCAATGCCGACTACCCACACCTCATTCGCGCGATAGGAAAACCGTCCGTCCTCGCGACCGGTGAACACGACCGTCCGGCCGTCCGGCGAGATCTCCGGATTCGACCAGAAGCCTTTTGTCGTGACCAGCGCACGGATGTCGCCATTCGCGACGTTCACGCTGTACAGGTAGGACTCACGATAACGATAGTCGGCATCGGCCTCCCGCAGACCATCGAAGACGACCGTCCGCCCGTCGGGAGTCCAGTCGTAATTGAGGCTCGAGGCCAATTCGCTGGCGCCGAATTGGCCGCTCGTGAGCTGCCGCGGGGTGCCGCCATCGGCGGACACGAGGAAAAGGTGTGTAGTGCCTTGCTCGATGAAACCACGCTGGTCGCGCCGATAGTGCAGGCGATCCACGACGCGCGGCGAGGGCGTCCACTTCGCGCCTTCAGGCGCGGGCGGCATGCTGATCTTCCAGGGCGTTTCGCTCTTCACGAGCATCGTAAACGCCAGCGACCGGCCGTCGGGCGCCCAGCTCAAATTTGTCGGGTTTTCGCTGACTCGCGTGACCTGCGAGGCGGCGCCCGCCGCATCCATCCAGCGCACAAACACCTGCGTTCCCCTGGGCTCGCCATCGGCGAAGTAGGCGATCCGCGTCCCATCGGGCGACCAGCGCGCGTTCGAGCCCTTCACGAGGAACCGGTTCTTCGAACCATCGGCATTCATGATCCACAAGCCCGCATCCCACCGATCCTCGATCTTGTTCACCCAGCGTCGGGTGTAAACGATCTGCGAGCCATCGGGCGAAATCTGCGGATCAGCGACCTGTTCCCAGTCGAGATAGTGGTTGACGGTGAGCAGCGTATCGGAGGCGGTTTCTTGACCGCGGGCTGCGGTGGGAACGGCGAGTAACGCGACCAATATCAGGGAACGCATGCGTCCTCCTAGCGGGGAGTCTCGAAGCTGTACAATTGCGCGTGAACGGCGGGGTTGTGTTCTCCCGCCCAGGTGGCCACCACGTAGACTCGACTTTCGATCGGATTCTGCACGATGCGGCAGCGCTTGCCGTCGTACCCGTCGGCTCCCGTAACCTGCAGGGTCGTGATCACGTTCAGCGTTGCACGATCGAGGACTTGCAACACCGATGTCGTGTCCGCGGCCAGTGTCACCAGGCCGGCGACGTACAGCCAGCGTTGCGCGCCGTCGGCCGCCACCGCGCACGGCGAAAGGGCAAGCGTGCGCGTCGCGAGCCGTGCGCCATCGGCCGCGAGGACGGCTGCGAGTGCCGGTGCTCCCGCGGAGTCGCCCGCGAGAAAGAGCGTGTCGCCTTCGGGAGTGAAAGCCGCACCCTGCACTCCAGAGAGCGGCGGCACGTGATACGCGATCGCGCCGCCAGCGACATCGACGACGGGTATGACATTTGTCGGCCCCGGGCCGCCCGGGCCGCCCGGGCCGGCACGGCGCCCGAGTAGCGCGGCGCGATCACCGCGCGGTGAGCGCATCACGTCGGTGCCCACAAGACCGGCGATGGCTTCCGAGGTACAGACCGTCGCCGACTCGCACGCCACGAGCGAGAACAAGCCGTTGTTGAGCACGATCCAGCGGTCCGTTCGCAAGACCGCGACGAAGTCTGTGACGGCGACCGACGTCGTATCGGTTGCAGCTAACGGCTCGGGATGCCAGACCATCCAGGTGCCGGCGGTACAGCCCCCGGTCAGAAGTGCGAGATCGCCGGCGGTCGGACTGGGTCCAACGCCACGCGTGCAAGTGACCGCGTGCAGACTGTCGGCATAATCGATCGCTTTGTTCGTCGCGATATTCCAGCGGCGCAGGCTGGTGGGGCCATTGCCGAAGACATGGCGTGGATCGCGGCCCGATTCGACCCGACCGCTGAGGAAGGGTCCTTCGACGTGCTGCACGAATCCGCGCAAATAGACGATGATGGAAGCAGTATCGACATTCTTGGCGACGACACGGAGGTAGTGCGGCCCTGGAGCTTCGGGAATCGACGCGATGAGTGTCGTGTCGTCAACGCGACGCGCTTCGAGCGGCAACTGATCGAGCAACACGGCAGGAGGCGAGGCGGCACCCGCAAAGGCTGCTGAGGTAATCCTGACCGAGCTTCCGCTCCAAACGTCTGTGGTTGCGCGAAACGGCTGGAGTTCGGTGACTGTGGGAATTGGGGGAAGTTCCGCGCAGGCGACAAGCAGAAGTGCCAAGCAGAGCATTCGGCGCATCGTCACTCAAAGAGAACCTTTGGGACGCCAATCAGGTAGGTCCCCCGCAGCGGCGACCAGCCGCCGCGCATGTCGCCAATTTGCCACTCGTACGTGTCGAGCCCCCGCACCAGGTCCCGCAGCTCTCCGGGTGAGTACGCCCGCAGGCACGAGACCACACCATCGAACGTGCCCACCAAGGGCAGGACCGGAGGCAGATATGTCCATAGAAAGCGAGACCAGCGCCAGGGTTGGATGAACGGTTCCGCGAGCAGGGCCCCGATCCACGTGAGCGATACGACCAGAAGCTCCCAGGGAGCTCGGCGCGCGACCTCGAAGACGGCGATCCCCTGCCGCTTGGCGACGGCGTCCGCGAGTATCGCGCGCGCCTCCGCAGGACGGAAGTGATGGAATGACGTGAACAACGTTCGAAATCCATCAAGCTCGGGCCGCACCGCCCGCGCGTCCACCGGCTCGGGGTGATACGGGAGGCTCGGTGTGCCGCTCTGGTGTGGATAGAGGTCCGTGAGCAAGACCGGCACGTCAATCTCCCCCGCGAGCCAGCTCCAGGGGCCGCCCGCGCCGGCGCACAGATCCACAACCCGCCGCGCACCGGTACGCGCGAGCGCGCGGCGCAGGAGCGGCACAGCCGGTTGATAGGCCCGAGACAGATTGAGCGCGAATGCCAAAAAATCGGTGAGCGCGTCCCGCAACGACGGCGGACACGACGGCAAATCATGAACCTCGACCAGGTGCAGGCGCATCACGCGAAATTTGCACGAACGGCCCGGCGGCGTGAGATTTCGCGCCCGGATATGGAAAACTTCGAGCTCCCGCGGCTCTTTGCCGAACGCCCGGCCGGTCACAACTACTTCGAATTGATCCGAGTCCCTGCCATGTCGGCGGGACTGTACGTGTTGCAGCCCGGCGAACCCGATCGCCAGGGGCCCCACAAGGAAGACGAGCTGTACTACGTCGTGAATGGCCGGGCGACGATCCGTGTCGGCACCGAGGATCGGCCCGTCGCAGCCGGTTCGGCGGTGTTTGTGCCCGCGGGGGTCGAGCACCATTTCCATTCGATCACCGCACAGCTGCAAGTGCTGGTCATCTTCGCCCCGGCCGAGACGCACGTCTCGTCGTGAGTCTCCGCACCACCCCGTTTCACGCGCGCACCGGGCCGCTCTCCCAGGGCCAAGCCTGGCGGCGCTGGGCAGGCTACGTCGTCGCCAGCGCATACGAGCTGTCGCACGAGCGCGAATATCACGCGATCCGCAACGCAGCCGCGCTGTTCGACGTCTCGCCGTTGTACAAGTATTTGGTCACCGGCCGCGACGCCGCGCGCCTGCTCGATCACGTCGTGACGCGTAACGTCGGCAAGGCGAAGGTCGGGCAGGTGCTCTACACGCCATGGTGCGATGCCGAGGGCAAGCAGATCGACGACGGGACCATCTCGGTGTTGGAGGAGCACCGGTTCCGCATGACGGCCGCCGATCCGACCCTGCGGTGGCTGCACCTGAATGGCTCGGGCCTCGATGTCTCGATCGAAGACGTCTCGGAGCGCACCGCGGCGTTGTCGCTCCAAGGCCCCAACTCTCGCGCGATTCTCCAGATCGCGGCCGAACGCGACCTCGGGGGACTGAAGTACTTCAGGCTCACCAGCGCGCAGATCCGCGGCATCCCGGTCACGATCTCCCGAACCGGCTACACCGGCGACCTTGGCTACGAGATCTGGGTGGACGCGGCGCAAGCGGTCCCGCTGTGGGACGCGCTGATCGAAACGGGCGCGCCGTACGGCGTCACGCCTGCCGGTATGCTGGCGCTCGACGTCGCGCGCATCGAAGCAGGCTTGCTCCTCATCGAAGTCGACTACTTCTCTTCCCGTCACGCGCTCATCGAGGCGCAGAAGTCATCGCCGCTCGAGCTAGGACTCGGGTGGACCGTGGCAACGGACAAGGAGCGCTACAATGGGCGGGGCGCGCTCGAGGCCGAGCGGCGCCGCGGGCCCGCGTGGCAGTTCACCGGCCTGGCGGTGGATTGGGACTCGCTCGAGAAGCTCTACGCCGAAGTAGGGCTTCCACCGCGCGTGCCAACCCAAGCCTGGCGCATGAGCGTCCCGGTTTACGATCCCGGCGGTCGCCAGGTGGGTTATGCGACGAGTGGCGGCTGGTCGCCGCTTCTCAAGCAATACATGGCGCTCGCGCATCTCGAGTCGCCGAGCGCCGCGCCCGGCACGCAGTTGCGCATGGAAATCACGGTGGAGCACCGGCGCAAGCAAGCCACCGCCCACGTGACTACGCTGCCATTCTTCAATCCCGAGCGGAAGCGAGCCTGATGGCGCGAATCGCGGATGCGGGGGCCACGCGGGCCACGCGCTACGACGTCATCGTCATTGGGGGCGGCCACAATGGTCTGGTGACTGCCGCCTATCTCGCGCGCGCGGGAAAGCGGGTGCTGGTGCTGGAGCGACGGCCGCGCGTGGGTGGCGCCGCGGTCACCGAAGAGATCTTCCCGGGCTTCAAGTTCTCCATGTTCTCTTATGTCGTCAGCTTGCTCAGGCCCGAGATCATCCGCGATCTCGATTTGCCGCGGCATGGTCTGCACATCCTGCCGCTCGAGAGCACGGTTACGCCGATGGAAAACGGCGATTACTTCGCGGCATGGGCCGACCACGATGAGACGCGACGCGAGCTGTATCGCCACTCGCCCCGCGATGCCGAGGCGTACGACGAGTACGGCCGGCTCATGCACTTCATGGCGCAGGCCGTGAAGCCGATCCTGAGCATGGTTCCGCCGGATCCCACGTCTTTCGCACCGGGCGATCTGGCCGCACTGCTGCGGCTCGGCAAGCACTTTCGTGGCCTCGGCGGCGAGCGTTTGCACGCGCTCGTCAAGTTGATGACGATGAGCTCCGCCGACTTTCTCGATGAGTGGTTCGAGACCGACGTGCTCAAGGCCACGAAGTCTGCCAGCGGGATCATCGGCACCTTCCTTGGTCCACGCTCGCCGGGAACGGCCTACGTTCTCCTTCATCATTACATGGGTGAGCTGGACGGCGTGTTCCGCGCCTGGGGATTCGCCAAAGGAGGTACGGGCGCTGTCAGCGAAGCGATCGCCTCCGCGGCGCGCTCGTTCGGGGCCGATATCCGGTGCGACGCCGGGGTGTCGAAAGTGGTCGTCCGGAACGGCAAGGCCACCGGCGTGGTGCTGGAAAACGGAGACGAGATCGACGCCGCGACCGTGGTGTCGAGCCTCGACCCGCGCCGCACCTTCTTGCAGTTGCTCGATACCGATCAGCTGCCGCCCGAATTCGTGTCGGACATCAAGCGCTTCAAGTTTCGTGGGTCATCGGGCAAGGTGAACATCGCGCTCGATTCGCTCCCCACGTTCACCTGCCTGCCCGACGGCGCCGGTGGCAGGCTGCATCGCGGCGCCGTCTCGATCAGTCCCAGTCTCGACTATGTAGAGCGTGCCTACGACGACGCGAAATACGGCGAGTTTTCGCGGCGTCCGTACATGGACATCGTCTTCCCATCCGTGATCGATCCCGGTATGGCGCCGCCGGGCAAACACGTCATGTCGATTTTCGTACAGTACGCTCCGTATCACCTGAATGGCGGTTGGAATGACGCTAAACGCGAAGCGTTCGGTGATGCGGTGGTGAATACAGTCGAGAGCTTCGCTCCAGGGTTCAAGTCGAAGATCCTGCACCGGCAGGTGATTACACCGGTTGATATCGAGCGCATCACCGGGCTCAGCGAGGGCAACATCTTCGCGGGAGAATTGGCGCTGCATCAGCTGTTCTTTCTACGCCCCGCCCCGGGATGGGCCAAATTCGCAACGCCGATCCGCGGCTTCTACCAATCCGGGTCGGGCACGCACCCGGGCGGCGGCATCATGGGCGCCTCGGGACGGCTCGCCGCGATGCGTATTCTGAAGGACCGGGGGGTTGGGAGTCGATGAACCGGCGAGACGGTTACGACGCGATCGTGATCGGCGCCGGCGCCAACGGCCTCGTCACCGCACATTACCTCGCCCGGGCCGGCAAACGCGTCGTCGTCGTGGAACAGCGTGCATCGGCTGACGACTCCGCCGATATCGGCTGGGTGCCAGCCGAGGTCATTCGCGATTTGGGATTGAGTCAGCTACGGCTCGAGCAACCAGACCCGTGGCTCACCGTCCCGCTCGACGGCGGCGGCACGCTCGAGCTGTCTCGGAACCTGCAACGATCCGTCGAGGCGATCCGCCGTATCAGTCCCCCCGACGCGTCGAAATGGCCGGAGTTCTGCCGCCGCATGCGAACGCTCGCGGGTGTTCTCGAAAGGCTCTACCTCGCGCCGCCCCCCGACATCGAGACCCGCGACCCGCGTGAGCTGGCGCGTCTCGGCGGCCTGGGTCTCTACGTCCGACGGCTCGGTAAGCAGGCGGTCATCGACCTCGCTCGCGTGCTGCCGATGTCCATCGCGGAACTGCTCGACGACTGGTTCGAGAGCGACGTGTTGAAGGGAGCGCTCGGCGCGCTCGGGATCTGGCACTTGAAGCAGGGACCCCGATCGGGGGGGACGGCCTTCAGCTTCCTGCATCATCACGCCGGCAGCCCGGCGGGCGTGTTCCGTCCGGTACATTCGAACGTGACGCAGGTATTGGACGGGATGAAGCGGGTGGAAATACGTCGGGGCAACCGCGCCACCGTGCTCGCCCCGAACGGCCGGGCGACCGGCGTTGTGTTGAAGCCCAGCGGTGATACGCTGCTCGCGCCATGGGTCATGTCGAGCGCCGATCCGCGCGCGACGCTGGACCCTGTCGCCATCGAGCTCGACCCGGAATTCGTTCGCGCCGTGGACAACATCAAGCTGCGTGGTGTGGTTGCACGCGGGACGCTCACGCTCGAGCGCGCGCCGAGTTATGCGAATCTCTGTATTGCGCCCTCGCTCGACTACCTGGAGCGCGCGTATGACGATGCCAAGTACGGCAAAGACTCGGCCTCTCCGTACGTCGAAGTGCAGCGCACCGACGGGAATCGTCTCGAGCTGCATGTGCAATACGTCCCCTTCACGGATGGGACGGTAAGCGCGTCGCGACACCAGGCCCTTCAACAGAACGTCGCGCGGTTGCTCGGGGCGCAGCCCGGCCAGGTGAAGCTGCAGTCGCCGGATGAGGACCACACGCAGCGTGGCGCCAGTGGAGGCCACCTCTACCACGGAGAGCTCACTCTCGACCAGATTCTGTTCATGCGCCCCGTCCCCGGCTGGAGCCGCTATCGCACGCCGATCGAGGGGCTGTACCTGTGCGGCTCCGGGACGCACCCGGGCGGCGGGATTCCAGGAGCAGCGGGGCGCAACGCGGCGCGGGAGATCCTATGACGTTCCTGAGGACCGTCGAGAGCTATCGCCAGGGAGCGCGCACACTGCCGGGCCGTTATTACACGGCGCCGGCGGTGTTCGCAGAGGAGCAAGAGCGCATCTTCGCCCGTCACTGGATCTGCGTCGGCCGCGACGCGGGACTCTCGGCTCCGGGTGATTACTTCCTTGTGGAGATCGCGGGCGAAAGCATCATCGTGCTGCGGGATCAGTCTGGCGAGCGGCGGGCCTATTACAACGTCTGCCGCCATCGCGGAACGCGGATTTGCGAATCAACCAGCGGCAAGCTTTCCGAAACTATCCAGTGCCCCTACCACGCATGGACGTACGCGCTCGACGGCCGTTTGATCGGTGCGCCGCACATGAACGAGGTGGAAGGCTTTGACAAGACAGCGTACCCGTTGCACCGAGTGGCGCTGGCCGAGTGGGAAGGCTTCCTATTCTTGAGTCTCGACCCCGCGGCGAATGCGGCGCAGTGGTTCGCGCCGCTCAACGACCGATTCACTCTCTACAACCTGCCCCGGTTGCGCGCGGTGCGGCACATCGAGTACGACGTCCGCGCGAACTGGAAGCTGATTCTCCAGAACTACAACGAGTGCCTCCACTGCCCCACTATCCATCCGGAGCTGACGACCAAGCTACCGTACACGAGCGGGGCGAACGACCTGATCGAGGGACCATTCCTCGGCGGATACATGGAGATCAAGGCCCCGAACGAAAGCGCGACCATGAGCGGGCGGGCGTGCGCGCTGCCGCTGGGTCAGCTTCCCGCGGAAGACCAGCGGCGCGCGTTCTACTACGCGTTGTTCCCCACGATGATGTTGAGCCTGCATCCCGACTACGCGGTGTTTTACACGGTCTGGCCGGTCGGCCCCGCGCAGTCCCGCGTGATCTGCGAATGGATGGTGCATCCCGACGCGCCGGCGGCCGCGGGCTACAACATCCAGGACGCTGAAGAGTTTTGGGATCGCACCAACCGTCAGGACTGGCACATCTGCGAGCGGAGCCAGCTGGGCGTCAGCTCCCGCATCTACCAGCCAGGGCCGTACTCGCCACGCGAGAGTATTCCGGCGGCGTGGGACCGGATGTACCTGAGGGCGTTTGAAGAACAGCGGTAGCCTCGAGCCGCTCCGCGAGAACGCGCTCGAGAATGCACTCGGGCCACCAGGTACGCTCCATCTCCTCGCCAACGCCCTCGAACGTCTCAGCAGAGGCTTCGTCCATCTGCCTCCCATGGATCCATCAACAAATCTGGCTGCCATCGAGGGAGTGTTGACCGAAGTCGCGTATCGTCTTCACGACAATTATCCCTACTTCCATCCGCTCTACGCCGGCCAGATGCTCAAGCCCCCGCACCCTGTCGCGCGGCTTGCCTATGAGCTGGCATTGCAGCTCAATCCCAACAACCATGCGCTCGACGGCGGCCGCGCCAGCTCCGCGATGGAGAAGGAGGCTGTTGCCGAGCTGGCCAGGATGATCGGGTGGCCGACGCATCTCGGTCATCTCTGCGGCGGCGGCACGATGGCGAATCTCGAAGCGCTGTGGATCGCGAGCCAGCTGCACCCGGGACAAACGATCCTCGCGTCGACTCAGGCACACTATACACATCAACGCATCGCCGGCGTGCTCGGACTGCCGTTCGAGACGATTCCATGCGATCGCCGCGGGCGGATGGATGTGCACGCGCTCGAGCGGCGCCTCGCCGCGGGTGGAGTGGGCACAGTCGTCGCGACGCTTGGGACGACCGCGACCGGGGCGGTCGACCCGCTCGATGCGATAGTCGCGCTACGGCGGGAGCGGCACCATCACTTCCGCGTGCATGCCGACGCCGCCTATGGGGGCTACTTCCTGCTTGCCGACAATCTCGAACCGGAGACGCGACGCGCCTTCGATCATATCGCGGAGGCAGCGTCCGTCGTGATCGATCCCCACAAGCATGGATTACAACCGTACGGCTGTGGCTGCGTGCTCTTCAAGGAACCGGCGGTCGGGCAGCTCTATCGCCACGAGTCACCGTACACCTATTACACGTCCACTGATCTCCACCTCGGCGAGATCGCGCTCGAATGCTCCCGGCCCGGAGCCGCCGCGGTTGCACTGTGGGCCACGCAACGGCTGTTGCCCCTGGTTCGTGGTGGGGGATTTGCGAAAGGACTGGAGAGCGGCCGTGCCGCCGCGCTCGCGCTACACACGCGGCTGCGGCAGGATGGCCGCTTCGTCACTGCGGCGGCGCCGGAGCTCGACATTCTCGTGTGGGCCCCGCGCGCCTCGAGCGCATCGGAAGCATCGAATCTGTCGAAACGAGTCTTTGCCGAAGCGGCGAATCGCCAGCTCCACCTGGCACTAGTGTCTCTCCCCCTGCACCTGGTCGAGGTTGGTCCCATGCGCAGGGATCGCGACACGATTGTCTGCCTGCGCTCCGTCATGATGAAACCGGAGCACCGCGAGTGGGTGGACCGAATCTGGAGCATCCTGGACGAAGCGACGAACGCGGCGTTGGGGAGGGGGGCGGCGCGCCGCTAGCGCGCCACGAGCGACACGCCGACGACGACGTTGCGCGCGAGTCCCGGCTCGAACGCGACGGGCTCCCCTCCAACGACATCCGGATTGAGGAAGGCCGAGGCGATATAGCGGCTGTCGAACAGATTGTTCACCGTGACGAACGCGTTAATCCCGAGTCGAGCCCCCAACGCGAACGGCTGGTCCGTCCCCAGCGATGCGTTGGCGATGCGGTACGAAGGCACGTTCACCTGATTGGCGTCATCGGTATAGAAGGATCCGATGTTCTCCACGCCGACCCGCAGGCGAACGGGCTTGAGTGCGGCGGGCGTGACATCGAGTGCGAGTGATCCGGTGAATGCCGGGACCCCCACGACGTGGTTGCCGCTATAGTCGGCAAAGACACCCGGCTTGGTCGTGTCGTAATGGACCGAATCAACCAGGTATTCGGTGTACCGGTGTGAGTTCCAGGTGAGCGCCGCCTGCACTGACAGTCCGGCGCTGGTTGCCACACGGACCCCCAGCTCGGCACCGCGCCGGCGCGCACTGCCGGCGGTGAAGTAAAATTGTCCCCCGCGATACGGGATGATCTCATTTTTGACGTTCGTTTGGTAAAGCGCCACATCGTAGCTCAGCTCCCGAACAAATGAGCTCGTGCCGATCACCCACAGTCGCTTCGTCCCGATTTCAACCGTGAGGGACCGAATCGGCTCGAGCAGCGGATTGATGCCAAAGACGGTATCCTGCCCGAACGTGCTCACTGGATCCGTCTCATTGCCCGCGGGGACCTCGATGCCGCCACCCATTGAAGCGTACACGCTGTGCTGCGACGTGAAGCGGTAACTCACGCCAAGCTTCGGCGTCACGCCCGTAAAGGATTTCTTATCGTTCAGCGAGGGATTGATGTAACTGCGATAGTCGTACGTAATGTCATCATAGCGGGCCCCCACGGACACATTCCACCGCTCATTCGCCCCGAACGTCAGATCTTCGGCGACAAACATCCCGGCATTGCGGGCCGCTTCGGCCTTGTTGTCGCGCAGCGTATCTCCGCGTGTCCCCTGGGGCGTGAGACTATAGAAGAGAATCGCGCCATCCTGAAGCGCGTAATCCGCTCCCACAACCAGCGCGCCTCGTACGCCCGCTCCGAACGGTGTGGCGACTCGGACGACGCCGTTGCCGCCGAGGTGGTAGCGCGTAAAGTCGCGGAACGTGCCCCGTTCTGATCGCTGCAACGCCTTGGGATTCGCGTACAGCATCGCCGAGATCCCGACCTTCTGGCTGGCCCGATGCTCGAGCGCCAGTCCCAGTCGCGCCACCCGATTGTCGCGGCGTTCGTCCCGCTCCACGTAGGTGGAGTTTGCTTGTTGGGGCTCGACGGCAGCCTGCGCCTCGGTGAGCGGTCCCGGGATGCGAAACAGATTGTGCGACCCCACCACGTACACGCCGAGCTGCGTCTCGTCGCTCACGGGCGCCAGCATGGACATGTTGAGCACCGACCGCGTACTAGCCGAGTGCGCGCGCCATCCATCGGCAACGCTGTGCACGAAGCTCGCGCCCAGAATCCCGGACCCCATGAGCATGCTGCCCCGCACGGCATAGCGCTGCAGGCCAAACGATCCCGCCATCGGCTCGAAGCTGGCCCGTGGGTCGCTGACTCCGGGCAGGGTGGAAATGCTCACCACGCCGCCCGCGGCGTTTCCCCACACAGCCGACGCGTTGGAGCGCACGATCTCGACGTCGTGCGCCGCGGCGAGATCCACACCATCCAGGGACGTGCGGCCATCCGGCTCGGTCTCCGGGAATCCGTCGAGCAGGATGCGAATGCCGCGCGTCGTGCCGGCATTCGAGCGATCGCCCGCACCCCGCGCGCCATAGCCGCGGATCGTGATGCGCACGTCCTGATTGCCGTAGCGGGACTGGGCGACAACGCCGGGAACCAGCGTCAGGGCATCATCGAGGCCATAGCCCGTTATGCCAAACCACTCGCTCTTCTTGAGTTGCGTCACGGCCAATGGCACCGCGAACAGACTCAGCGTTTGGCGGGTCGCGGTGACGCTGACGGGCTGCAGAACGACGGTGTCTGGGGGAGTGGGGGGAGGGGGAGGAGTGGCTTGGAGAGCAAGTAACGCGACCGCTGAGCCGATCATCACCCAATAATAGCCTCGATGGGATCGAGACGGGCCGCCCGGCGCGCGGGGTACCAGCCGAACAGGAACCCGACAATCAGCGCGAACAGTACGGCGAGCGTCACGCCGGGCATGCTCACCGGAATGGCGAAGGGCTTGCCGAACTGCCGGCCGATGAGCTCGGTGATCACGGTGAGTCCCGCGCCGCCGGCGATCCCGAGTATCGCGCCGAGGAACGCGAGCGTGAGCGACTCGGCAAGGAACAGGCGCAGGATGGCGCTATCGTCCGCGCCGAGCGCCTTGCGGATCCCGATCTCGTGGACGCGCTCGCGCACCGCAATGAGCAGCACGCTGAACAGCCCAATGCCACCGACCACCAATGTCACGCCGGCGATGGTGAACATCACCGCGTTCCAACCGCCGAGGATGTTGTCCGCCATCGCCAGATTGGACAGCACTTCGGCGGCCTCGTTCTCGATGTTGAAGTCAACGGTCCCCCCGTGCCGCTGTCGCACCAGGGCGCTGCCACGGCGCAGCACGTCCCCGAACTCGGCGGACTCGCGGGCGGTCACGAGCGCCTCGTCCAGCCGCGCTTCGCCCTTTGCGTATCGGGTGAGATAGGAATATGGGATGTAGATGCGCCGCCCGACGAAACTGAAATCGGCAGGAATGATATCGAACTCGATCGGCGCCACGATGCCGATTACGAGAAACCGCACTCCGTCGATGGTGATCGTCCGGCCGACGGGGTTCACGGTGCCGAACAGATTCTCGGCCATTTCGGCGCCGACGACGGCGACGCGCGAGCGGTTTTCGACATCGAGGGGCCGGATACTGCGACCGGCAACGATGCGCCAGTTGCGCAACTCCAGGTAGCCCGCATCCACGCCGTCGATCCGGACGCGGCGCCGATCGGCCGGGGCGTTGACGACTTTCTCGTCGCCCCAATTCCGTCCATGCACGCTCGCCACGCCGGGCAGCGCGCGGAGCGCATCGAGATCGGCGATTCGCAATCCCGTATAGCGCAGCGCCGTGGCGCCCTTCGCGTCCGAGCGCGGTCCCTCATCACGAATGAAGAAACTCCGCGACAACCCCATGGCGATGAGGTCCTCGTAAACCAGCGTCTTCATCGCCGCGGCGAGGGACGTCATGGAGACGACGGAGGCAGCCCCGAATACGATCCCGGAGAGCGTCAGGAGCGAACGCAGTTTATGCGCGCGGATCTCCCGCAGCGCATCCCAGATCAGCTCAACCCAATCACGCATACCGCAACGCCTCGACCGGGGCCAACCGCGCGGCGCGCAACGCAGGGAACAATCCGGCAATCAGGCCCACACTCGTCGCAGTTACGATCGCAATGGTGGCAATGAACGGACTCACGACAGCCGGCATCTGCATGACGACCGCGACGAGGCCGGTCAACGCCGTCCCCAGCCCCAGTCCCAGCAACCCGCCGATCAGCGTGACCACGAGGACTTCCGCCAACACGTGCGCGAAGATGCTGCCGGCCGTCGCGCCCAGGGCCATCCGAGTACCGAACTCGCGCACGCGCTCGACCACCGACGCGAGCAGGATGTTCGCGATCACGATGCCGCCCGTGACGAGTGAAACGACTCCGACCACGAGAAAAATGAAATTGAACAGCATGAGGAACTGCCCGCTGTCGGCCCCAGCCCCCTGTCCCGATGCCCTGATGTCAAAGTCCTCCACACCGTGGCGCGCATACAGCAGGCTGCGGACTTGCGCCTGGGCGGCCGTCGCCCCGACTGCCGGTCGCGCCTTGAGCGTCAGGAAGCCGAGATTGTCGGTGGCGCTGTACTGCGTGATTGCGGTAGAGATCGGGATGTAGGCGCGCTCATTGCGATACTCGAGCGCGTTGTCTTCCCAGGCGGCAAAGTAGAACTCTTCGCGCTCCAATACGCCGACCACGCGATAGCTCTTACCACCGAGGCTCACCACCTTGCCGAGCGCATTGGCGGGCGTGCCGTACAGCGAGTCGGCGTACTTCCATCCCAACACGGCCACACGTGACTGCTGCCGGACGTCGAGCTCGCTGAGGTAGCGGCCGATGAGCGGCTTGATGTCGTTGATGACCATGTAATCCGGAACGGTGCCGATGACCTGTCCCTCGAAGCTCGTATTGCCGGCGCGATAGGGCAGCTGTCGTGCCCATCCCGGACTGACCGCGGCGAGGGTCGTGGCGTGATCGCGGAGGTACTGCGCGTCCTTAAACGTCAGGCGCTTCGACGCCAGCTCGCGCGCGCCGGGATGAGCGGACACTTCGCGGTCGGACACGATGATCGTTCCACGGCCGCCGACCTCGTTGAGGAATTGCTCGGTCAGCGCGGTCTGGCCGCCGAAGAGCGCCAGGACGGTGACGATACTTGCCGTGCCGAGCACGAGTCCGAGCAGCGACAGGAGGGTCTGCCCCCAGTGACGACGTGCCTCGTCGAGCCCCGTGAGCAGCGATTCGATGAGATTCAGACGACCAGCCCGTCGCTCATCTGAATGACCCGCTGCGCGCGGGCGGCCACGCTTGCATCATGGGTCACCAGCACGATGGTATGCCCCGCCTGATGCAGCTCGGCGAAAGTGGCGAGCACTTCGGCTCCGGACTTGGAATCGAGGTTGCCGGTGGGTTCGTCCGCCATGAGAATCGCCGGCTCGCCCACGAGCGCGCGCGCAATCGCGACGCGCTGGCGCTCACCGCCGGACAGCTCGTCGGGTCGGTGGCCGATCCGGTGCGATAGCCCGAGCCGGTCGAGCAGCCGCAGCGCGCGGGCCCGCCGCTGCGCGCGGGGGATCCCGCCACGATACTTGAGCGGCAGCGCCACGTTTTCCTCGACGCTGAGTCGCGGCATCAGGTTAAAGGTCTGAAACACGAACCCCACTTTGCGGTTGCGCACCTGCGCCAATCGCTTGCCGGAAAGCGTACTGACGTCTTCGCCATCAAGGTGATAGGTGCCGGAGGTAGGCGAGTCCAGGCAACCGAGGATGTGCATCAGTGTGCTTTTGCCCGAGCCGGATGGACCGGTGATCGCCACGTACTCGCCGGCAGCCACATCCGCGTCGACGCCGCGCAATGCCTGCACATCGACCTGGCCGAGCCGATACGTCTTCGCGAGGCCGCGTGCCTCGATCAGGGCACCGCCCACTGCCCCCGGCATCAGCGACGCCGCGCGGGATTACGGGCGCGCTCCGCGGCTGCGACCGGGTCCTCGAGCGCGATCGAATCACCGGGCGCGAGCCCGTTGAGGATTTCGACGTAATAGAGGTCGGACAGGCCCAGGGTGACGGGGACGGGCTGGGGACCACCGCCACCGAGCTTATAGACGACCGGCTTGCCTTCCTTCAGCAGAACAGCTTCGACCGGTACCCGCACGGTCTCTGACCGCACCGGTCCGGAGATGCGCACGTTGGCGGTCATCCCGGGGCGCAGCACGTGTGCGCCCCCTGTTACCACGACCTCGACGTCGAACACGCGCACGCGATCCTGCAACCTCGCGGCCGGCGGAACGAGACGAACGACTCCTTGCGCCGTGTCACCGGGGAAGGCGTCAACGGTCAGCGCCACGCGATCGCCCTTCTGCACCTTGCCGATATCGACTTCGTTGATGGCCGCCTTGACGAGCAGCGTCGACAGATCGGCTATCGTGAACAGCTCGGTGCCGCCTCCGAACGCACTCGTCCCACCCACCACCGTCTCGCCTTCTTCTACCCCCCGACCGATGATCACACCAGTAGCGGGCGCGGTAATGCGCGCCCATTGCGCCGTGCTCCCGGTGGAATCACCCGCCGATACGCCCGAGCGCTGCACGAGCCGCAGCTGATCCTGGGCGGTGCGCCATTGGTTCTCCGCCTGCTCGTAGGTCACACGCCGCACGTCGAGATCCGCCTGTGTGATCCCACCGATCGCGGACAGCTGCTGGCCGCGGTCGTAGTCGCGTTTGGCGTTGTCGCGCGCGATCCGCGCTTTCGCGATCTCGCTGCGGAGCTGCGCGAGACTGTTCGCCTGCGCGATGTCGGGCATGACGCGCGCCAATGCCTGCCCCGTCTGCACGCGATCGCCTTCCCGGACGTAGAGCTGCTGGACGACGCCTGAGATCGGCGACTTCACCACGATGCTGCGCTCCGGTGAGACCACGCCCGTCTCTTCGACGACGACCCGAACTTCGCCACGGTCGACGGCGCCCACTTTGTACGGGCGCGTGGAGCCATCATTGGCGTCGGCTTTGTTGCACGCGGTGATGGGAAGAAAAGACGCGAGGAGGACAAGCGCTCGGTTCATGAACCAGACTCCCAGAGAGGAGACGCGATCGTAATTGACACTCTAAAGGGAGTGCTCGTAAACGGACGGGGACTGGCCAGACCCGGTTTCAAGGTGAAATTAACGTCCCCATGACGAGCTGGCTCGCTGACTGGGCGAATCTCCTTCTCCGCTGGACACACTTCGTTGCGGGCATCGCCTGGATTGGCAGCTCCTTCTATTTCATATGGTTGGACCGCACGCTCACGGCCCCGGCGGCGCCGCGCCCCGGCGTCGAAGGCGACCTCTGGATGGTGCACAGCGGCGGGTTCTATCAAGTCGAGAAGCGCAAACCCGGCCCCGGTGAGGTGCCGCCCGTCCTCCATTGGTTCAAGTGGGAAGCGCTGTTTACGTGGATCTCGGGGGTGGCGTTGCTCATTCTCGTCTATTACCTGAGCAACGCTTACCTACTGGATCCTGGTGACTCGCGCATCAGCCGCGGTGCTGCGACGGCAATCGGGGTCGGAATCCTGGTTGGGGGGTGGCTGGTTTACGACTGGCTGTGGTCGTCGTCCCTGGCGCGCCGCGGGCCGGGCGCGGCAACCACCCTTGCGCTGGTGTTGCTCGCTGTCGTGACGTATTTGGTCTGCCGGCTTCTCTCGGGCCGCGCGGCGTTCATGCACGTCGGCTCCCTCCTCGGCACCATAATGGTTCTCAACGTCTGGCTGCGGATCTTACCCGCACAGCGCGAGATGTTGGCGGCGACACGCGCGGGCCGGGCTGCCGACTTCACATTGGGCGAGCGGGCGAAGCTGCGCTCCGTGCACAACAGCTACATGACCTTTCCGCTGCTCTTCATCATGCTGTCGAATCACTACCCGTCCACGTACGCCAGCCGGCTGAACTGGCTCGTGTTTCTATTTCTCTTTGTCGCCGGCGCGGCGATGCGGCACGCCATGATCGGTCGAGGGTCGTCGAGCCGCTGGGCAATCCTGCCGGCGGCACTCGGGCTGGCTGGCGCGATGTTCTTCTCGACCACGGGCATGAGGGGCGGGACAGACGGGGCAGACGGGGCAGACGGGGCAGGCGCGGCAGGCGACACTGTGGGTTTCGCGGCAGTGCGGTCAGTGATCGCGCAGCGGTGTCAGCCCTGCCACTCCCAATACCAGACCGATCGCACATTCGGGCCGGCTCCGGGCGGGGTTACCTTCGACACGCCTGAAAGCATCGCCAGGCAAGCCGAGCGAATCAGGATACGCGCAATCGAAACGAGGACGATGCCGATCGCCAACAAGACCGGCATGACCGATCAGGAGCGGAGCATCCTAGCGCGGTGGATTCAACTCGGGGCGCCATTGCGGTAGGAAACCGTGAAGGCTCTGGGAGCTCCGGTAGGGGCGCCCCGGAGAATGACCTTCATGTAAGGAATGTGCGCCAGATCACGTGATTGCGGGCACGGTCTCAACCCCGGCTCTTGCGCAATCTTTCCTGGATGGATCTTGTGCCACCCCGCGCAGCGAGACGCGCGTTGAGCGTGCTGCGTTTTTTCCGCCTGTCCAGCATCCGCGCCAAGATGCTGATGTTCGCCGTCGTCGCGACGCTGGTGCCGTCGCTGACGACGGTGTGGATTTCTTACATCGAGAACAAGCGCGCTCTCACCGGCAAGGCCTCGGAAGAGCTGCAGGGGGTGACCGCACAGGCCGTCCGCGAGCTCGATCTCTGGACTAAAGAACTGCGCTACGATCTGCGTGTCTTCTCGAGTTCCTACGAGGTCACGGAAAACCTCGAGCGCATCCCGCAGCAGGGCGGCGAGCCCGTCCAGTCAGGTATCTACCACAAGCGCCTGACGGACTACCTCAACTCCGTGCGCGACAAGTTTCGCGATTACACCGAGCTGTTGGTGCTGGACACGCACGGACATCTGGTCGCGACAAGCTCCGACCGGCCGCGGCAGGTCGCCCTGCCCGCCGATTGGGCGAGCGATTTGCGGAGGAACGGGTGGACGCAGAGCTCGCCGTATTGGGCGTCCAAAGATGCACAGGCGACGATTCTCGTTGCGGTGCCGATTCACTCGGGCGCGGTGGGTCGCGTGAGCCGCACCACGCATCGCATGACAGGAGGACCGGTCCTGGGCGCGTTCGCCGCGCGCGTCAACCTGCGGACGGCCGCCGGCATGCTGCGCCGCTTCACGCCGGGTGAGTCGGGCCAGATTTACGTCATGACCCGCGAGGGCAAGATCGTCATCAGTTCGGGCGGCACGACGGCATCGCTGAGCGAGGAGCGGTATAAACCGCAGTCCGCGCGTTGGCTACTCGACCGCCAGGACCACGCGGTCCAGTTCACGAGCTTCACCGACGACCACGTCGTCGGCAGCGTGCGCGTGGTTCCAGCGCTCGACTGGGTCGTCATCTCGGAGATTCCATCGGTGGAAGCGTTCCGCCAGGTCGCCCGGCTGCGCAACATGACACTGACCATCGTCACGTTCCTGCTGGCCGTGGTCGGTGCATTTGCTTACCTGCTCAGCCTCCTCATCGTCCGGCCGCTCACCCGGCTCACGCGAGCCGCGAGTCGCGTGGCCGGCGGCGACCTCGACATCGGCCTGCCGGTCACTGACGGCGGCGAGGTCGGCTATTTGACGCAGGTGTTCAACCACATGGTGGTCCGCCTGCGCGAGAGCCGCGTTGAGCTCGAGCGCCTGTCGGTCACTGATCCGCTCACCGGCCTGTACAATCGGCTGCGTATGATGGAAGTGTTGGAAAACGAAGTGCGGCGCTCCCGCCGGCTCCGCCACCCCTTTGCCGTGCTCATGGCGGATCTCGATCTCTTCAAGAAGTACAACGACGCGTACGGACATCCGGCAGGCGATGCCCTCCTCAAGCGCATCGGCGCGATCATGCGGGAAGCGAGTCGCGACGTCGATTTCCTGGCGCGCTACGGTGGCGAGGAGTTTCTCCTGATGATGCCGGAAACGGAGATCGAGGGCGCCATCGAGGCGGCCGAGCGCATTCGCAAGAAAATCGAAGGTGACAGCCTGCCCGCAGGCTCGATCAGTATCAGCGTGGGCGTTGCCGCCTTCCCGGTTAACGGCGATAGCCCCGAGGCACTCATCGCCGCGGCGGATGCCGCCCTCTATGAAGCGAAACACGCGGGAGGTAATCGCGTGATCGCCGCGGCGCGCCCCCGCGCACGCACGCGCGTTCCCGCCCGAAAGGCCCCTTAGCGAACAGGACGCCGCGCGATCAACCCCTGGTGAATCCAGCCTGGCCGCTTGCCGTCATCGCTGATACGAACCCACTGGTCGACATAGGAATAGGCGGTCAAGGCCGCGCCGGCATCCAGCGTGTACGAGACGCGGAAGCTCGCCCCGGGACCTTCGCGCACATTGGCCCGTCCGGTGGTCAGCAAATGAAGCGGTAGTTCGAACGGAACTTCGCCGCGGCGCGGCTTAGTCTGATCGTCGCTCGCCAGTCGGCCCTGACCCGCGGCCGCCTCCGTCTTTGCCTCCGTGGCGAGATACAGCGCGCCGCCGTAGTTCTGCTTGTTGAATTCGACCGTGGCGAGCTGCAGGAGTTGCGTGCCCTCAGTCAGCTCCGGTGGCGGATCAGTCGCGCCACTCGTGGGGGGGGGCCGCAGGGACTGCAAGGCGATTTCCGCCTCCGCCATTCCCGACGCGGCCTCAGCGCGTGTCGCGAGAGACTGGAGTTTCGCCATCGCGCGCACCACCTCTCGGCGGGCATCGTCGAGCCGCGTCTGGAGCTCGTCGACCTGGGCCTCCCGTTCGAGAACCCGCAGCTCGAGACGCGCCGCGCGCGCTTCGAGCACCGTGTCGCGGCCGGTCGCGCGAACCGAATCGCGCGTCGAACGGACGGGCGGTGCAGTTCCGGGGGCAGGGTTGCGGCAAGCAACGCCCAGGAGGGCGAATAATATAAGGAAGGGCCGCATGGGCGACTAAGTTGCAACGCGCCCCCCGTTCGTACAACCGTTGACTTCGTTCTGCCCTCTGGTGATGCTTCGGGCGAGCGAAGGGGCCACGGCACGGTGCCGTGCGCTGGACACCAGCGGACTGACCGAGGACCTGGGCTATCGCCTGCGGTCCTCGTCGTGTTTCTGGTTAGAGCTCTCTCCGAGAGTCCCCCTCGTTCAACGGCGTCGCGCCAGGCTGCCCGACGCTGAAACCGCATCTAGCTAGGGAGCAACGAACAGATGGCACGTATCACTGGTACCGTGAAGTGGTTCAACGACGCCAAGGGTTTTGGCTTCATTACGCCCGAGAACGGCGGCAAGGACTGCTTCGTGCATCACACCGCGATTCAGGGTGACGGGTTCAAGTCGCTGGCCGAGGGCCAGCGGGTCGAGTTCGAGATCGTACAGGCGCAAAAGGGCCCGGCGGCGCAGAACGTCGTCAAGCTGTAACCACCCACGGCACCTGAAGCGACACGGCGCTCCGCGAGGAGCGCCGTGGTCGTTTTTGGGGACGCCGAAACGCCGCGGCATGGCTTTCGCAGGGTTAGACGGTAATTTTAGCGACTCATCCTAAAGGATGATGCCCGGAACCTTCTAACGTGGTTTGACTAATACCTGTGAAATTGAACACTATGACTAACCTCGCTGCCCACCTCGTCCCTAGCACGAGGGCCGTCGCTCCAATGACTACCCATAGAAGAATTCAGATCCTCGTTATTGAAGACAATCGGTTGTTGCGCGATGGACTTGCCGCGCTGCTGGACTCACAGGGCGAGTTCAAGGTCGTGGCTTCCGCCGAGGGCGCGTCCGCCGCGTTGCAGCGCCTGCAGGAGCACAAACCCAACGTCGTGCTCGTGGATGCGGCGCTCGGTCGTAACCGCAGCCAACGCCTGGTCGAGAGCATCAAGGAAGCCGCGCCGCATTCGCGCGTCATCATGATGGACGTGCAACCCGAGGAAGAAGACGTCATTGATTTCATCAAACGCGGCGCCAACGGTTTCATTTCGAAAGACGCGGCCCTCGAAGATCTCGTCAACACCATCCGCCAGGTCGCCAACGGCGGCGATGTCGTACCCTCCGCCCTGACCGGCACGCTGCTCTCACACATCGCAAAACAGGCGTCGGTGCTGCGAAACACGCCGATGATGGCGTCGGTACGGATGACCAAGCGCGAGCAGCAGATCACGGACCTGATCGCCGAGGGACTGAGCAACAAGGAGATCGCGCAGCGGCTCAACATCGCGACGTATACAGTCAAAAGTCACGTGCATAACATCCTGGAGAAACTCGCGTTGCACAGCCGGCTGCAAATCGCCGCACACGCGCATAAAAAGACGCCGCCGAAGGGCGATCGCCGCAAATTCGTTCGCTAGGTCTAGTCCCGTCGCTGTAACCCGCCATTCGTCCTTACGGTTGATTCCGCCCCGGACGACACGGGGCGAACCTTTTTTCGTGCAGCAGCTCTGGGCGTACGCGTACCGCGTGGTTCCTCCTCCGCCCGCCGCCGGATTGACCGACCTGCGGTGCCTGCTCGACAATGAGAACGCCATCGCCTTCCAGCAGGCGCGCGCCTGGGCTGCGCAGCTGATACTCGAGCAGCGGAGTACGCAGATCCTGGTTGTTTCGGATAGTCCCGGGCAGAACCGCGCAGTGAACCGCCGCCTGGAATCTGCGCTGCAGCGACTCCACGCCGACTATCGGCTGACCGATCCAGTGGCGATCGGTGGACCCGCCGGTGCCGCCCCCGCCCCCGCAACCCACGATGGGACCGCAGCGAGTTACTCCCCATCCGAGGGTTAGCTCCCTTCAACTACTCCGACCTACCTCATTTTTCGTCCCGCCGAGGGATGTCGGGAACGCTGCTTGGAGTGGAAATTTTAGGAGAGACCCTTACGACGGGAGTAGCTCCCATGAAGCGCAGCACGAAGACGAGAGTTCGCGGCAAGATTCGCCAGTTGAAGGGAAAGGCGAAGGAGACGGCTGGTCGGGCGCGCGGTGACGCGCGGCTCGAGGCCGAAGGCCTCGGCGATCAAATCACCGGCACCATGCAGGAGCTCGGCGGAAAGATCCAGAAGGGCCTGGAGGAGTCATGAGGCGGCTCACGCTGATCGCGGGATTGGGACTGGTCCTGGCCGGTTGCGCGCGCAATCCCGCGACCGGAAAAAACGAGCTGATGCTGGTGGGCGAGGGACAGGAGATACAGATGGGCGCGGCCTACGACAGCCAAGTGGTCGTCGCGATCGGCCTGTATCCCGATCCGGGCCTCCAGAGCTACGTCGCCGAACTCGGCAAGAAACTGGCGGCAACGTCGGAGCGCCCCAACCTTCCGTGGACATTCCGCGTCGTCGATGATCCGAGCGTCAATGCGTTCGCGATTCCGGGCGGCCACGTCTACGTGACGCGCGGCATCCTGGCGCACATGACGAACGAAGCGGAGCTCGCCGGAGTAATGGGCCACGAGATCGGCCACGTCACCGCGCGGCACACGGCGCAGCAGATGACGCAGCAGCAGCTTGCCGGATTAGGGCTCGCGATCGGCAGCATCGCCAGCTCGACCATCGCGCAGTATGCCGGCGTCGCGAGTCAAGCGCTTCAAGTCCTGTTCCTGAAATTCTCCCGGGATGACGAAAACCAGGCCGATGAGCTCGGCGTGCGCTACGCGGGCCGGGCCAACTACGATGCGCGCCAGATGATCAACGTCATGCAGATGCTCGATCAACTCGACACGCGCAACGGCGGCAAGCTGCCGGAATGGTTGGCGACGCATCCGAATCCTGGCAACCGTGTCGCGCACATTAAGACGCTCGTGGAACGGGCCCAGGTCGATTTCGCGAGCGCGACGGTGAACCGCGAAGGCTACGCGCGGCGGCTGGACGGCATGGTTTTCGGCGTCAATCCGCGCGAAGGGTTCTTTAAAGGAACCGAGTTCTACCATCCCGACCTCAAGTTCCGCATCTCGATGCCGGGCGGTTGGCGGACGGCCAACACCAAGCAGGCGGTTGCGGCGCAGAGTCCGCAACAGGACGCCGTCATCGAGCTCAGCCTCGCGCAGGGCTCGAGCGCCGACCAGGCCGCACGCGCGTTCCTGTCGCAGCAGGGAGTCCAGGCGGGGACGCCGACACGGGGCAACGTCAATGGACTCACGGCCACGGCCGCGCCCTTCGCGGCGGCTACCGAGCAGGGGACGCTGCGCGGAAATGCCGTCTTCGTCGAATACGGCTCTCATGTATACCGGCTGCTCGCATACGGACCGGAGGCGAGCTGGGCGAATAATCAGGGCGTCGCGCAGCGGGCGCTGACGAGCTTCGCGCCGCTGACAGATCCGGCCATGCTCAATGTGCAGCCGCAGCATCTCGACGTGTTCACGTTGGACCGACGCACCACCATTGCCGAACTGGCGCGGCAGCGGCCGTCGCCCGTGCCCGTGTCGACGCTGGCGCTGATCAACCAGGTGGAAGAAAACACGACGCTCGAGCCCGGGCGCATCGTGAAATGGGTAGTTGGCCCGCAGCTGCCCGTGACACCCTAGGAGGGGAAAACCGACTTATGGTAACACTCGCGATTATCCTCATCGTTCTCTGGCTGCTGGGGTTGATTTCGTCGTACACCTTCGGTGGCCTGCTTCACCTCTTGCTGGTCGTCGCGCTCGTAGTCATCGTCATCCGCGCGATTCAGGGACGGCGAGTCGTGTGAGGTTGGCCGTCCTGACGCTGTTTGGATGTCTGGCCGCGGCGCCGCTGGCTGCACAACAGCCAGCGGCCTCGCCGCCCCCAGCAGGTATCCCCACGGAACTCCAGCGGGAGCAGCGTGGAGGCCCGCGGCTGCAACCTGTGTTTCCGAGCTATCGGCCGACGTTGCAGCACGAGAAGGTCACGACGGCGGCCACCGCGGAAACAACGACAATTACGATTACCACTTTAGGCTTGGTCGTCATCGCTGTACTGTTGATCATATTGCTGACGTAATCGCCGGTGTCCGGAGTGCGGAGGTGCTTGCAGGTCGCGCGCCAGCCTCAGGTGAGATGAATTGAAGTTGGCGAGGATGCGGTGGAGTGAAAGTAAAGAGCAGCACGCCAAGGGTCGCGAAAGCCGATGCCGAAGAGCAACGCTTCCTGTCGAACCTCGCCGAGATACTCGCCTCGGCGCTGGACGAGCGGGCGATGCTCTCAGGGGTCGCGCGTCTGGTGGTGCCCCGCCTGGGTGACGTCTGTCTCGTCGATGTCATCGACGACGACGGATCCGTGCAACGCGTGGATAACTCGCTAGACGACTGGCACCTGGTGCCGACGCCCAGCCTTCGTGCCGGCGAGACGCTGCTCATTCCCGATCTCACGGCCTCAACGCTCGGCGCCATCACGACAGATCCCTCCGGCCAGGCAGCCATTCGCGCCGCGGGCATCCGCTCGCTCGTCCTGCTCCCACTGATTGGACGAGGGCGCCTGCTCGGTGTATTGACGCTCGCAATGACTCGGCCCGACCGCACGTTCTCGCGCAGCGATCTGTCAAAGCTCGAGGACATCGCACAACGGACCGCGTTGGGCGCCGACAACGCCCGCCTGTACCAACAGGCGCGACAGGCGAGTCGCGCGCGCGACGACACGCTCGCCGCCATTTCGCACGATCTCCGGAACGGCCTGAACACCGTTCTTACGGCGGTCGGCCTGCTGCTGCGCAGCCTACCCCCCGATGACGAAGGCCGCCGCGACCGCCGCCACGTCGAAGCGATTCGCCGTTCTGCCGAGCGGATGAACCGGCTGATCGGCGACTTGCTCGATGTCGCGAGCATCGAAGCGGGACGGCTCTTTGTGGAGCCGCTCCGCGAGCCCGTCCGGCCGATCATCGAGGAGGCCGTGGCGGCCTGTCAGGTTCAGGCGGGCGACAGGTCGCTGCGTATCGAGCAGAACGTGGCAGACGGGATCGATGTCGTGTGCGACCGCGAGCGCGTCCTCCAGGTGCTGGGTAATCTGATCGGCAACGCGATCAAGTTCACGCCGGACGGTGGATCGGTGCAGGTTACGGCGCAGCGACTCGACGACGAGGTGGTGTTCTCCGTCCGGGACAGCGGCATCGGCATTTCGTCCGAGCAGCTGCCCCACGTATTCGATCGCTTCTGGCAGGCCACGCCAAAAGCGCGACTCGGCAGCGGCCTGGGGCTGACGATTGCAAAGGGAGTAGTCGAGGCACTGGGTGGCCGGATCTGGGTCGAGAGTCGATCCGGGGAGGGCACGACATTCTTCTTTACGCTGCCGCGAGGCCCGCAAAAAACAATGATCAATGATCATTAATCAATGATCAATGATCGATGATCAACGATCAGTCGCAGTAGCGCTTGATTGCGAACAGAATCTCGTCGATGTCGATCGGCTTGCGGACGACATCGTTGACGCCGACAGTCGGGCGCTCGTGCGGCTTGGCGTTCGTCACGAGCACGACGGGAACCTGCGCGAGGCGCGGATCATCGTTTCGGATGCGAAGAAAATCGAAGCCGTCCATCACGGGCATCGACACGTCGAGCAAAATGACATTGGGCACCGTGTTGCCGCGGAGCGTTTCGAGGGCTTCGGCACCATTGGATACCGCGACGACGCGGTACTGCTCCTCTTCGAGCAGCTCGCGCAGCATATTCCGGAACTCGGTATCATCCTCGATGATGGCAACGAGACAGCGCTTGGCTGCGTCCCGTTCCGAGACCGCGCTGGCGGCACGGTGTCGCTCGAGTGGGCTCGCTTCAATTCGTGGCATGCGGTTAGTTGAAATCTAGTTCGCTGAAATCTAACCTGCTAGCGCGAGAAGTCGACTCGCGGCGCTTCCGCCGCTCCCGGTGTCTGCAATTCGAAGTAGGATCGCGCCTTTTTTCCGAGAACCTTGGCCGTGAGCACCTGTGGAAAACGCCGAATGTAGGCGTTGTACGTGTTCACCGTTTCGTTGTAATCCTGTCGGGCTACCGCGATGCGATTCTCCGTTCCTTCGAGCTGATCCTGAAGAGCCCGGAAGTTCTCATTCGACTTGAGCTGCGGATAGTTTTCCGCGATGGCAAGCAGACGGCCCAATGGCGCGGTGAGAGCCGCATTGGCGGCCGCCATGGAGTCGAGGTTTCCACTTTGGACCGCACCTGCCAGCTTCGCGCGCGCTTCCGCGACCTGCGTAAAGATCGTCTCCTCCTGCCGGGCATACGCTTTGACGGTCTCGACGAGATTCGGAATGAGATCGGCGCGCCGCTGCAGCTGAACCTTGATCTGTGACTCGGCCGAATTGACCTTCTCGTCGAGCGTCTGAATCGTGTTGTAGCCACAGCCCGCGACCAGCGCGAGCGCCATGCTGAGCAGTGGGCCAACGCGAGGTGTTTGCGCGTTCACAAAGCAGTCCTTTCCATGCGGTCGACGTACTGCGCCGTGCGCGTCACCGCGTCGAGGTAGCTTACCGGCTCGTTCAATCGCCCCACGGAAAATCCTATCAGTGCGGCGGCGTCTCGCACCAGCGCATCGGCGGAAGCCGGCACGTCGCGCCCGGCGAGCCGCAGCACGGCCCGCAACATCGTGAGGAACCCCGCCCAGGTGCCGCGCACCACTTCGGTCAGGCGCTTGGGACTCTTCCACTCGGCTGCGTAGGCCTGCCGCAGGTGCATCAGCTTGCCCTTGAGCTCGTGCTCGAGCTGGCGGCGCACATGCTCGCGCTTGACCCGGATGCCGTCCCACGGATCCCTGCCGGCCAGCACGCGATGATACGCGCGAATGTCGTCGTATTCGATGGGAAAGGCGTCCGCCGAGGCCCGCCACTCCTGTTCCGTCATCACCAACGGCGCCGGGTGCTTGGCGCTCATCCACTCGCCCACGGTTGCGACGATCTGGTCAAAGACGTCGGCGTCAATCCGGTCGACAATGAGCAATGTGTTGACGCCCGTCTGCTCCGTGCTCCGTGCTCCGTGCTCTCTCGCAGCCGAGCCATAGAGCACCAGCGTCACCAGCCGGCCGCCGAGAGCCGCACTGAGCCGTTCCCCGAATTGGTCCGCCGAGATTCGCGCCATATCAGAATCTCCCCCCAGCCCCGCCTCCTGAGAAGCCACCGCCCCCGCCAAAGCCACCAAATCCGCCGCCACCTCTCCCACCGCCCCACCCTCCTCCGCCCCAACCTCGGCCGCTGCTCCAGCCGCCGCTCCGGCCACTGAGCAGGAGCGGTAGCAAGAAGATCCGGCCGCGAGTCAGAATGATCAGCAGCACGACAACGATGATGATGAATCCGATCGGGATCGGAGCGCTGGGACGCGCGGTGGGCGGCGGTCGCACGTACTCTGGAGTGGTGAGCGTCACGCCGAACTCCTGCCCGAACGCCTGGGCGATGAGATCGACGGCCAGCGACAACCCGGCGCCGTACTGTTCCTGCGCCAGGAGTGGCAGCATCGCGTCGCGAATGCGTCCTACGGCTGCGTCGGTGAGAAAGCCTTCGGCACCCCGCCCCGTCGCGATGAAGATGTCGCCCGTGCCCGGCTGGTGATCCTTGCGCGGCACCAGGAGCACGACGACGCCCAGGTTCTTGGCGGGATCGCCCGCTTCCGCCGCTGCCCCGACGCCCCACTGGCGGCCGATCCGCACCGCCACGTCGCTCGCTGCACGTCCCCCGATATCGGGAAGGGTGACGACCGCGATTTCGCCCCGCGTGGCGCTTCGTACTTCCGCCAAGACCCGGTCCATGCGCGCGATCGATGCGGAGTCGAGCACGCCGGCGAAATCGTTGACGAAGCCGCGCGGCGGTGGAATCGCCACCTGGGCGAGGACCACGATCAGGGCGAGCATCCCGCTTCAGCGGGACGCGCGAGGACTGCTAGCCTGGCGGCTCAGGAGCTCTTCGAAGGCCTGCGCGTCGAACGGTTTGATGACGTATTCGTCGAAGCCGGCATCGCGGGCGCGTTTGCGCGGCTCTTCGCCGCTGTAGCCGCTGACTGCGACAAGGAGCGTCTCGGTGTGACCGGCGGCACGGAGCCGCTCCGCGACCACGAAGCCATTCATGCCGGGCATCCCCAGGTCGACCAACGCGACATCGGGACGCAGTCGATTCGCGATCTCCAAGCCTTGCACGCCCGAATGGGCCACGCTCACGGTATGCTTGTC
Source organism: Gemmatimonadales bacterium (assembly GCA_035251445.1). Lineage (GTDB taxonomy): Bacteria > Gemmatimonadota > Gemmatimonadetes > Gemmatimonadales > GWC2-71-9 > 20CM-2-65-7. Next base: position 33,355 of record DATFEG010000070.1, on the reverse strand, counting down.
GTGTCGCAGCAGCGCCGCGAGCGCATTCGCGGCATCCATGTTGTCGTCGATAACGAGAATGCTTTTAGGACCATTGTCGCCCCGCTTCACGGGCTGCCGGGGGGGGGTCGCCGGGATCTCGACCAGCGGTAACCGCACAGTGAACTGACTGCCCAACCCGTTTCCGTCGCTCTTTGCCTCGACGGTGCCGCCGTGCAATTCCACGAGCCCACGCACCAGGCTGAGGCCGATCCCCAATCCCCCCTGCGCCCGGTCCAGCGACGTGTTGACCTGCATAAAGAGATCGAATACGCGCGGCAGCGCGTCGGCCGATATACCGTCACCGTCGTCCCGAACGGTGATGATGACTTCCCCGGCCTTGCCCGCGGCCCCGTCGGTCGTCGCGCGGACGGCGATATGCCCGCCCTGCGCCGTGAACTTGAGGGCGTTGTGCACCAGGTTCCCGATTGCCTGTTCGAGCCGCACCGGATCGGCAAAAAGGACGACGGGCGCGGTGGGAAACTCGATGGTGACCTGCTTTTGTCCTGCCTCGATCGCGGGACGGACCGTATCGATGACACGGTCAATGAGCTCGTTGAGCTCCACGCGCTCGCGTTGGAGCTGAATCTTCCCATGGCTGATACGAGAAACGTCCAGCAAATCATTCACCATGCGTCCCAGATTGCGGAGTTGTCGCTCCAGCACCTGATGGGCCCAATCGAGCGTCGACGTATCGAGATTGGATGACTTGAGCATCTGGACCACGTTCGTGATCGGCGCGAGCGGGTTTCGCAGCTCGTGGGCAAGCATCGCGATGAACTCGTCCTTCCGCTGGTCCGCCGTGCGTAAGCTCTCTTCGGCCTCCTTGAGGGTGGTGATGTCGAAGGTGGCACCCGCGTAGCCCGAAAACTTTCCAGCCGCGCCGAACTGCGGCAGGGCAACCGCCATCATCCAGCGGTATTCCCCGTCCACCCGGCGGAAGCGGAATTGCTGCTCGAACGGCTGCAACGTCGCCCGCGCGCGGTCGTAGGCCGCGAGAGCGGCCTCGCGGTCATCGGGATGCAGGTAGTAAGTCCACGCGTCGCCCAGCACCTCCTGTGACTCGACGCCGAGGAATTCGAGGAATGCCTGATTCACGTACTCCATCCCCTCGACGCCGCTGGCCCAGATGAGCACCGGCGTGCTGTTCATCAAGGCGCGGAAGCGCGCCTCGCGACGGCGCAGGGTCGTCTCCGTTTCCTTGCGCTCCCCGATATCCTGGGCGATGCCAACCATGAATTCGGCTCGTCCCTGCGCGTCCAGAATGCTGAAGCGGTGCACCTCGACCCAGACCGGCTCGCCCCCTTCGCGCAGGTAGCGCTTCTCCCGGCGCACGGAGGCCGTCGCGCCGTTCCGAATTCGATGGTAATCCTCGCGTTCCGCAAGGATATCGTCGGGATGGGTGATGTCTTCCGATCGCAGCGCGAGCAGCGTTTCGCGCGAGCGGCCGGTCAGACGGCAGAACATATCGTTGACTCGGGTGAACCGTCCCTCGAGATCGGTTTCGAAAATCCCCACGGGCGCGCGGTCGTACATGATTCGCAGCCGCTCGGCGCTGACGCGCAGCGATTCGGCTGTCGACTTCACCGAATCGATGTCCACCAGGACGATCACCACGCCGTCGATGCGGTTTTCGAGCGTGCGGTATGGGCGCACCCGCAGCGAGTGCCAGCGTCCGTTCCTGTCCTGCACATCCCGCTGGTAGGGCTGGATCGTCTCGAGGACTTCCCCGAGGATCTTCTCGAGATCGGGGACATCGAAATTGAGCCTGATGTCGGTGAGCGGCCGCCCGACGTCCGTCGCGATGAGGTTCAGCATCTTCTCCGCCATCGGGGTGAAGCGGCGGATGCGGAGATCGGCGCCGAGCATCACGATCGCCATCTGCACGCTGGCGAGGAGATTCATGAGGTCGTTGTTGCTCTGCCCCAGCTCGGCATTGCGGGTCTGGAGCTCCTCGTTGACCGTCGCCAGCTCTTCGTTACTCGATTGGATCTCTTCCTTGGACGTCTCGATCTCTTCATTGATACTCTGCAGCTCTTCGTTGGCCGACTGGACCTCCTCATTGGCCGCCTGCAGCTCCTCGGTGGCCGCCTCCTGCTGCTCGATGACCGATTGCAGGTATTCCTTGGTGGCGGTCAGCTCCTGCTTGAGCTGCGTCGTCTCCTGCTCCACCTCGGCGTTGGTGACCGACTCGGGTTTCGGAAGACGCTCGGGCTGGATCTGCGGCTCGTGAAACAGGAGCAGGTAACAGCTGCGCTCGGTCCCGGACACTTTGACCGGAACGACCTCGAGGTCGACGAGTCGCCAGCCGCCGTTGGATTTCACACGGACGTCGTCTGTCCGGATCGCGCTCCCTTCCCGCTTGGCGCGCGCTATCGCGGTGCGCACCGGCAGCAGCAAACCTTCCCGCAACATCTTGAGCAAGTTGAGCGACGCGCGTCCGGACGCCGGAGCGAGGTAGGGCCCTGTATCACCCCGGAACTGCAGGATGTCCAGATCGTCGGTCACCAGCACACCTGGCGGGGTATAGCGCGACAGCAGAATGCGATCCGCCTCGCGCTGCACCTCCTCGCCGCGCCGTCCCTGACTGACCGGCAGTTCCGCCTGCGTGCCCCGCTCGCTGGGCCCGCGGATGGGCAGCGGCACAGGCATGCGTGCGGCGTTCGGCTTCTTGATGTAGAAACGATGCTTGGCGTCATCGGCGTCGAACAGGTCGCGAAATTTCCCGGTCGTCTCCGATGCGCCGAGCCACAGAAAGCCGCTCGGCTTCAGGGCATAATGGAGGATCGGCATCAGGTGCTGCTGCAGCACGGGCTCGAGATAGATGAGCAGGTTGCGACAGCTGATCAGATCCATGCGCGAAAACGGTGAGTCGGCGACGATGTTATGCTTGGCAAAGACGCACATGTCGCGAATGGACTTCGCTACTCGATACTTGCCGTCCACCTCGTAGAAATAGCGCCGCAGCCGCTCCGGTGACACACGCTCGGAGATGCTCTTGGGATAGAGTCCGCCTCGCGCGCGCTCGACGCCGGCGCCGTTCAAGTCGGTGGCAAAGATCTGCACGGGCCAGACCCGCCCTTCGCGCTCCATGAACTCCGAGAAGGCGATCGCGACCGAGTACGCCTCTTCGCCCGTCGCGCAGCCCACTACCCACATGCGGATCGCGTCGCCAATCGAACGCTCGGCTGTGACGCGCGGAAATATCTTGGTCTTCAGCAGCTCGAACGACTCCGGATCGCGGAAAAACGACGTGACGCTGATGAGGATATCCTGAAACAGCGCTTCGATCTCGGCGGGGCGGGAGCGCAGAAACTCGGCGTATTCGGCGAGCGCGTCGAGCTTGTGAAGCGCCATGCGCCGCACGATGCGGCGAATGAGTGTCGTGGTCTTGTAGTGGTGGAAATCCACACCCATCGTTTGGTGCAGCAGATTCAGGATCTGCGTGAAGTGCGCCGTCTCGGCCGGCGGCGGCTGCGCGAGCGGCCCTTCCGGCGACACGTAGGCGTGCCGCGCGATGTTCGCCAGCTCCATCGCGATCCCGGCCGGCGGAAGGACGAAATCCACCGATCCCGCCATCGTCGCGCTCCGCGGCATGCCCTCGTAGGCTGCGGTCTGGTCCTGCGCGAAGGTGATGCCGCCGGCGGCCTTGATCTCGTCGAGTCCCGCTGTCCCATCGCTCCCGGTTCCGGACAGGATCACCGCGATCGATTTGTTCTGCTGGTCCTCGGCGAGGGATTCGAGGAAGAGATCGATGGGATGGTGCTGACCCCGGACCTCGCGTCGCGGCAGCAGCTTGAGCACACCGCCCGAAATGATCATGCTGCGATCGGGAGGGATGACATAGACCCGGTTCGGCTGGACCTTGGGCTCGTCCTTGACTTCGTTCACGGGCATGCGCGTGGCCCGCGACAGGATCTCCGCGAGATGACTGGCGTGGGAAGGGGAAAGGTGGGAGACGAGTACGAACGCCATGCCGGTGTTCGTGGGCGTGGCCTCGAGCAGCTGCGTGAAAGCCTCGAGGCCCCCCGCCGAGGCGCCTACGCACACGACCGGGAATGGCAGCGACGGCTGGCGCAGCCCGTCCGGGGCGACGTTCTCGAAAGGCTGACTGGGGGTGGGGGCACCGGCAGGCGGGGCGATCGGCTCGCGTGGCACGGGCGTTGAGGTCCGCCCGTCTCCCTTCGCACTTCCCTTCGCGTCTCCCTTCCTGCGCGCCGAAGCCATGATGTCAATCTACCGCTGAGGACTTACCTTGTAATGACCCTAATCGACCTGTCGCAATCTCGGTTGAGCGGACTTTCGCAGGGACGGAGGGATCGGCACACGCCAGCCGAGGGGGCGCCACGCATCGACTTGCGGGTCCCAGTCAAGTCGCAGATTCCCCTGCAGCGTGCTGTTCCCGTCGTGTGCTGTGGCGACAAACCACCAACCGCGAACGCCGTTGTGAACCTCGGCAAACGCAAATCGGCGGCCATCCGCAAGGATCAGTGGCTCGCCAAGTTGAGGCAACCGAGGCAGTTTCTCGTCAGATCCAGGCAATGGATGATAGTCCCTTTTCAGGGAGGGGAGGAAACAATACAGAAACTGCCGGAGATTGCCAGTCGAAAGGACGCGTCGTGGATGCTCTCGCGTTGATCCTGCTCATTGGCCTCAGCGTGATCGGTTTGTGCCTGATCCCGCTCGGCCTTCCCGGCCTGTGGGTGATGGTGCTCGGCATTCTCGCCTATGGCTGGCTGACGGACTTTCGCACCGTGAGCGCGCTCGTCATCGGCGTCGTCCTCGCCATCGCAGTGCTCGGCGAGATCATCGAGAGTTGGCTCGGATTTCGCTTCGCGAAGCGGTACGGTGGATCGCGCCGATCGGGGTGGGGAGCGTTGATCGGCGGCTTGATCGGGGCTGTCATCGGCGTTCCGATCGCGCTTATCGGTAGCGTCGTTGGAGCATTCCTCGGCTCGTTCATCGGGGCCGCGCTGTTCGAGTATAGTGCGTCCCGGCAGGCCGGCGTGGCGACGCGCGCGGGATGGGGCGCCGTCGTCGGTCGCGCGGCTGCCGGCGCCATGAAGATCGCTCTCGGCCTCGTAATCGCGGCCATTGGCGCGTTTGCCGCGCTCTCCTAAAAACGAGAGCGACCCCTAAGCCTTAAAGGCTCGGGGTCGCTCCATGTTGATCAGACTTCGTGATCAGACTTACCGCGAAGAAACACTCGTCGACCGGTTGGTGAAGCGACCGGGGTACTGCTTCATGATCCCCTCGCTCAGCATGTCGGCCATCTGCATTGCCTGACGGTGGCTTTCATCGACCGCTGTAATGCTGCCGGACCAGTCCCCCTTCAGGTGCGCAGTGACTTCCTGCAACAGCAGCGTGATATGCTGGCCGAACCCGTTCTTGAGGCTTTCGCGCGAGAAGTTGCGCGGATTCGCCTGGGCCAGGAACGTGGCGATGCTGTCGCCATTCGCCTTCAGCGCGGCGACCGCCTGGTTCAGCTGAACCGAGTCAACCTGGGCCGTCTGGAACTGCGCCTGCTGGCCTGGTTGGGCCTGCTGCCCATACTGATTGCTGGGGAGACGCTGACTGATCGTGTCGCCCGTGACGCGCGCGTTGGCACGTGTGGTGTCGTTGGTGCGCTGAGTCGCAGACGGGGACCCCGGTTGGCGGGACTTCGTCGTGTCGGTCATCCGCGCGCTGTTGTTCCCGGGATACTGGGAATTGGACTTCGTGGTGTCACCCATCCGGTTCTGGCCATACTGATTTGACTGATACTGAGCTTCTGGATTCATGCCAGTCTGTGTTGCCATGCGGTTGCCCTTTGCGGCGACCAACGCCTTCCCGGCATGCTGGATATGGCTGCGAAGCAACGACGCCAGCTGGGTGCTGGCGGCATCGCCGTAATACGGCTTGATGGCTTCACCCAATTCATCCTGGTTTCGGAGGAGACGCTGGAGCACTTCAGCAGTGTCCGGCAGACCGGCGGACGCACTCACGATGAAGCTGCGCGTGTACACGATATGATCAGACCACAGTTGGCGCATGCGGTCATGGAATACCTGTCGACTGACGGGGGCCGAACGACTGGTTGCGGTCGCGGTATCCTTTTGGCTTGACTGCGCGCGAGTCGTCGATGTGGCCTGAGGCGCGGGCGGCGGGTACTGCACCGCGAGCGCGGTGATTAGCAGTAGTGACAGCATGGTTCACTCCTCGGGGGTTCGGGTTGCTCACGAAGTGTATTCGTGAACCGCTCCGCATTGGATCGCCCGCACGCTGGAGTGAGCTTAACCCTTCGGGGTTTAACCCCTCAGCGTAGACCCTTCAGGGGTTGAGCTTCTGTGGAAACACGACGAGACCGGCGGTGACTTCGGCGAGTCGGTCGACAAGCGCCGTAAGCTCCGCGGCTTTCTTTCGCGTCATGCGCCGGTAGACGTACCGAGCCGTCGCGTAGGTGAGGCCGAGCCAGATGGGAACAACCGCAATCGCAGCGAGCTCGAGCTCGAGCGCGCCGGCGAAGATGCCGAGCACCGGCCCCATGCCCCCGCCGCCCATTTCCCCGCCGATCCCACCGAATACGCCGCCGATCACCTGGGCAAGGTTTTCGTGCACCGTAATCCGGGTGCGACCGGCACGGATGGAGACCGTAATCTCCAGGTTGCGCCGCACACCGGTGTTCGGTCCACCGCGTACCATCGCCCACGTGAACGACCGACCGAACTGACTGACCTGACCGGCGTCCTGCAACATCTGCCGGATCTCATCGACCAGCGTCTCGTACTCCGACTCGGGCAGCTCTCCGTCCACGATGCGCTCGAACATGAGCCGTGTCGGACCCGAAATCCACGGATTGACCTTGTTGGCTGGTCCCGCCGTCGGCGCTGTGGTGGGCCGGCGCAGCGACTCCGCGGCCGCGCGCACGAGCTCGGGCGCGACGCCCACCTCCTCTCCCAGAGCCTGCACGCCGCCGATGGTCATTGCTCCAGAGGCGGTCTTGTTGGTCGCTTCCAACTCGGTGGCGCGTTTGACGATCTCCTGCACTTCGTTCTCGTCGTAGCGGCGGCGCGGGGCTGAGACGCCACGGATGAGCTCATCCATGAGGGAACCGGGCGTCGCCGTGCGTTGATCGTGCCGTATCGCCAATCCGCGTACCAGCGCCGCTTCAATTCGCGACCCCACCGAGGTGAGCCGTGTTCGATGCCGGGGAGTCGCCTCGAGGAACCGGCCGGCGCGCACGGCATCTTCGGTCGGCCAGCGCCCCGGGACTTCGCCGACCAGCATCTCGTAGACGACGACCGCGAGGCTGTAGACATCCGTGCGTTCGTCCAGCTCCATCAAGCCGGCCGCCTGCTCTGGGCTCATGTACCCGGGCGTACCGATCGGAAAGCCGGTGCGCGTCAGGTTCGCGCCACCGGCAGTGCTGACCGCCTTGGCAATGCCGAAGTCACCGACGATCGGGTGGCCCTGCGAGAAGAGAATGTTCTCCGGCTTGATGTCCCGATGCAGGACACCCATGCGATGCGCGTACGCGAGTGCATCGGCGACCGGCTCGGCGATCGCAAAGACCTCGTGCTGGGAGAGCCGCCGCTCATCCCTGGCCTCGAGCTGCTGGCGCAGCGATGCGCCCTCGATGTAGGGCATGACGTAATAGAGGAAGCCGCCCGCCTCGCCGGAGTCGTGGAGCGCGAGAATGTGCGGGTGGGTCAGCCGCGCGGCGATCTGGATTTCCTTGAGAAATCGCTCGACACCGAGGTAGGCGGCGAGCCCGGGGAGCAGGACCTTCAGCGCAACCGCGCGATGGTGCTTCTTGTCGTCGGCGAGGTATACCGTCGCCATCCCGCCCCGGCCGAGTATGCGACGCAGGGTGTAGCGGTCCGCGAGTGCAGCCTGGAGATCGGGCGGGATGTCGAGTGACGTCTGTTCCACGCGGACAAGCTACGCGGCGATCGCGGGCTGCTGCAAATAGGCTTCGGCTTTGCGGTCGTCGAATTCGCCTTCCCAGCGCCCCATCACGACTGTCGCGAGGCAATTGCCGACGAGGTTCACCGTCGTCCGTGCCATGTCCATCAGCTCGTCCACGCCGAGTATGACCGCGATCGCTTCGAGTGGGAGATTGAACGACGTGAGTGTACCCGCGAGGATGACGAGTGACGCACGCGGCACGGCCGCCACACCTTTGGTCGTCACCATCAGGGTCAGCATCATGAGCAGCTGCTGGGCCAGCGAGAGGTGCACTCCAGCGGCTTGCGCCGCGAAGATGGAGGCGACCGCCAGATAGAGCGTGCTGCCGTCGAGGTTGAACGAGTAGCCGGTCGGCATTACAAACGCCACGATGCGGCGCGGGACGCCGATCGCTTCCATTCGCTCCATCGCTTTGGGCAACGCCGCCTCCGAAGAGGTGGTCGAGAACGCGATGAGCGCCGGCTCTTTGACGGCGCTGAGGAAGGGTCGCAACGGGACGCGGGCCAGGCGCGCCACCGGAAGCAGCACGATGAGACCGAATACGACCAGCGCCCCGTAGAGTGTCAGCACAAGCAGGCCGAGATTCTTCAGAACCTCGAGCCCGCTGTGGCCCACGGTGACCGCGATCGCGGCGCCGATCCCGATCGGGGCGAACTTCATCACGATCGCAGTGAACTTGAACATCGTTTCGGCGAGGCCCTCACAGAATCCCAGCATGGCTTCTTTGGGCCGCCCCCGAACCTGCGACAAGCCCACCCCGAAGAGCACGGAGAAGAAGACGATCTGCAGCACCTGATTGGTGACCGCGGCTTCAAAAAAGCTCTGTGGCACGATGTGCTCGAGGACGCTCGAGAACGTCGGTTGTCCCGTTCCGGGGGCCGGCGAGCCCGCGGCCGGCGGCGGCAAGTCCACCCCGACTCCCGGCTTCACCAGGTTCACCGCCATCAGGCCAATGAACAGCGCAAGCGTCGTGACGATTTCGAAATACACGAGTGACTTGAACGCGAGCCGGCCGACGCGCTTCATGTCGTCACCATGTCCGGCGATGCCGATCACCAACGTCCCGAAAATGATCGGCACGATGATCGACTTGATCATCCGTAGGAACGTGGTGGAAAGGGGACGCAACGATTGGGCAAAGTCCGGCCACGCCCAGCCGACCAGCGTGCCCAGAGCCATGCCGATCAGAATCCACTGCGTCAGACTGATGCGCTTGAGAAAAGTCCACATAGGGCGGCGTAACGATAACCGCCCCTGAACAACGACCGCTAGCGCTTGCGACGACGCATACGGCGGATCAGCAAGGACAATGCGGCCAGGCCGCCGGTCACGATGGCAGCCGGGAGCAGGCGCCGGGGTGCGAGCATCAATCGAAGCTCCTGTAGGTCGGACTCCAGCCGGTAGCGGGTCTGCCGAATGTCGCTGGAGATCTCGGCGAGACTCTTACCTTCGGCGCTCCAGCCGTAATCGGGCCGGGTGACGATCCGGCCTGGAACCGTGATGCTCACGCGTCGTCCTTCTTTGGCCCTCGGGCCCGCTGTACGAGGAGCCAGGCTCCCAATAGCACGACGATCCCGACGCTCAGCGCCGCCAGCCAGGCGACAACGCCGATCGCGATCAGGCCAAGAACCAGGGCGGCGAGGAGGATGAGCAGGCCGCTGTAGGCCAGCAGCCCGACGCCGGCAAACAGCGCGGCCCGCTTCGCGACGTCCCCTGCCTTCTGCTTCAACTCGGCTTTGGCAAGCGCTATTTCCTGGCGCACGAGCAGGCTCGCGTCGGTGCGAATGTCGCTCAGGACCTGCCCCAGCGAGCGATCCCGATCTGATCTCAGTTGGATGGCCATGGGTAATCCTACCCCACCCGTCCCGGCGCATTTGCATCTCTTGGCGTAGCTCTCTGGATGGGTCGTGCCGGGGTGGTCCGTCGACTACTCTCAATTCATGGCTTCGCAGACCGCCTCCGCCGGCGCGGGATCCTCGTAAGCGACGACGAGCGACCCGAGGAGCTGGCCGATCTACTGGCTGCCGTGGAGGGCTTCGAGAAGGAAGTCGAAGCGCGCGGGGGCGATTTGATGGTGGCGAGCGCCAAGGTCCGCAACCACCCCGACCTTAACGCCTAATAAAAGTTCCGCGGCGCAGTTCGTCGTAGGCCTGACGCAGCTCGTCCGGCGTGTTCATGACGATCGGCCCCTGCCAGGCCACCGGCTCCTCGAGCGGTTTGCCCGACACGAGCAGGAAGCGCATACCCTGTTCGCCCGCTTGCACCGTGATTTCATCGCCCGAGTCGAACAGCACCAGCGACCGATTCCCGGTTTCCGTCGCGCTCTCGCTTCCCGCGTCGCGGCCGCCCGCGGACACGCGATCGGTCTGCACACCCTGCGCCGCCGACGCATCGCGGAAGGTGCCGCCGCCCTCGAAGATGTAGGCGAACGCATGGCGCGACGCCTCGACCGGAATCGTCTTGCGCACGTGCGGCGGAATCGAGATGTCGAGGTAGCGGGGGTCGGCCGCGACTCCTTCGACAGGGCCCGTCTTCCCCCAGAAGTCCCCGGCGACGACGCGCACGCGTGTGCCGTCGTCATCTACAACTTCGGGAATATCCGTGGCGTGGATGTCCTGGTAGCGAGGGTCCGTCATCTTGAGCGAGCGCGGCAGGTTGGCCCAGAGCTGGAAGCCGTGCATGCGGCCCCGGTCGTCCCCTCTCGGCATTTCCTGATGGAGAATCCCACTCCCCGCGGTCATCCACTGCACGTCACCGGCACCCATGGTGCCGCGATTACCGAGGCTATCGCCGTGCTGGACGCTGCCAGCCAGGACGTAGGTAATCGTCTCGATGCCACGATGCGGATGCCAGGGGAATCCCGGGAGATAGTCCTCAGGATGCTCGTTGCGGAAATCGTCGAGGAGCAGGAACGGATCGAAGTCGTTGGTGCGTCCAAACCCGAACGCCCGGCGGAGACGGACGCCCGCGCCTTCGAGGGTAAGCTGGGACTGCGAGATTGATTTGACGGCACGGATCGACATTATCACCTCAAAGGAGCACGGAGCACGGAGCAGTTTCTACGTAGAAACGCTAACAGGTTCCCCGCTCCCGTGCTCCCTGCTCCGTGCTCCCTGCTCCCTGCTCCCTGCTCCCTAGAACCCCAGCCAGTAACTGACTTTCAGGAGAAAAATGTTCTCCGACGGACCGTGAAACAGCGCGCGCGCGTCTTGGCTAAAATCGACTTGGCCGCGCGGCAGATCGGGAAGTTGGCTCGTGTGTGTCCAGACGACGTACAGTGTCGAACCCGGCCGGTATTCCCAGCGGAGCACCGCATTCCCTCGAAGCGAGCGGAGCGTGAATGTCGGGTCGTCGAATGTATTGCTCGGCGCGCCCCCGCCCAGAGTATCCGCATCGACGGTGATCGAGGCGGGATCGCGCTCGGGCTCTGCGGCCGGCGTCGACTCTACGGTGCCGAAGTCTTTCCCGTACTCCAGCCGCTGCGCCGACCGCGGCGCGGCATAAACGTTGTACCGCGTGTAATTGCCGGAAGCGAGCAAAGGCTGCAGGAAGAGCTCGAGCGTGAGGGCCGGTGAGAACGTCCAGTTCAACCGCGTGTCCATAGACAGATTCTGCTGGTCCAAATGCGCAAAGACGTAGCGCCGTCCGTAGAAGACCGCGTCGGTGGGATCTGCGTAACTGGTGACGTATTGGAAGCCAGTTTCCTGGCGGTTGGCAGACGGCCCCAACGAGAGTGCGACGTTTGGACGCGGCTGGAAGCGCAGTAGCAGGAAGACCGACTCGTTGCAGTCGCCCTCGGTGTTACAGCCCCGGTCCGCGCCGAATTCCGCGGCGATCTTCTTGCGCTGATCGGTGTTCACGCCCGCGAAAACGTAATGGATGGCCGGCCGCCTCACGACCGGGCCGCCACGGGTGAGCCGGTCATCGAACAACTCGGGCCGGTGGATCCAGTACGTCGTCAGCCACCAGTAGCTCAGTGTCTGCATTTGGGCGAATGCGTGATACTGCCGGTCGGTGAGATCGCCGTCGAAGTTGTACTGCTGTTGCGCGCCGCCGATCAGGTACAGCTGCCGGTACCAGCTGCTCGGCTTGGTCCACTGTGGGAAGAGATTCGCGGACATCCACCAGTAGTCGGCACGGTTAAAGAATGTGACGTCGTTGTTGTTGAATGATCGCGTTCGAAAATTGGTCGAGACCTCCCAGAGCCAGTGACCAGCTTCCTTCGAGACTCGCGCGAAGCCGCCGAGTCCCGACATTCCGGTGCGCGGCGCCCGCGCGTCGGCGGTGTCGGGTCGATCGGGTCGCTGGAAGTAGTGCGCCGACCCGAATCGGATCAGGCGCATCGCGGCGGTGTCGCCGTGCACATGTGTCGCGGCGACTTGCGCCATCAATCGGTACGTTCGACTGCTCCACCAACTGTCGGTCGCCAGGCCGATGGCTTCCGCGTTTCGCGTCAGCCGGCTTGCCACATACGGGTCATCGAGTTTTCGATAGAGCGACGTCGCCATCGCCCGCCACTGGGTGGCGCCACCCCGTGTGTCCTTGGCGACGCGTGCCGTGAAGTAATTGGACAGCGGCTCGACGGTAAAGGTGCCGCGCGTGCCATCCTCGAGCTGGACCGGCGCGCGCTCGTGCTTGGTCACGGCCTCGAGGACACCCAGCGACCAGCCCGAGGGGGTGCGCCCGGTGAGCTTCCCTGCCCCGACGATCGTGGAGTTCTGTGGAGGATCCGCGTACTCCACGGGCATAGTCAGCCCGGCACGCCATGGCGAGATCTGCGGCGCGCGACCGATGCGCCTGGTGTTGAGCATACTGAGGCTCGACACATTCGAGCAGAAGTAGCAGTTCAGTCCACCGAGTCCGAAATACCCGGCGCCTTCCACGAAGAACGGGCGCTTCTCCTGCAGAAACGTTTCGTATGCCGAGAGATTCACGACGGCCGGATCGACCTCGACCTGGCCGAAATCGGGATTGACCGTGGCGTTCAACGTGAGATTCGACGTGACCCGCAAGGTCGCATCGCCGCCGACGCGGCCGTCGATGGCGTTAGGATCGTAGAACGGATCAGCCGCGTCGCCCGGGGCGTTCGCGGCCTGTCCAAGCACATAGGGCAGGACCTCGCCGCGGCCCGGAGCCTGACGAATCACCAGCCCCTGAAGATGGCCGAAGCGGGGCGGGCCACCGGCTTCGTCCAATCCCCACCACGCCCATTGCGACAATTCGTTCAGCCTGTTTTCCTGGCGCCAGATCTGCAGACCCCATGTTTGCTCATCGGACGTCGCCGGATAGCGCAGCTGGGAAAACGGTATGCGCATCTCCGCGGTCCAACCAAGCGAATCGATGTTGGTCTGGACCTCCCAGACCGGATCCCACGAGAGATCGCTCCCGCCACCGAGGCCGTTCGCATCCTGCTTCACGCCGGACGGATTGACCGAGAAGAACAGACGGCCGATATGATCGTGGTAGGTGTCGAAGATAATCTGGATGTAATCGGTGCTGATGTCGGCATCGCGTCGCGCGAGGCGCGTGCGCACGCCGGCGGCGCCGGAATCGTCGTACATGCGCGCACCGACGTAGATGGCGGCTTCGTCGAATGTGAACCGCACCTCGGTGCGTTGGGTCGCAGCCTCCCCCTGATTGGGCTGGGCCTGCCGGAATGCCGTCGCCGCCGGCGCGAGCTGCCATATGGACTCGGCGAGCCGGCCGTCGAGATCGATTCCTCCTGGCAAGGACACAGCACGGACTTCAGGCGGGGGCACCGAGTGGATATTCTGTGATACTAAGGAAGCAGGAAGCGCACTCGCGAGAAGCAGCGCAACGCGGACGCAGGCGGGCGTGCTCGGGATGACGGTCATTTGGCCAGGATACCAGCTTGGACGGCGAGTGGCGACAAAAGGTTGCGCGCCTGACCGGAGCCTTACAAAGCACTGACCCCGTGCGTACGGGCCGTTCGTTTGTTAAATATTTCACACCCAATGCCACAATCTGCCGCTGCTGCCGGCGCCCCAGGCACGCCTCCCGCTCCTGCCGCGCGTCCCACGACTGCGCCACCGGTGCCTCCGATCGCGCCGCTCCCCGAGCGCATCGGCCGCCTTGCCGACCTCACCCAGAATCTCTGGTGGAGCTGGCAGCTCGATGCGCGCGAGTTGTTTCACCGCATCGACCACCGTCTCTGGGAAGGGACACGCCATAACGCCGTCGAGTTCCTGCGGCAGGTCGATCCGGAGCGGCTCGAGCAGCGCGCGCGCGATCCCGATTTTCTCGCACGCTATGACGCCGTGATGCGGCGCTTCGAGGAGCTTTCGGCCAGCGACGGGACGTGGTTCGCGAGTAGCTATCCCGAACTGGCCGGTCGCACGATCGCCTATTTTTCCGCGGAATTCGCGCTGCACCGCTCGCTCCCGATCTATTCCGGGGGCCTCGGCGTCCTCGCCGGAGATCACTGCAAAGAGGCGTCCGATCTCGGTGTCCCGCTGATCGGCGTCGGCCTCTACTATCACGGCGGGTACTTCGATCAGTTGATCGGCCTCGACGGCTGGCAACGCGACTCCGACGATCCGATCGACCCGGCCGTGAATCCTGTCGCCCGCGTCACGGGGCCCGACGGCAACCCCTATGTGGTGTCGCTCACGATTTCCGGCCGCGAGGTGCAGATCGGCGCGTGGCGCGTCATGGTGGGCCGCGTACCGGTGTACCTGCTCGACACGGACCTGGACGTCAACGATCCCGCGGACCGCAAGCTCACCGCGCGATTGTACACCGGCGCGCCCGAGTGGCGATTGCGCCAGGAATGGGTGCTCGGCGTTGGCGGAGTCCGCATGCTCCGCGCGCTCGGCAGCAACCCGGAGATCTGGCACGCGAATGAAGGGCACGCCGCGTTCATGTACGTCGAGCGACTCCGCGAGCTCCTCGCGACCGGCCTCACCCTTCATGCGGCTCAGGATCAGGTCCGATCAACGAGTGTGTTTACAACCCACACACCGGTTCCCGCGGGCCACGACATTTTCACAACGGATCAAGTCGAGCAAGTGACAGGACCGTTCTGGAACGCGATGGGTATCACCCGCGACCAGTTTATGTCGCTGGGCAACAGCGGGCCCAGCGATCCGCGCTACGAGATGACGGTTCTGTCGCTGCGTCTCGCGGGTCGCGTGAACGGCGTATCGGCGCGGCACCGCGAAGAATCGCGACGCATCTGGCGTTGGGTGTGGGGCAACAAACCGGCGGCTGAGATCCCGATCGGACACGTCACCAACGGCGTGCACCTGGGGACCTGGATGGCACGGCCGATCCGCGATCTGCTCGCAGACTCCCTCGGTCCAGACTGGGAATCACGCGCCGACTCTGCCGCGACCGTTGCCGCGGTGCAGGCGCTCGACAGCGACCGATTGTGGTCTGCGCATGAAGGTCTGCGCTACCTGCTGCTGCACTACATCCGCGAGGAGGCGCGCCAACGTTGGCGGGATTACTGGAAAGACCCGGCGAAGCTGGCTGGAGCCGGTGCGCTCCTCTCCCCCAACGTGTTGACCCTCGGGTTTGCCCGCCGTTTTGCAACGTACAAGCGCGCCGATTTGCTGTTTCGCGATCCCGAGCGGCTGCGGCGCCTGCTGACCGATTCGCGCCGCCCCGTCCAGATCATCTTCGCCGGCAAAGCGCATCCCGCGGACGACCCAGGCAAGCGGGTGCTGCAACGCATCTTCATGACCGCCCAGGATCCCTCGTTCGAGGGGCGCATCGCGTTCCTCGAGGATTACGAGATGCATTTCGCGCAGCGCATGGTGCCCGGCGTGGACCTGTGGGTCAATCTGCCACGCGTACCCCTCGAAGCCTGCGGCACGAGCGGAATGAAGGCGGCGCTCAACGGCGTCCCGCAGCTCAGCACGCTGGACGGTTGGTGGGCCGAGGGATCGACCGGGGAGAACGGCTGGGTGATTCCGCTGCCCGCGCCCGACGCGGACGTCGAGCAGTCGGACATGGAAAACCTGTTTCGACTCCTCGAGCAGGAAGTCGTTCCGACGTTTTACGATCGAATCCCTGGAAAGGCGTCCCTCGCGTGGGTACATATGATGAAATCGGCGATGGCCGTCAGCATCGAGCGGTTCACCACCAGGCAGATGCTGCAGAATTACGTCACGCGGTACTACGTTCCCGCGGCTGTCGGGGAAGCGCTCCCCGACGATCCGCCACCGTAGCACAGGGGGAGTGTTGAAGACCCGGGTTCTCCACCTCACTGCCGAACTGTGGCCGTACGCTCGTACAGGTGGGCTGGGTCAGGCGGTCGCCGGCCTCGCGAAGTATCAAGCGAGCAGTGGGACGGAGAGTCACGTGGTGCTACCGCTCTATCGCGAGGCCCGCGCACATGCCGGCCAGCTCGAGCCGATGTGCGATCCCTTTACGGTCGAAAGCGCGGGCCGGCGCGAGGTAGTGCGCTGCTGGCGACAGGTCGACGCGAGCTATCCCCAAACGTTCTTCCTCGAGCACGACGCGTCGTTTGATCGGCCGGGCATCTACGGCGATGCGAACGGCGATTACCCGGACAACGCCCGGCGGTTTGCGCTGTTCGCGTCCGCGGCGATCGAGATCGCACGTCGCCTCGGCAACGGCAATCTCATTCTGCACGCGCACGACTGGCACGCTTCGCTGGTACCGGTCTTCTTGCGGCGCGTGTATCGCGACGAGGCCGAATTGCAGCGGCTGCCCACAGTCCTGACGGTTCACAACGGCGGTTTCCAGGGCGTCTTCCCCCCTCACGTGCTGCGCGACATCGGCCTCCCCGGCGAACTGTGGTCGCCGAACTACATGGAGTGGTACGGCCGACTGAATTACTTGAAAGGCGGACTCGTCTTCGCCGACATGGTCACGACGGTGAGCCCGACGCATGCGTTCGAGCTGTTGACGGATGTCGGCGGCTTCGGATTGCAGCATACGTTCCGACAGCTCGGCGATCGCCTGGTCGGGATTCGCAATGGGATCGATGTCGAGGAGTGGAATCCGCGCAACGACCCACATATTCCCGCGCCGTTCTGGCCGGAAGATCTGTCAGGCAAACGCCGCTGCAAGGCGGCGCTGCAGGAGGAGTGGGCGCTGCCGCGGCGTCCCGACGTGCCGGTTTTTGGTATGAGCGCGCGGCTCGTGGCACAGAAGGGGCTCGATCAGATCGTGGCGTCGCAGTCGGTGCAGCAGCTCGATGCGCAGTTTCTGTTTTTGGGCGCCGGCGAAGCACAATTCGAAATTGCGCTGCGCGCGCTGGCCGCGCGCTATCCCGACCGGATCGCCATCAACACCGCGTTCACCGATCCGCTGGAGCACCGGCTGCTCGCCGGCGCCGATTTCCTCATGATGCCCTCGTTGTACGAGCCGTGCGGCCTTACGCAGATGCGCGCGCAGCTCTACGGTGCCCTCCCCGTCGCGCGCCGGGTTGGTGGGCTCGCGGACACGATCGAGGATGGCGTCACGGGCATCCTCTACGACGCGTACAGCCCGGAGGCGTTCGATCAAGCCGTTCACCGGGGCGTGACTCTCTACAAGGATCGCGACTGGTTCACCGAGCTCGCACGCGGCGCCATGCGGAAAGACTTCTCCTGGGCACAAGCCGCCGAGTCCTATGCGGTCGTGTACCGTCGCGCCCAGGCGGCCCGAGCGATCCCGGAGCCCGAGGCCGGTGAGGGGCGTGGTGAAGCCGGCGGACGCAGGCCTCGCAAGCGGTCCACCGCCGCAAAGCGCGGCGTGAACGCGCGCCGGTAGCGGCACAGGTGCGCACCTTCCTGGTAAGGTAAGGCTTGACTATCCGAGCGTCGACAAACGCGTGACTACACACAAGCACGGTCTGATCGTCATCCACGGGCACTTCTACCAACCGCCACGGGAGAACCCGTGGACAGGACAGGTCGATGCGGAACCCTCCGCCGCCCCCGAGCACGACTGGAACGTGCGGATCACCAAGGAGACGTACTTGCCGCTCGTTTCCGTCGAGATCGACGAGGGCGGCACGAAAGTACACGTTCCGGTCTACGAATACATGAGCTTTGACTTTGGGCCGACACTACTCGATTGGATGGAACGCGAAGCACGACACGTTCACGGCGCCGTGATCCGTGCCGATCGCGCGAGCATGAAGCGCCTCGGTCATGGCAACGCGCTCGCTACGCCGTACCATCACATCATACTTCCGCTCGCGAGCCGTCGAGACAAGGCAACGGAGGTGCGATGGGGTATTCGCGACTTCCAGAAGCGTTTCGGTCGCGATCCCGTTGGGTTCTGGCTCCCTGAGACCGCGGTGGATCGCGAGACGCTCGAGGTCATTGCCGCCGAGGGGATCGCTTTCACGGTGCTCGCTCCCCATCAGGTCACGAAAGCGCCCGCGCACGGCCTGCCGGCCAAGGTCGAGCTCACCGGGGGTCGCTCGATCGCGGTGTTCGCGTACAACGGTCAACTATCTCACGGTGTCGCATTTGGCGGGCTGCAGACAGATCCCGACCGATGGACCGCCGTGCTCGAGCACACGGCACCTGACGGCATCGCGAGCATCGCGGTGGACGGCGAGACGTTCGGCCATCATCACAAGGGCGCGGATAGGACGGTGGCGACAGTCCTGTCCCGGTCGGCGCATTCGAACAAGGTCACGGTGAGCAACTTCGCGGCCGCGCTCGCGGCACATCCGCCCACCGAGGCCGTCACGCTCGTCGAGCCGACCTCGTGGAGCTGTGCACACGGCGTGGAGCGGTGGCGCGCGGCCTGCGGCTGCCGGATCAACGGTGACACGCAGCAGGAGTGGCGCGCGCCGCTGCGGGCGGCTGTGGACTGGCTGGCCGGCGAGGTCCATGCCATTTACGAGCGGGACGGCGCGCAGTTGCCGGGCGGTCCCTGGCCGTTCCGCGATGCCGCCGGCGCCACCGGAGCCGTGAACGGTGACGACAAAGCGGGACGGCTTATCGAAATGGAGCGCGGCGTATTGCGCGCCATGACGTCATGCGGATGGTTCTTCGATGATTTCGCCGGGCTGGAAGGACGACAGGTCCTCCGCTATGCCGCGCATGCGATCGGCCTCGCCGGTCCGGAGAGCGGGCGGCTCGAGGCCGGATTTATCGAGAAGTTGGGCAACGCCAGGAGCAATGATGCGGAGGCCGGCACAGCGGTCGACGTATTCCGCCAAACCATGCTGCCGACACCCTCTTGAAACAGCCCACCCATCCGCAGGCTCCGCTGCGGTTCGTTTTTGGCCTGCACTTGCATCAGCCTGTGGGAAATTTCGATCACGTCATGGCGGACCACGTGCGCGACGTGTACCGGCCGATCATCGAGCGCGCGACGGCAGCCGGTTTCTTTCCTCTCACGCTACACGTATCGGGGCCGCTGTTGGAATGGCTGGAGCAGCACGACGTCCCGTGGCTCGACATGATCGGCCGGCTGGCGGCTGATGGGAAAGTCGAGCTGCTGCTCGCCGGGTTCGACGAGCCGATCCTCGCCGCGCTTCCCCGGCTCGACCGGCTGGAGCAGATCGGCCGGATGCGCGAGTACTTGAAGCGCCGGTTTGGCGTGGAGGCGTCCGGGCTCTGGCTCACAGAGCGCGTGTGGCACCCCGGGCTCGCGGAAGATCTCGCGGATGCCGGGGTGGAGTACGCGCTCGTCGAAGACCGTCATTTCCTGGTGAGCGGATTTCGCAGCGACGAGCTGCACCGGCCGTTTCGCACCGAGTCGAACAGCCGCCGTGTCGGCCTGCTCGCGATCGATGAACGACTTCGGTATCTGATTCCTTTCCGGCCGCCCGACGAAACCGCGGCGTATCTGCGCCAGCTCAAGAGCCACGGCCACGGGCTCGCCGTGCTGGCCGACGACGGAGAAAAGTTCGGCGGCTGGCCTGGAACCAAGGATTGGGTCTACGGTTCCGGGTGGTTGGACGACTTCCTTAAGGCGATCGAACGGCTCACCACCGCCGGCGAAGTCACGCTTTCCACTGCCCAGGAGGCGTTCCGCCGGGTGCCATCCGCCGGACTCGCGTATCTCGGCACGGCATCCTACAGGGAGATGGAGAAATGGTCGCTCCCCTCCGCCGCTCAGCGCGACCTCACGAAGCTCGAGGAAGAGCTCGGGCCCAAGCACCTTGCGGCATCGGCACCGTTCGTGCGGGGAGGACACTGGCACCATTTCCTGGTGAAGTACACCGAGGCGAACCGGATGCATAAGACAATGCTTGCGCTCTCGACGCTGTCCCGCAGCCGCGGCGATCCGCCGGAGGCTCGGCGGGCCATCGGACGGGCGCAATGCAACGATGCCTACTGGCACGGAGTCTTCGGCGGTTTGTACCTCCCGCATCTACGCAACGCGATTTGGCGGCAGCTGGCGATCGCGGAGCGTGTGCTCCGCCAGGGCGAATCCCTCGCCTATGACGAGCTCGACTTCGACGACGACGGCTACCCCGAGCTGTGGGTGCACTCGGCGCAGTTCTCGGCCTTGATAAGTCCCCACCGCGGGGGCGCAATCGAGATCCTGACACATTTCAACGATCTCATGAATCTCGCGGACGTTCTCACGCGTCGTCGCGAGTCATATCACGAGCTGCCCCGGGGCCACGGGGACGGCCACGACCAACAGGCGGGCGGAACGCAAAGCATCCACGACATCGAGAAGGCGTCGCGGCTCACTGCGCTGCCACCGGTGGATACCGAGCCGCGCGCGATCCTGGTTGACCGAGTCATCGGTGCTGACGTAAATGCTGCGCAGTACGCGAAGGGCAATTACAAACCCTTGCGATCATGGGCCGCGGCGCACTTGCGTGCCACCGTGCAGACCGAGCCTGCCTCACTCACAATCGTCCTGCAGGACGACCGGCTCGAAAAACGGCTCACCTTCGATGCTGGCGGATGTCTGGGAGTCGCCTACAAGTGGGACACGTCGGATTTGCCGGCGAATGCGATCTTCGCACCCGAGCTGTCGCTCGCCCGCAGCCGGTCGCTTCGTTTTCAGCCAGATGCGGAAGTCTGGCGTTCCGAAATCACGACGATGGCACGGAGCGAAAAAGGATTTGAGGAAACAATCCAGGGCGTCTCGGTGACACCGCTCTGGCCCGTCCAGTCGGGCGCGGGGGCGATCGAGCTCAGGGGAGGCGCTTCCCCTTGAGTGTGCGGCGCCGCGCGACCTACCGCATTCAGCTCACTGCGGATTTCGGATTCGATCGCGTCGCCGAGGTTGCGGATTATCTCGCCGCACTCGGCGTCAGTCATCTGTACGCCTCGCCGTACCTCCAGGCCGTGCCGGGCAGCACGCATGGATACGACGTCGTCGATCATTCGCGGCTGAGCGACGAGCTGGGTGGTTCCGAGGCGCACGCGCGCATGATCGCGGCACTCAAAGCAGCCGGTCTGGGCCAGCTCCTCGATATCGTTCCCAACCACATGTCCATCGCCACGAGGGACAACCGCTGGTGGTGGGACGTCCTGCAGAACGGGTTGGCGAGCCGCTACGCCCGGTTTTTCGACATTGACTGGGAGCCACCAGAGGCGCGGCTCCGCAATACCCTGCTCCTCCCCGTGCTCGCCGACCAGTACGGCCGCGCGCTCGAGCGCGGCGAGATCAGCCTGCGCCGCGAGCGCTCGACGTTCACGGTGCATTACCAGGATCACCAGTTTCCCGTCGATCCGCGCTCGCTCGCTGGACTGCTGCAGACCGCCGCGACGTTCTACAAGTCCGATCGCCTGACGTTCATCGCCGATACCTTCGAGCTGCTCCCTGCCGCGACGGAAGCCGACCCGCAGAGTGTGGAGCGGCGGCGGCGCGACCATCGCGTGGCGACCGACCTGCTGGATCAGCTCATCTCCGCCGAGCCCGAGGCCGCCGCGGCGCTCGATCGCGCGGTAGATCGGTTCAATCACGATCCGGACGCGCTGGATCGATTGCTCGATCAGCAGAACTATCGGCTCGCCTGGTGGCAGGCTGCCGAACGTGACCTGGCGTACCGCCGCTTCTTCGACGTCAACACACTCGTGGGATTGCGCGTGGAGGTGCCGGAGGTCTTCGAGGAAACACATCGTCTGGTCGTCGAGTTGTTGCGCTCGGGCGCCGTGGACCAGCTGCGCGTCGATCACGTAGACGGTATGCAGGACCCCGACTCGTACCTGGAACGCCTGCACGAGACCTGCCGCTGTCATGTCGTCGTCGAGAAAATCCTGGCGCCGCAAGAATGTCTGCCCGAAACCTGGCCCGTCGAGGGCACAACGGGATACGACTTCATCAATCTGGCGGGCGGATTATTCATCGATCCAGCCGCGGAAGCACCGCTGACGCAGTTCTACGCGACGTTTACCGGAATCACGGACGCGTATGCGGACATCGCGCACGACAAGCGGCTGCTCGTCTTGCGTGAAGGTCTCGGCAGCGACGTAAACCGGCTTGCCGAGCTGCTGCTGCGCATCTGCGAGCGGCATCGCCGCCACCGCGATTACACGCGCCATCTCCTCACAGAAGGATTACGCGAGCTGATCGCTTCGTTTCCCGTATACCGGACGTACGTTCGTCCAGGCCATGACGGGGTGCGTGAGGCCGATCGGCGGACGATCGACACCGCCGCGGCGGGCGCGAAGCGCAGACGACCCGATATCGACCCTGAGCTGTTCGATTTTCTGCGCGCGATCCTGATACTCCGGGTGCGTGGGGAGCTCGAGAGCACCCTCGTCCGCCGTTTCCAGCAACTCAGTACCGCCGCAATGGCCAAGGGCGTCGAAGACACCGCGTTCTACTGTTACAACCGCTTCGTCGCGCTGAATGAGGTTGGCGGCGATCCGTCCCGGTTTGGCACCAGTCCGGAAGAATTCCACGCCCGCATGGCCGACGTGCAGGCCGGCTCTCCCCAGACGATGCTCGCCACCGCGACACACGACACGAAGCGCGGGGAGGATGTGCGCGCGCGTCTGGCGGTCATCACAGAGTGTCCCGCCAACTGGGTTGCCGCGGTGCGCCGGTGGGCGGAGCACAACGAGCGACATCGCACCGGTGATCTGCCGGATCGCAACACAGAGTATTTGTACTATCAGACGCTCGTGGGGGCCTGGCCACTCGGCGCAGAGCGCGCGCTCGCCTACATGCAGAAGGCGACCCGCGAGGCGAAGACGCATACGTCATGGACCTCGCCCCACGAAGGGTTCGAAACCGCCCTCAAGCAGTTCGTCGAGCGCACGCTCCACGATCCCGAATTCACCAGCTCGGTCAAGCAATTCGTCGATGACATCGTCGCGCCGGGCCGCGTGGTGTCGCTCGCCCAGACGCTGCTCAAGCTGACGGCCCCGGGCGTCCCCGACATCTATCAAGGCACCGAGCTCTGGTCGTTCAGCCTCGTGGATCCGGACAATCGCCGCACCGTCGACTTCGCGGCGCGACGCCGGCTGCTCGACGAGATCCGCAACGCAACGCCGGAACAGGTGCTGGCACGCGCGGACGAAGGATTGCCAAAGCTTTGGCTGATCCACCGGGCGCTCGCGGTCGGTCCGCAACCAGAGGACTGTTACCAGCCGCTCTCCGCCGAGGGGGCTAATGCCGATCACGTCGTTGCATTTGCGCGCGGCGAAAGACTCGTCACAGTCGTTCCCCGGCTTGATGCAATCGTTGCCGGGCGGCTGGGGTGAGACGACCCTGACGCTGCCGGCGGGCGGCGCTGGGTGGCGCAACGTCTTCACCCAGGAGACGCATAGAGGCCGCGAGCGCATCGCCAGTCTCCTTGCGCAGTTCCCGGTTGCGTTGCTCGTGAAAGACTAGGCGGAGCCTTCGACCGGCTTCGATGATATGTTAGGAAATGCTCGCCGGAGAATCGTTCGAAGCCCTCGCCGAGCAGCTCGCCGAGATCGGGCGGCAATGCTATGCGCGCGGCTGGGCACTCGGGACCAGCGGTAATTTCAGCGCTGTGGTGAGTCGCGAGCCCTTGCGGCTCGCCATTACGTGCAGCGGGGTGGACAAGGGTCTGCTCGGCCCGGGCCAGATCCTACAGATTGACGACGCGAGTCGCCCCCTCGGCGGCAGAGGGAAGCCATCCGCCGAGGCGACCCTGCATCTCGCGGTGGTTCGGGCCCGTGGTGTCGGAGCGGGTGCGGTGTTGCATACGCACTCAATCTGGAGCACGATTCTATCGGACGCCGCGCAGGACGGCGGCTTGGTGATCGAAGGCTACGAAATGTTGAAGGGGCTCACGGGGATCGGCACGCACCTGCACCGCGAGTGGATCCCGATCATCGAGAATACGCAGGATTGGGTGAGCGCGGCGCCGGAGGTTGAGCAGTTGCTGCGAGCCAATCCAAAAGCGCACGGACTTCTGATCCGCCGGCACGGCCTGTATACCTGGGGCCGGGACCTGGCCGAAGCAAAACGGCAGATGGAGGTCCTGGAGTTCTTGTTTGAAGCGATGGGTCGAAAGCGAGGCATGACATGGCAACAGTGAGGATCCCCGCGGAGCGGAGGACTATCACCGAACAGCACGAGGTGACGGCCTACCTCCGGACTTTGGGAATCGATTACGAGCACTGGCCGGGAGAACAGCGCGTCGCCGTCGATGCGCCGCCGCAGGAGGTCCTCGCAGCCTACGCCCCGGAAATCGAGCAACTCAAGGCGCGTGGTGGCTACGTGACTGCGGATGTCATCGACGTCACGCCGGCGACACCGGGCCTCGATGCGATGCTCGCCAAGTTCAACATCGAGCACTGGCACGACGAAGACGAGGTACGTTTCATCGTTCGCGGCCGCGGCTTGTTTCATATACACCCGCGTCAAGGGCCCGTCATCGCGATCGAGGTCGAAGCCGGTGATTTGCTGCGCGTTCCCCGCGGCACGCACCACTGGTTCGATCTCTGCGCCGACCGCAATATCCGCGCGATTCGCCTGTTCCAGGACAAGACCGGCTGGACGCCGCATTACACGAACAGCGGCACCGACAAGGGCTATCAGCCGGTGTGCATGGGGCCGACGTACATCCCCTTGGTCACCAAGGCGTGAATTGCCGACGCTGAGCACCCCTCCCACTCCCCGCGCAATTCTCCTGGACATCGAGGGGACAACTACGCCCGTCGCGTTCGTCCATCAGGTGTTGTTTCCCTACGCGCGCGCGCGTGTTCGTGAGTATCTCGAGCAACACGCCACCGATCCGGGCGTCGTGTCGGACATTGCGGCGCTGCGCGCCGAGCACCTCGCCGAACCGCCCCGCCAGGCGGGACTGCCGGCGTGGGACCACGCCAACGAGCTGGGCTCCGTCGAAGCGTACGTGTACTGGTTGATGGACCACGATCGCAAGTCGACCGCATTGAAGTCGCTGCAGGGGAAGATCTGGGATGAGGGTTATCATGGCGGTGAGCTGAAAGGCAAGGCCGAAGTCTACGACGACGTCCGGCCCGCGTTTGTGCGGTGGCGCCGCAACGGTATCATCATCGCGATCTTTTCTTCCGGAAGCGTGCCAGCGCAGCGTAACCTGTTCGCCAATAGCACGGCCGGCGACCTCACCCCGTTTCTTTACGACTATTTCGATACCAAGACAGGCCCGAAGCGGGAATCGCAGAGCTATCGGCTCATCGCGAGCGAGTTACATCAGGATCCGCGCGACGTCTTGTTCGTCTCGGACGTCCCGGCCGAGCTCGATGCGGCGCGGGAAGCGGGGCTGCGCACGGTCCTGTGCGTGCGCGAGTCCGAGACGCGCGTCGAGGCCGCGGGGGGCGGGGGGGGGCATCCTCGCATCCGTTCTTTTGAAGAGCTAGCGTAGCCGCATGACGATTGCGCTGATCGGCGCCATCGCCGGGCTCGCGTGGGCGGTATTCACGTTCAACCGGCTGATCCGCTTGCGGCAGCTGGGCGACAACGCGTGGTCCGACATCGACGTGCAGCTCAAGCGCCGGCACGATCTCATCCCCAACGTCGTCGCTGTAGTTCAGGGTCACGCCGGCTACGAGCGCAGCACACTCGAGGCGCTGGTTGCGGCGCGCGGTCGAGCGCTGCAAGCGAGCGATCGCGGTCCCGCCACGCGCGCGCGCGAGGAGGAACCCCTCGGGGGCGCCCTGCACCGCGTCTTGGTGGTCGCCGAATCCTACCCGGAGCTGCGCGCCGCAGCGAGCTTTGCCGGCCTGCAGCAGACGCTGACCGATGTCGAGAACCACCTGCAAAACGCTCGGCGCTACTACAACGCGGTCGTGCGCGACTTCAACACCGCGATCGCGCAATTCCCTTCGCGTATCGTCGCCGGCTTCATGCGGCTACGACCGCGCGAGTTCTTCGGCCTCGACGATCCGGCGGAGCGCGCCGTGCCGCGCGTGCCGCTGGCCGTGCTGACGCTCCTGCTTACGGGGGGGGTGCTGGCGGCGCAACAACGCTCGTACTCCATCGAGCGTTTCGATGCGCGGATTCGCATCAATCGCGATGCGAGCATCGATGTCACGGAAACCGTCACGGCACGCTTCGTCGGATCGTGGAACGGCCTATACCGGACGATTCCGGTCGACTACCACACGCTGCAGGGCCTGAACTGGCGACTCGGTCTTTCACTGCAGAGCGCGACGGACGACGCCGGGCGCGAGCTGCGCACGGAGGCCAGCCGGGTCCGGCACTACATCAAGTACAAGATCTGGGTTCCGGGCGCCCAGAACGCGGTCCGCACGATCGTCTTGCGCTATCAGGCCACCAACGGGCTGCGCTTCTTCGACGAGCATGATGAGTTGTACTGGAACGTCACGGGCGACGAGTGGGACGTTCCAATCCAGGCGGCTGCGGCGACCATCCTGCTGCCACCGAACACGCCCGGCCTTCGCGCGATTGCGTTCAATGGCGTTTACGGGTCGCGAGCGCAGGATGCGAGGGTGACAACGGGCGGCGACACGGTCCGCATCGTCATGCCGCACTCGCTCGGCTACCGCGAAGGTCTAACGGCTGTCGTCGGATGGAACAAGGGCGTCGTGACGGCGCCAAGCGCCACCGCGCGCACGCTGGAAACCGCGCGCAGCAACTGGCCCCTGCTCATCCCGATTCCGGTGTTTTTCTTCGCGTTTTGGAGATGGCGACGCTCCGGCGCAGATCCGCGACGTCGCCCCATCGCCGTGCAATACGAGCCGCCGCGCGGCATGACCGCAGCCGAGGCCGGCACCTTGCTCGACAACAACGCGGACATGCGGGACATCACGGCGACACTCGTGGATCTTGCGGTCAAAGGCTATCTCCGCATCGAAGAGCAACAAAGCCCGAAGCTGCTCGGTCTGTTCGGCGGCGGCACTTCGTACACGTTCCATCGGCTCAAGACCAGCGACGGGCTGGCGCCACACGAGCGGACTGTATTCGACGGCATCTTCACGGGCCGCGGCGACCGTGTCCCCCTCGATGAGCTAAAAGACGAGTTCTATACGAAACTTTCTCCCATTCGCGACGCCGTGTTCGATCAGTTGACGCTGAGCGGCTACTACAAGAACCGGCCGGACAAGGTAAAGCAGAAGTGGATGGCGTTGGGGATCGGCCTCGGGCTGCTCGTGGGGATCGGCGGGGTTGTTGTCTCCAAGGCGCTGCTCTTCACGCCGCTACCCTTCGTTGCGGCCGGCGTCCTCAGTGCCGTCATAATCGTCGTCTTCGCGCAAATCATGCCGGCGCGCACCGAACCGGGGGCGCGTGCCCTCGAACACGTGCTCGGCTTCGAAGAGTTTCTCCGTCGCGTCGAGGCCGAGCATTTCAAACGCGTCATCCTCGGGCATCCGGAGCTGTTCGATAAGTTCCTGCCGTACGCGATGGCCTTCGGCGTGGAGAAACAGTTCGCGCGCGCGTTCGAGGGGATTTACACCGAACCGCCGCGATGGTATGTGGGGCCCAGCGTCACGCACTTCAACGTGGGCAGCTTCTCGAGCAGCATGTCGCATCTGACGAGCGTGGCAGGAACGACGCTCTCGTCCTCACCGCGCGGCTCAGGGGGATCCGGGTTTGGAGGCGGCGGTAGTTCTGGAGGGGGCGGCGGTGGCGGCGGCGGCGGAGCCTTCTAGAGATACTTGAGCCACCAATCCTGTCGTCGGGCCTTCAGCTCGGCGTACCAGCGGCAGGGGAAATAGAGCAACACGACGGCAATCGCCCAAATCAGATAGAGCAAGCCCAGGCTCCAGGTGTAGCCGTCGGGCGGCGGTGGCGTGCTCATCGGATGGTTGGCGAAGAGCCACGGACTCACCTCACCCAAGCGAATCGTGGATACGACGAGCGCCAGGGCGTGGATGAGCGGGATGTGCAGCACATAGTAGAAGAAGGGGACGCGGCCGAACACCGTCAGCCACCGCTCCATCCGCCCCCGCCCCCCCGCGCGCTCGAGTATGGGGATGAGAGCGATTGTCGGACCGAGTGTCATCAGTAAGAAGTTCAATGATGCCGGATACTTCGCGGTGTTGAGGAATGACAGCAGCGCCGGCATCTCACTTCCACCGCGCCAGGGCCATGGATCCCCATAGAGGTTGAACCCGCGCAGGACGAGAAAGAGCGCGATCGCGCCGAGTCCAATCTGCAGGCAAAGCCGGTCGCGCCGAGCCGGCTCCAGCGTCAGGACCGTCCCGAATCCATAGCCGGCAGCCATAACGCCGATCCACGGGATGATCGAGTACAGCACGATCAGCGGGGTTCCCTTCAGCGGGCCCTCGAAGAAGCCGATGTACAGCACCTTCCACGATTCTCCGAGAGGAATTGCGTTGATCAGCGGGCCCATGACCAAATTATGGAGTGCGATGATCGCGACACCGACAATCCCCAACGCGCGGGGACGCATTCTCACCATGGGCGCCATGATGATCATGCACCAGCCGATCACCCAGATGACGCCCGCGAGGAGATAGTTGGCGAAGTCGACGTTGAAGGTCCACGCGACGCGAATGACGGTGAGCTCGAGCAGAATAAGCCAGATACCGCGTACGAGCAGAAACCGCGACAGACCGGCGCGCTTGCGTCCGTAGAAGAATGCGCTCGTCCCCGCGAGGAAGATGAAGGCCGGCGCCACGAAGTGCGTGATCCAGCGGGTAAAGAAAATCCCTGCCGTGGGACCACCGGCGGGGAGTCCGGAATACACGCGTACGTGATCGATCGCCATAAGCACCATTACGGCGCCCCGAATCAGATCAATCGAAGCGACGCGGGACTGAACTGCGGGAGCTGCGGCGGTCGCGGCAATCGGCGCGCTCATGTTGCCAACTTGAGGCGCGAGATTGTGGACAGCAAGTCCGGGTGCTCGGCGGTCGAGTCGAAGACGATCCGGATTGCAAGCTTCTCGTCAACATCCTCGTTGCCGAGATGCGAGCCCCGACACCCAGTCACGACACCTGTTCGCCTGTCGCGCCGAGGAGCCGAGTGGGACCCCGTTAACGTGACCGTGGTCACATGCGTCTCCTGACTGCGGCCGGAAACCCTGCGCAGTCGCCGGCGCTTTGTAGATACGTCAGTTCGATGGATCGGCTCATAACCTTGTGGTAGACTGTAGCAGGCTATCCTTAAGGACGATGGTTCTGTCTTTTTGATTGGATAGGCTCTGCCAGTGGGTAGGGGGGTATTCCTAGAAATGAACACCATCATCCGGGTCAACTTGCTGCTGGGTGCGGCACTCCTTGCTGCAGCACCCTCCAGCGCGGTGGCCCAGTATTTCGGACGCAATTCGGTCCAGTACGAGACCTTCCACTTCAAGGTCCTCAAAACACAGCATTTCGACGTCTATTTCTACGAGAAAGAAGCCGAGGCCGCGGCGCAGGCGGCGCGCATGGCCGAGCGGTGGTACACACGTATCTCGAACGTGCTGCGCCATCAACTCACCGGCCGCCAGCCGTTGATTCTCTACGCCGACCACCCCGATTTCGAGCAGACCAATGTCCTCGGCTCGTCGCCGGGTGAGGGCACAGGCGGCGTCACCGAAAGTCTGAAACGCCGCATCATCCTTCCCATGGGCGCCTCGCTCTTGGAAACCGATCACGTCATCGGTCACGAATTGATTCACGCGTTCCAGTACGACATCACGGGTGTGGGTCGCAGCAACATGGGCGCGGGATTGAACCGCATTCCACTCTGGTTCATCGAGGGGATGGCGGAATACCTCTCGATCGGGCCCGTCGATCCAAACACGACGATGTGGATGCGGGACGCGGTGCGACGGCGGGAACTGCCCAAGTTTCACGAGCTCGATAGCCCGCGCTACTTCCCATACCGCTGGGGCCAGGCGTTCTGGGCCTATATGGGCGGCGTGTACGGCGACGATATCGTGGGTGCGTTGCTCCGCTCGGCTGGAAGAACGGGCAACGTCCAAGGCGCGATGGAAGTCATGACGCACCGCCCGGTGGACAGCATTTTCGCCGAGTGGCACCGCTCACTGGTAGAGGCAACCGAGCCGGTCGCGCTTGCTACCGGTGTCGAGCTGCCGACCGATCGCACGCAGGTGCAACGGGCGCGCGAGATGCCGGTCACGACCGTGGGCGCGCGAATGCTGGTGAGTCCGGGTCGGATGTCGCATTACAACATCGCGCCCGCGCTCAGCGCGGATGGCCGCCACATGGTGTACATGTCGGACGCCGGACTCTTTTCGATCGACATGTACCTGGCGGATGCTCAAACCGGCCGCACCTTACGCAAGCTGGTGTCGTCCACGCGCGATCCCCACCTCGAGAGCATGCAGTTTATCAACTCGGCCGGCGCGTGGGATGCAACGAGTACCCGCTTCGTGTTCGGCGGGGTGGTCACGGGCCGGCCCGCGCTCCGCATCGTCAACGGCAGAAACGGCGACGTGATCAAAGAGCTCAAGTTCTCGACCCTCGGCGAGATCTTCAATCCCACCTGGTCACCTGACGGCAAGCAGATCGCATTCAGCTCCCAGGTCGGCGGCGTGACCGATCTGTTCTTCGTCGAGGTCGAAAATGGAAAACTCACGCGGCTCACCGACGACTTGTACGCCGATCTCCAGCCCGCCTGGTCGCCGGACGGCCGCTCCATCGCGTTCGTGACCGATCGGTTCGGGACGTCCCTCGATAGCCTGGCGTACGGCAACTACCAGCTCGCCACGATCGACGTGACCGGTGGCGCGCCCGGGCAGATCACGGCGCTGCGTCCGTTGAGCGGCGCAAAGCAGATCAATCCGCAGTGGAGTCCCGACGGGCAGAGCGTGTATTTCGTCGGCGATCCCGGCGGCATCAGCAACGTTTTCCGGCTGTCGCTCGGCGACGGCAGCATAACGCAGATCACCAACGTGTTCAGCGGCGTCAGTGGCATTACGGCGCTCAGCCCGGCGCTCAGTGTCGCGCAGAAAACGCCACGCGCGGTGTTCAGCGTGTACAGCCACGGGGGCTACGCGATTCAAAGCATCGATGATCTCAACGCGACGCCCGGCACCGCGATTACCCAGCTTCCGCCATCCGCGGCCGTCCTGCCACCGCTCGAGCGTGAAACCGGTGTGGTCACCCTCCTCAGCGATGTCGAAGAGGGTCTGCCCGCCGCGAATACCATACCGGTCGAAACCACCGTCCGTTCGTACCACCCCAGGCTGTCGCTCGACTTTATCGCGCAGCCGAGCCTCGCGGTGGCCGCGGATCGGTTCGGCACGTACATCGGTGGAGGGGTGACGCTGTATTGGAGCGACATGCTGGGCGATCACAACCTCGTCACCATGGCGCAGGTCAACGGCCGCATCGGCGACTGGGCAGCCCTGGTGGGTTATCAAAATCGCAAGCGACGCCTGAACTGGAGCATCGGCGCGCAGGTAATCCCGTACGTCCAAGGGTACTTCGACAACGGCTTCGATGGTGACGGCAACTATTACGAGTTAATCGAACGAGTCAAGCAGACAAGCCGCGAGATTAGCGGCGTCATCGCGTATCCGTTCAACCGGTCGTTCCGGTTCGAGGCCTCGGTTGGGGTGCAGCAGATCACGTATGACGATGAGGTTCAGGTGATCGGCTACGATCCCGGCACGGGTGGGGTTGTGTACGATTCAACGTTCCACAATCCCGTACCCCCCGCGCTCGGACTCGGCAGCGCAACGCTTGCGTTCGTGCGCGACAACACGTTCTTCGGCGCCGTCGGACCGATCCTCGGCGACCGCTGGCGCATCGAAGCCGATCCCACTTACGGGACGCTGAAGTTCGTTACCGCCCTGGTCGATTATCGAAAGTACGTGATGCCCTTCCGCCCGTTCACAATCGCGGGCCGCTTCCTGCATATCGGACGCTACGGGCAGGATGCGGACGATCCGCGCATGTATCCGATGTTCATTGGCTACCCGAGCCTGGTGCGTGGCTACGACATCGGGAGCTTCCACGCTGTCGAATGCGGGATTTCGATCGGCTGCCCGATCGTCGACCAGATGTTCGGTAGCCGCATCATGGTGGCGAGCATGGAGCTCCGTTTCCCGCTGTTCGGCGTCCTCGGCGTGGGCAGCGGCTACTATGGCATTCTGCCCGTCGAGGCGGGACTCTTTTACGACGCAGGGGTGGCCTGGACCGGAACGGAAGGCGTTCAGGTCTTCGGGACCGGCCCGCGGCAGGTGTTGCACAGCGCCGGCGCGTCATTCCGCATGAACCTGTTCGGATTCGCGATCGGCCAGATGGATGTCGTGCATCCCTTCCAACGGCCGACGAAAGACTGGATGGTACGGTTTAGTCTGACGCCGGCATTCTAAGATTGGCCGCGGACAATTGGCGGGGGGGGCGAACGATTGGTTCGCGCCCCCGCTTTCTTCAGGTCCTCATCGAATCGACAATCCGCTCGGCACGGAAACTGGAACGATGCCCGACAGATCGCGCGCCGCCGGGTCGGTCAGCGATTTGAGAAACGCGACCAGCTCCCGCTGCTCCGTCTCAGTCAGCCGCAACGGCTCACGCAGCCGGAAATCGAGATGACGGATGATGGAGTCGATCGTCGCCCGTTCACCGTGATAGCTGTCCCGGACGGCGGCGGGCAATGTGGCAGGATCAAAGCTGCGGAGCGACTGGCTCACGTCATTGTAATGCGCCACAACGGACTCCAACGTCGGGAACGAGCCGTTGTGAAAGTACGGCGCGGTCAGCTCGACATTGCGGAGCGGGGGTACGCGGAAGGCGAATTGGTAGAACTCATTGTTGACCAGTTCGCCCCGACCCAGGTCGAGCGGTGCCCCCTTCCCTACCCCGGGCCCCAGCTGGGGAACGCCCGTGTTCGAGAATTGCTGCCCCCCCAGTAGAGGACTGTTGTGGCAGCTCGAGCAGAGCGCCTCGCCAAAGAACAGCACCCCGCCGCGTTTGGCTTCCACGCTGAGAGCGTTGTCATCGCGCCGCAGATAGCGGTCGAACGGTGAATCCGTCCGCATCAACGCGTCCATCTGGAAGGCCGCAATAGCGATCGCCGCCTCGCGAAACGTGAAATTGGAGGACGACAGGTGCGGGAACGCCGCTCTGAATAGCTGGAAATATTC